>CAMDFY010000190.1 GCA_945897705.1 Bifidobacterium breve | reverse complement strand
AGCAGCACCTTGCGGCCGTACTCGGCCAGCGCCGCACCCAGGTTGATCGTGGAGGTGGTCTTGCCCACCCCGCCCTTCTGGTTGCACATCGAGATCACCGCCGCCGGGCCGTGGCTGGTCAGCGGCAGCGGTTCGGGGATAGCGCGAGGGGGGCGGCCGGTCAGACCGATCGGCGCTTCGTCTCGCTCGTCGGTCACCCGGCTACTCCCACGCGGGCCATCGGGGTCGGGTGCATCGGCGGCGTGGCGAACATCGGCGCAAAGTCTAGCCACCGATGTCCTCTACCGTGGTCGCATGGCCCTCAAAGTCCGCCTGCCCTTCCTGCGCTGGTCGGTGCTGCGACTTGCGGCGGGGGTTCGGAACATCTCCCGAACCGGACAGGTCGGCGATGGCCGAGAGGCCGCGGCGGTGGACTACGTATTGCGTTACGCCCGTGCCGGGGACCTCGACGACGTGATTGCCACCATCGACCGCTTCGCGTATCAGGAATCCATCCTGATCAACGTCGGCGATGAGAAGGGCCTGCTCCTCGACGCCGCAGTACGCCGGGCAGACCCGGTGCTCGCTCTGGAACTGGGCACCTATTGCGGCTATGGCGCGCTGCGGATCGCCCGCGCCGCGCCTGTTGCCCGGGTGGTCTCGGTGGAACTCGCCGAGGCCAACGCCGCCAACGCCCGGCGGATCTGGGAGCACGCCGGGGTGGCGGACCGGATCACCTGCGTGGTCGGCACCATCGGCGACGGCGGCACCACGCTGGACACCCTCGCCCGCGATCACGGGTTCGCGACCGGCGGTCTGGATCTGGTATTCATCGACCACGACAAGGCCGCCTACCTCCCCGACCTGCTGCGCATCGTCGATCGTGGCTGGCTGCATCCGGGCAGCATCGCCGTCGCCGACAACATCCTGGTGCCCGGAGCGCCGAAGTACCGCGCCTACATGCGCGCCCAGCAGGGCACGACCTGGAACACCGTCGAGCACCGGACGCATGCGGAGTACACCCGGGTCCCGGATCTGGTGTTGGAGTCGGAGTTCGTGGGCTGAATCGAGTCGCGGCTACGCCCGCGGGTGGGCGCCGGCCCACACCTCGCGCAATGCGGTCACCGTGACCAGGGTGTAGATCTGGGTGGTCGTCACCGAGGCGTGGCCGAGGAGTTCCTGCACCACCCGCACGTCCGCGCCGCCGTCGAGCAGGTGCGTGGCGAAGGAGTGCCGCAGGGTGTGCGGCGAGACCGCCGCGGTGATCCCGGCTCGCTCAGCGGCGTCCTGCAGCACCTGCCAGGCACTCTGGCGGGATAGCCGGCCGCCCCGGGCGTTGAGGAAGATCGCCGGCCCACCGCGCCCCCGTCGTGCCAGGTCCGGACGTCCCCGCACCAGATAGGCATCCAGTGCCGCGATCGCCGGCCGACCGATCGGAACCAGTCGTTGCTTACCGCCCTTGCCGCGCAGCAACACCGACCGCGCGTGGGTATCGACGTCGTCGACATCGAGGCCCACCGCTTCGGAGATGCGGGCGCCGGTGGAGTACAGCAGTTCCAGGAGCGCCCGGTTGCGCAGGGTCAGCGGGCCGTCGTTCGGGCCGTCGCCACCGGCACCGTCGAGCAGTGCCAGCACCTCGTCCAGCGTCAGGCTCTTGGGCAGCCGCCGACTGGGGGTGGGTGGTTTGACCGCGCGGGCGACGTCGGTGTCAATGATGCCCTCGGCCGAGGCGAACTTGTGCAATCCGCGGACCGCGATCAGCGCCCGCGCCGCCGACACCGCCGACAGCGGGGTCACGTGTGCGTCCGGATCGCCCCGGCGCAGTGCGACGAGAAAATCGCTGACGTCGGTCTCGGTGACCGCACGCAGATCGTCGATCCCGCGCAGGTTCAGGTGCTCGCCGTAGCGGCGCAGATCGCGTCGGTAGGAACTGATCGTGTTGGCGGCCACGCCACGTTCGATGGTGAGGTGATCGAGGTAGCCCCGCAACTGTCCGTCGAGTGCGGTGAATTGTGCCGTCGTCATGAGTGTTGCCTGGCCGCAAAGGCTTTCGGGCGATCCGGCCACGGGGCGTCAGCCGGCCGGGTGGGCCGCCCCTCGGTGATCGCGGCGTGGGCGGCCAGCACGCCCGCCGCGGCGGTGGCGTTGACAATCTCACCGGAGAACACCCTCCGGGCGGCATCCTCGAGGTCCAGCCAGTGCGCCGTGAGGTCGGCCTCCTCGTGATCGGCCTCCGGGCGACCGACCTGACTCAAGCCCCGCGCCAGATACACCCGGACCGCCTCATCGCAGAAGCCCGGGGACAGCGCCACGTCGAGCAGCACCCGCCAGTCATCGGCGACCAAACCGGTCTCCTCGCGCAGTTCGCGGGCAGCGGCCACCGCGGGAGCCTCCCCCGGTTCGTCGAGCAGTCCGGCGGGCAGTTCCCACAGCCGACGGTTCAGTGCAGTGCGGTACTGGTAGATCATCATCAACCGGTCGTGATCGTCGACGGCGGCGACGGCGACCGCACCGTAATGCTCAACGACCTCGCGCATCGCGGTGCCGCCCCCGGGCATCCGGACCTCATCGGTGCGCAGCGCGAGAATCTTTCCGCGATAGACGGTTTCGGAGGACACCGTCTCGAAGACGTGGTCAGCCACGCGTGTGTTCCGACAACGGCTGCGCACCGGAGTCGTCGGCGAGTTCCCGGCCGCCCGCATGGTCGGGGCCGCCCGCAAGTTCGTGGCCATTGGAATGGTCGGGGATCTCCACCGGAAGTCGTTCCGCTGCCTTGTAATCGATGGCCGCGCCGATGAACGCGACGAACAGCGGATGGGGCCGGGTCGGCCGGCTCTTGAGTTCCGGATGGGCCTGGGTGCCGACCAGGAAGGGGTGCACGTCGCGCGGGTACTCGACGAACTCGACCAGGTGTCCGTCCGGTGAGGTGCCGGAGAATCGCAGTCCGCTCTCGGCGATCCGATCGCGGTAGGCGTTGTTCACCTCGTAGCGATGCCGGTGCCGTTCAGACACCTCGGTCCCCTGATACGCCTCGGCGACAACGGATCCCGGTTCCAGGACCGCCGGGTAGGCACCCAATCGCATGCTCCCACCCAGGTCGGCCTCACCCGCGACAACCTCGCGCTGATCGGCCATGGTGGAGATCACCGGATCCGGCGTGTCCGGCTCGAATTCGGCGGAGTTGGCCTCGCTCAGGCCCACCGTGCGGGCCGCCTCGATCACGATGCACTGCAACCCCAGACACAGCCCCAGCAGCGGCAGCCCACGGTGCCGGGCGTACCGGATGGCGCCGATCTTTCCTTCGATCCCGCGGATCCCGAAACCACCCGGAATCAGCACCGCGTGCACGTCGGCGAGCGCTGCGGCCGCCGCGCTGTTGGTCTCGGGGTCACCGGCGGCGGTCTCGCAGTCATCGGATGCCACCCAGCGCATTTCGACCTTGGCGCGGTGGGCGAACCCGCCGGCCCGCAACGCCTCGGCCACCGACAGGTAGGCGTCGGAGAGGTCGACGTATTTACCCACCAACGCGATTCGCACCGTCTCCTGCGGATCGTGCACTCGGCGCAACAGGTCGTCCCAGGTGGTCCAATCGACGTCGCGGAAGGGCAGGTTCAGCCGCCGCACCACATAGGCGTCGAGTTCCTCACGGTGCAAAACCTTGGGAATGTCGTAGATGGACGGCGCATCCGGGGTGGAGATCACCCCGTCGATGTCCACGTCGCACATCAGCGCGATCTTCTCCTTGAGCCCTTCAGGCACCTCGCGATCGCACCGCAGGATCAGCGCGTCCGGGGTGATGCCGATGCTGCGCAGGGCGGCCACCGAGTGCTGGGTGGGTTTGGTCTTCAACTCCCCCGACGGCGCCAGATACGGGATCAGCGAGACGTGCAGAAAAAAGCAGTTCTCCCGGCCGACCTCATGGCGAACCTGACGGGCGGCTTCCAGGAACGGCTGGGATTCGATATCGCCGACGGTGCCGCCGACCTCCGTGATGACGACGTCTGGCCGATTTCCCTCGGCGTCCGGCTCGGCCATCTCCAGGATGCGGCTTTTGATCTCATCGGTGATGTGTGGGATCACCTGCACGGTATCGCCGAGGTACTCCCCACGGCGTTCCCTGGCGATGACTTTCGAATACACCTGGCCGGTGGTCACATTCGCCGAACCGGACAGATCCCGGTCCAGGAAGCGCTCATAGTGGCCGACGTCGAGGTCGGTCTCGGCTCCGTCCTCGGTCACGAACACCTCGCCGTGCTGGAACGGGTTCATCGTTCCCGGATCGACGTTGAGGTACGGGTCGAGTTTCTGCATGGTCACCTGCAGTCCGCGAGCGGTCAGCAACTGCCCGAGACTGCTGGCGGTCAGGCCCTTGCCGAGTGAGGAGACAACGCCACCGGTGACGAAGATGTGCTTGGTGGCAGCCTGCGGGTGCTTGCGCAATGCGGGCAAGAGCAACCTCCGTGACGACGGCGCAGGGCTTTGGTCTGCCGGTCCCGAAGGCCCGGTTTGGGGCCTGCCGACCCACGGAAA
>CAMDFY010000189.1 GCA_945897705.1 Bifidobacterium breve | reverse complement strand
GACACCTGGACCGACCCCTGGCCGATGTATGCCGCGTTGCGCGACCATGACCCGGTTCACCATGTCACCGCGCACAATCCCGAGCACGACTACTGGGTGCTGTCCCGGCACGCCGACATCTGGAGCGCGGCCCGCGACCACCAGACGTTCTCCTCGGCGCAAGGTCTGACCGTCAACTACAACGAACTCGAACTCATCGGGTTGGCCGACAACCCGCCGATGGTGATGCAGGATCCGCCAGTGCATACCGAGTTCCGCAAGCTGGTGGCGCGCGGGTTCACCCCACGCCAGGTCGAGGCCGTCGAGCCGAAGGTGCGCGAGTTCGTGATCGAGCGCGTCGAACGGATGCGCACCCAGGGCGGTGGCGACATCATCGCCGAGTTGTTCAAACCGCTGCCCTCGATGGTGGTCGCGCACTACCTCGGCGTACCCGATGCAGACCGGGCGCAGTTCGACGGGTGGACCGACGCCATCGTCGCAGCAGGCGCTTCCGGCCCCAGTGGGGTGGTCGGTGCCGGGGATGCGGTGCTGTCAATGATGGCCTACTTCTCCGAACTCATCGAGCGCCGCCGGCGCGATCCCGGCGACGACACGGTGTCGCATCTGGTCGCGGCCGGCGTCGGCGCAGACGGCGACACCGCCGGCGTGCTGTCCATCCTCGCTTTCACCTTCACCATGGTCACCGGCGGCAACGACACCACCACCGGATTGCTCGGCGGCGCAGTGCAACTGCTGGATCAGCGGCCCGACCAACGCGCGCTGCTGGCCCGGCAGCCGGAGTTGATGACCGACGCGATTGAGGAGTTCCTGCGGCTGACCTCACCGGTTCAGGGCCTGGCCCGCACCGCCACCCGGGACGTCACCATCGCCGAGCGCACGATCCCGGCCGGCCGCAAGGTGCTGCTGCTCTACGGTTCGGCCAACCGCGACGAACGGCAATACGGCCCCGATGCCGCGGAGTTGGACGTCACCCGCCGACCACGCAACATTCTGACCTTCAGCCACGGCGCGCATCACTGCCTGGGGGCTGCGGCGGCGCGACTGCAATCCCGGATCGCGTTGACCGAACTGCTGGCCCGCTGTCCGGACTTCGAGGTCGACAAGTCCGGAATCACCTGGGCGGGCGGCAGTTACGTGCGCCGGCCATTATCGGTTCCGGTGCGGATAGCGGGCTAGTTGTCGCAACCGGCTGGCGGCAGGGCGGGTCAGTTCCGCACCCGGGTGAAACGGTGCAACACCCACGCCACCGGGATCGTCAACGCGAGCGTGACAATGAACAACACCGGCATCGAACCGGTGTAGACCCGCCAATGCAGGATCTCGACCATCGCCAACTCCATGACGATGAGGTGCACCAGGAAGATCTCATAGGAGATTTCGCCGAGCCACACCATCGGCCGGCTGGCCAGTAGTCGGGTGTAGCAGCCACGGTCCCCCAGCGCCAGCGGAGCAACGACCAGTGTCGCGATGACCGCATAGAACGCGATCTTCACCACCGCCTGAGCCAGCCCGGTCGGTGAGGTGGTCGGTTCACCGGCGATCGGCGTGGCGGCGATGAAGTAACACACCGTTGCCAACGGAATCGCGATGAACCAGTAACCGCGGACGCCCATCGCCGCCAGCACCGTGAGCATCATCCCGCCGATAAACCACGCCAGATATCCCGGGAGCCACAGCGAGGCGCCGTCGGGCAGGATCTCAGTCTCGTGCACCAGCACCATCCACGCCGGACTGATCAGTGCCAGGCCGGCCAAGCCGACCAGCAAGAGACCCGGCCGCCACTGCCGCCGGCACAGTAGGACCAACAGCAGGTAGGCCAGGGCGGGCAGCGCCAGATAAAACGCCACTTCGACTGCCAGACTCCACATCTGGGTCAGACCCTGATGAAGGTGGGAATACAGGTAGGAGTCGGTGTAGATCTGCGTCAGTGTGAGATTGCGCAGCAGGCCGTTCACGGAATGCCCGGGATTGGGGCCGGCGTCGCGGAAGTGATAGATCAGGTAGGCGGCCAGCACCGTCACCGCGTAGGCGGGCATGATCCGCCGGACGCGGTGGCGCGCGTAGCGCGACAGCGACGGCGCCGCCGTGCCGGCAACCGCAGCCCGAACCCAGGGACCGAACAACAGAAAACCCGACAACACGAAAAAAATCGGTACACCGATCTCCATCCGCGAGTAGACGACGCCGAGGTATCCGTGGGTGTACTTGCCGGTGGTGTACGCCGCATGAGTGGCGAGAACCAGGATCGCGGCGAGAGCGCGAACGCCGGTCAGCGCCGGAACCCGATCGCGGCCGTTGACTGCCTCCAAGCCGCCCTGATCGACCGTGCCGGTGGCCGTCATGGCACCCGGCGCCGCGGCTTCCCGCCCGGCGGCCGGCCGCCGCGGTCCGGCTTGAGGTCGATCAATACCCCGGAGATGCGGGTCTTCTCCAAGGCTTTGAGTGTCGATTTAGGCAACTTCGCCGGCAGTTCGACTAAAGAGAAGTCGCTCTTGATGGTGATGTGCCCGAAATCGCTCCGGTTCAGATTGCCCTCATTGGCGATCGCTCCCACGATCGAACCGGGGCCGACCTTGTGCCTCTTGCCCACCGCGATCCGATAGGTGGCTAAGTCATCTCGGGTCCGCCGCGGCGCGCGCTCACGTTCGGGCTGGCCATCGCGGCGAGGCCGCTCGGACACCGGCGGAGGTTCAGTCATCAAAAACTCCGCGCCGTCGCGGGACTGCAGCGCCAGCGCGGCGGCGATGTCGCCCATCGGCACGTCGTTATCGCGCTCGTAGTCCTCGATCAGACGGCGGAACATCTCGAAGCCCGGCGCCCGCAGAGCTTCGGTGATGGAGTCACGGAACTTGGTCACCCGCTGGGCATTAACGTCCTCGACACTCGGCAGTTGGATCTCCACGACCTTCTGCCGGGTCACCTTTTCGATCGACGTGAGCAGATGCCGTTCCCGCGGCGAGACGAACAGCAGCGCATTTCCGGACCGCCCGGCGCGGCCGGTACGGCCGATGCGGTGCACATAGGACTCGGGATCATGCGGGATGTCGTAGTTGAGCACATGCGAGATGCGTTCCACATCAAGGCCCCTGGCGGCAACGTCGGTGGCCACCAGGATGTCGATACCACCGTCCTTGAGCGCGGCGATCGTCCGTTCGCGTTGAACCTGGGCGATGTCGCCGTTGATGGCGGCTGCGGAAAACCCTCGGGCACGCAGCTTTTCAGCCACTTCTTCGGTGGCCTGCTTGGTCCGCACGAACACGATCATTGCCTCGAACTGCTCGACCTCAAGCACCCGGGTCAGCGCGTCCATCTTGCGCGGCCCGGCGACCTGGATGTAGCGCTGAGTGATGTTCTCGGCGGTGGCTGTCTTGGACTTGACCCTGACTTCCACGGCGTCGTGGAGGTACTTGGTGGTGATCTTTCGGATCGCCGGGGGCATGGTTGCCGAGAACAACGCAACCTGTTTGTACTCCGGGGTGTCAGCGAGGATCCGCTCCACGTCCTCGGCGAAACCCATCTGCAGCATCTCGTCGGCCTCGTCAAGCACCAGATAGTCCAGATGCTGAAGATCCAACGTGCCGCGCTCGAGGTGATCGATGACACGGCCCGGGGTGCCGACGACGATATGCGCGCCGCGTCGCAGCCCGGCCAATTGCACCGTGTAGGACTGGCCGCCGTAGATCGGCAGCACGGTGACCTTCGGCAGGTGCGTGCCGTAACGACTGAACGCCTCGGCGACCTGCAGGGCAAGTTCGCGCGTCGGCGCCAGCACCAACGCCTGAGTGTTCTTACTCGTGGTGTCGATCCGGGACAGGATCGGGATGGCGAAGGCAGCGGTCTTCCCGGTTCCGGTCTGGGCCAGGCCGACCACGTCGGAACCCGCCATCAGGGCTGGGATGGTGGCCGCCTGGATCGGTGAGGGGGTTTCGTAGCCGACATCGACGACCGCCTGCAACACCGCCGGGTGAATCTGCAGGTCGGCGAACGTGCGCACGGGCTCACCAGCGGGGCCATCTGCATCTTCGAGTGTTGTCATCGCGACTCGGAGTCTAGTGCCATCAACGCACGTCACGTTCGCTCGTGCGCGTCGCACCCCGGTCGGCGGTGGGCGAGCCGGTACCGTGCTGCGATGTGGGGAATCGCCTGACGGCCTCGGCGATCGCCGGGGTGGCCGTCGCCGCGCTCACCGGTTGCGGTTCCGGGGACTCGACGGTCTCCAAGACCCCACTGGCATCGACGACGACCTCCGCAAGCACCTCTGTGGAAAGCCCGTCCAGCCAGGCCGCCGCGTCATCTCCCCCGACTCCGACGCCGGCACCACCGGATCCCTGCGCGGTAAACCTTTCCGCACCCGCGATAGCCCGCGCGATATCGGAGTTGCCCCGCGACCCGCGCAGCGGACAGGGCTGGAACCCCGAACCCATCGCCGGCAACTACAACGAGTGCGCACAACTGTCCGCGGTGATCATCCGAGCCAACACCAACGCCGGAAACGCCAACACCCGCGCGGTG
>CAMDFY010000188.1 GCA_945897705.1 Bifidobacterium breve | reverse complement strand
GTACGCCAGCGCACCGGGCGCGGCCTGACGATCTGCACCGGCGTGGCCTAACTGTTCGTCGCGCGAACATGATCGGGCACCCGGACCAACAGCATTCCCACCAGGCCGGCGGCCAGCACCAGGCAGATACCGGCCAGTCCGGCCCGGTCGGAGCCGAAGAAGTCGACGAAGACGAAGAAAAGCCACGGTGCGAGGAAGGCCGCGGCCCGTCCGGTGGTGGTGTAGAGCCCGAACGCGATGCCCTCCTTGCCCTCTCCGGTCATCCGCAGCAGGAGCGTTCGCGCCGCTGACTGGGTCGGGCCGACGAACAGACACAGCAGCAGACCGCACACCCAGAACGCGGTCGGCCCCGACAACGCCATCAGGGTCATCCCGACAACGATCAGTGCGCTCAGCGACACCACGATGACCGGCTTTGCCCCGACGCGGTCATCAAGGCGCCCGCCTGCCACCGCCCCGATGGCTGCCACCGTCGAGGCAAAGACGCCGAAGATCAGCACGTCGGCCTGCGAAATGCCGTACACGCTCACGCCGAGAACCGCGCCGAACGCGAAGATTCCTGCGAGTCCGTCCCGGAACACCGCGCTGACCACCAGGTAGTAGACCAAATTTCGATCTCGCTGCCACTCGCCGCGAAGGTCGTCCCACAACCGCCGGTACCCTCCGAAAAAACCGGGTGAGGTTTCCGGGCGGACTGCCGTGGTGGTCTTCGAGATGAGAATGAGCGGCAGGCCGAAGATCAAAAGCCACGCTGCTGCCAGAAGCATTGCAGCGCGCACATTGTGGCCGTCCTCGATAGGCAGGCCCAGCAGTCCGCGGTCAGGCCCTTCGCCGGAGATGAAACCGAAGTACACCAGAAGGAGCAAAAAGACACTGCCCGAATAGCCTGCAGCCCAACCGAATCCAGATATCCGGCCCGAGTTCTGCGGCGTGGACAACCCTCGGAGCATCGCGTTGTAGGGCACGCTGGCAAGATCGCCGCACGCCGCGGTCAGTGCCAGCAATGCCAACCCCGGCACCAGGTAGCTCGGGTCGTCGCCGATGAGACTCATGGCCGCGGTGAAGAACGCCGCAAGCCCGGTCAGGGTCGCCAACACGACGCGTCGCCGGTGTGGCGCCTGCACCAGCACGCCGGTCAACGGGGCCAGCAGGGCGACCAGAAATCCGGCGACGGTCAGCGCGCGGCCCAGCATGCTGGCCGGCGAAGTGCTGCCGGAAATGCCCTGTCCCACGGTGCCGGTGAGGTACACCGAGAACACGAAAGTCGCCACAACCGCGTTGAGACCGGTCGAGCCGCAGTCCCAGAGTGCCCAGGCCACGACCTTGGACCGCGGTGCCATGGAGTGCACCCTATCCACCCCGCCTACGATTGCCACATGCCAGTTCCTGCCCCGTCTCCGGAGAGCCGAGCCGTCGTCACCGGCGCCTCGCAGGGCATCGGCGCGGCACTGGCAGCCGAACTCGCCGCCCGCGGCCACCATCTGATCATCACCGCGCGTCGCGCCGAGGTGCTCGCCGAACTGGCCGCCACGCTGACCGAACGTCATGGCGTGATCGTCGAGATCCGGGCGGTCGACCTCGCCGATCCACAGCAGCGCGAGTCACTGGCCGATGAGTTGGCCGGGCGGGACATCTCGATCTTGTGCGCCAACGCCGGCACCGCCACCTTCGGCCCGGTGGCCGACCTTGATCCCGCCGCCGAGAAGGCCCAGGTTCAACTCAACGTGCTGGGTGTGCACGACCTGGTTCTCGCCGTGTTGCCGGGCATGATCGCTCGCCGAGCCGGTGGCATCCTGATCTCGGGGTCGGCGGCGGGAAACTCACCGATTCCCAACAACGCCACCTACGCCGCGAGCAAGGCGTTCGCCAACACATTCAGCGAGTCGCTGCGCGGCGAACTACGCGACACCGGAGTCCATGTCACTCTGCTCGCGCCCGGTCCGGTTCGCGCCGAGATGCCTGATGCGAGCGAGGCGTCGTTGGTGGACAAATTGATCCCGGACTTCCTGTGGATCTCCGTGGAGCACACCGCCGTGCTGTCACTGGATGGTTTGGAACGCAACAAGATGCGGGTGGTGCCCGGCGTGACATCCAAGGCGATGTCGGTGGCAAGCGGATACGCGCCACGAGCAATCGTGACCCCGATCGTCGGGATGGTTTACAAAAAGCTCGGCGGCGACTAGCGCCTGCGCCTAGCGCCTCCGGCGACCCGTGCCGAAGATGCTGCGGGTGATCTCCCGTCCGATCACCGTTCCGGCTGAGCGCATCGCGCTCTTGAAGGCCGCATTGTCCATCACCTGCTCAAGCACGCCCGGTCCGGCCCTTTCGACCGGCGCCGGCATGGGCGGCAGTTCGAAGTCTCCCGTCACGATGGGCGGAAGATCCACTGACACCGCACCAGTGTCGGATGCCGACGGGGCCATCTTGGCGGCCAGCATCTCGTAGGCCGACTCGCGGTCGACGGTCGCACCGTACTTGAGGAAAAGGGGACTGGCTTGGGCGGCAGCCTTGATGTAGTCGGGTCCGATGGTGTCCATCAACGACCGGGGCGAGCGCAACCGGGTCCAGGACACCGGCGTTGGGGCGCCACGCTCAGACAGCACGGTGACGATCGCCTCACCGATGCCCAACGCGGTGAGATCGGTTGCCAGGTCATAGAACTCGGTCTTGGGATAGGTACGCACCGTCTTGGCCAGCGCCTGCTGATCATCGGGGGTGAATGCCCGCAGAGCGTGCTGGATGCGAGCACCGAGTTGAGACAGCACGGCGTTGGGCACATCGGTGGGCAACTGGGTGCAGAAGAACACCCCCACGCCCTTGGAACGAATCAACTTCACCGTCTGCTCCACCTGCGCCAGGAATGCCTTGGACGCGTCGGTGAATAACAGGTGGGCTTCGTCGAAGAAGAACACCAGTTTGGGCTTGTCGACATCGCCGACTTCGGGAAGGTAGGTGAACAGATCGGCGAGCACCCACATCAGGAACGTCGAGAACATCACCGGGCGAGCAGCCTGTTCACCGACTTCGAAGAGGGTGATGATGCCGCGACCCTGCTCGTCGACGCGCAACAGGTCAGCGGGTTCGATCTCCGGTTCGCCGAAGAAGGTGTCACCGCCGGCGGCCTCAAGATTGATCAGCGCGCGCAGGATCACCCCTGCGGTTTGTGCCGACACGCCGCCGATCGCCTTCAACTGCTCTTTGCCTTCGTCGCTGGTGAGGTGGGTGATTACCGAGCGAAGGTCTTTTAAATCCAGCAGGGGAAGGCCCTGCTGGTCGGCCCAGTGGAAGATCAGGCCAAGCGTGGACTCCTGAGTTTGGTTGAGCCCGAGCACTTTCGACAGCAGGATCGGCCCGAAGGCGGTGATCGTTGCGCGTACCGGAACCCCGATGCCGCCGGTTCCCAGCGAGAGAAACTCCACCGGGAAGGGCGATCCCACCCATTGGTCGCCGGTGTCTTTGGCCCGCTGGGCGGTTTTCTCGTTTGCTTCCCCGGGTCGCGTCAGCCCGGAAAGGTCGCCCTTGAAGTCGGCCATCACCACCGGAACACCGGCGGCGGAGAGTTGCTCGGCGATCACCTGCAGGGTTTTGGTCTTCCCGGTTCCGGTGGCGCCGGCAACCAGGCCGTGGCGGTTCATCATCGACAGCGGGATCCGGATCTGCGCCGAGGGGTCCACCTCGCCGTCCACAATGACCGAGCCCAGTTCCAAGGCCGAACCGGCGGTTTCGTAGCCGGAGGCGATCTGCTGAGCGGGGGTGCCGGTTGGTTCGGTCATAGCGAACGAGACTACTGCGCTGGACGCAATGAACGAGGGTGAGCCATGCGTGCGGGCCGCCGGGGCTTAGGGTTATTCGCTGTGCGGGATGAACTGGTGTGGATCGACTGCGAGATGACCGGGCTGGACCTGCAGTCTGACAAGTTGATCGAGATCGCCGCACTGGTGACCGATGCTGACCTCAATGTCCTCGGTGACGGCATCGACGTGGTGATCCACGCCGACGACGAGGCCCTCGACGGGATGGTCGAGGTGGTCGCCCGAATGCACCGGAGTTCGGGGCTGACCGAGGAGGTCCGGGCGTCGACCATCAGCGTTCCGGCAGCCGAGGAGATGGTGCTGGACTACATCCGCGCACACGTCCCCCAGGCCAAAACCGCCCCGCTGGCCGGAAATTCGATCGCCACCGATCGTGGATTTCTCGCCCGAGACATGCCCACGCTCGACGACTACCTGCATTACCGGATGATCGACGTCAGCTCGATCAAAGAGTTGTGCCGCCGGTGGTATCCGAAGATCTACTACGGGCAGCCGGAGAAGGGACTCGCGCACCGGGCGTTGGCGGACATCCAGGAGTCCATCCGCGAACTGCGGTATTACCGTCGTATCGCCTTCATTCCGCCACCGGGGCCGTCCACCAGCGAGATCGCCGACGCCGTCGTCGAATTGGATCTGCCAGCGGCCGGGCCGCCCAGTAATGATCCAGCGGCCGGGCCGCCCAGTAATGATCCAGCGGCCGGGCCGGCGGATATTGATTCGGCCGTCGAACCCGAGAGCGGCTAGACTCAGTTAGCCGCACCACGCGGCAATGGTGGCT
>CAMDFY010000187.1 GCA_945897705.1 Bifidobacterium breve | reverse complement strand
TCGCCGAGACGGATGGAGGTCAGCGGAGTCAACTCGGCAGGTTTGAGCACCACGGCGTTGCCGGCGGCCAACGCCGGTGCGAATCCCCACGACGCGATGGGCATGGGGAAGTTCCACGGGGTGATCACCCCGATGATGCCCATCGGCTCGTTGAACGTGACGTCGAGGCCGCCCGCGACGGGAATTTGCCTGCCGGACAACCGTTCCGGTGCGCCCGCGTAAAACTGCAACACGTCGCGGACATGACCGGCCTCCCACTCGGCCGCGCCGATGGGGTGCCCTGAGTTAGCGACTTCCAGTGCCGCCAGTTCACTCACATGAGCATCGACGACGGCGGCGAAGGAACGCAAGGCGGCCGCACGTTCGGCTGGAGCGTGTGCGGCCCAGGCTTTCTGGGCGACCTTTGCCCGAGCGATGGCGTCGTCGACATCGGCGGTGTCCAATAGTACGACGGTGCGCAGCACCTGCTCGGTGGCGGGATTGATCAATTCCGTGGTGGTCACGATCTCACGCCTCCTTTCGAATAGGTCCGGGCTGTCACGAAGTTTCGGGCAGCCTCGACCAGCCCGGTGAACAGCCGCAGATCCTCCGAAGCCTCCTCGGGATGCCACTGCACGGCGACGACGAAATCATCCCCGACCAACTCGACAGCCTCGACGAGGCCGTCGGTATCGCGGGCGCTGACGATCAGCCCCTCACCGATCCGGTCGATGCCCTGGTGGTGGTAGCACTGCACCGTCGCGCTCACGCCAATCAAACGTCCCAATCGGCTGCCCTCAACGGTCCGCACTGTGGAGGTGGCAAACACCGCATTGCCCCGTTGGTGACCAGCGTGGCCGAGCAGGTCCGGCAGATGCTGGTGCAGGCTGCCCCCCAGGGCCACATTGAGCACCTGTGCCCCGCGGCAGATGCCCAGCACCGGCATGCCGCGCCGCAACGCATCACCGAGTAGTGCGAACTCCCAGGCGTCGCGGTCAACGGCCGGCTCATCGGTGGCCGGGTGCGGCTCGTTGTTGTAGGCGGCGGGATCGACGTCACGGCCGCCGGTGAGGACCAGCCCGTCGAGGCCGTCCAGCACCCGCGCGGCGATGCCGACACCGACGGGTTGCGGTGGCAGCAGCACGGTGATCCCACCGGCCGTGGTGACCGCATCCAGGTAGCTCTTGTGCAGGAAAGCGGCTGGGACATCCCACGCTCCGGTCTGCGCCTGTTGCAAGTAGGTGGTCAGGCCGATGACCGGAAGGCTGCCCGCCGCGTCAGAAGCGCTCAAAACCACGCACCCGCTCCCAGTCGGTGACCGCCGAATTGAACGCGGCGAGTTCGACCCGGGCATTGTTGAGGTAGTGCTCGACGACCTCGTCCCCGAACGCCTCGCGCGCCACCGGCGAGTGTTCGAATAACCCGGCCGCCTCGGCCAGCGTGGTCGGCAACCGCGGCGCGCCGCCGGCGTAGGCGTTGCCCGTGCACGGCTCGGGAAGCTCCATCCCCTGGTCGATGCCGTGCAGTCCACCGGCGATCAGCGCGGCCACCGCCAGATACTGGTTGACGTCACCGCCGGCGGTGCGGGACTCCATTCTCATTGAGTGGCCCGCGCCGACGACCCGTAGCGCACACGTCCGGTTGTCCACGCCCCACGCGATCGCGGTCGGGGCAAAGCTTCCGGCAGCGAATCGTTTGTAGGAGTTGATATTCGGGGCACTAAACAGCGTGAGCTCGCGCATAGTGGCGAGCTGTCCGGCAATGAAGCTGCGGAACATCGAGGACATGCCCAATGGATCGGATGCGTCGGCGAGGACAGCGGCGCCATCGGTGCTGCGCAACGAAATGTGGATATGACAGCTGTTGCCCTCGCGCTCGTCGAACTTGGCCATGAAGGTCAGCGCTTTGCCGTGCTGGTCGGCGATCTCCTTGGCGCCGTTCTTGTAGATCGTGTGGTTGTCACAGGTGACCAGGGCGTCGTCGTAACGGAAGG
The DNA here is from genome assembly GCA_945897705.1 of Bifidobacterium breve. Lineage (GTDB taxonomy): Bacteria > Actinomycetota > Actinomycetes > Mycobacteriales > Mycobacteriaceae > Mycobacterium > Mycobacterium aquicola. The sequence continues at coordinate 2,640 of CAMDFY010000187.1, read as the reverse complement.
AGATCTCCTGCTGGCCGGCATTGCACTCGCCCTTGACGCCTTCGCAATACATGCCGGCGCCGTCCATGCCCAGGCGGATATCGCGGAGCAGCGGCTCCAGGCGCGTCGAGGCACCGATGGCGTAGTCGATGTTGTAGTCGCTGGCTTTGCGCAATCCGTGGTAGCCGGCCGCCCAGGCCTCGCGGTAGGTGTCCTCGAAGACCATGAACTCCAACTCGGTGCCGACGAAGGCAGCCAGGCCGCGCTTGGCCAGTCGGTCGAGTTGGGTGCGCAGGATGTGCCGCGGCGCGACGATCACCGGATCGCCGATTGCCCACTTCAGATCCGCCATCACCAGGGCTGTTCCGGGCAGCCACGGAATCATCCGCAGAGTACTGATGTCGGGCGCCATCACCATGTCGCCGTAGCCGGACTCCCAACTCGACATCCGGTATCCGTCGACGGTGTTCATCTCCACGTCGGTGGCGAGCAGATAGTTACAGCACTCCGCGCCGTGCGCGGCGACCTCCTCGGCGAACAACCGGGCCGAGACCCGTTTGCCGACAAGCCTGCCCTGCATGTCGGCGAACCCGACGATCACCGTGTCGATCTCGCCGGCGGCCATCAGCCGCTCCAACTCCCCGGGCGTCAGCAACCCGTGCCGACGGCCCGCGGTGTTCTGCGTTGCCACGAGTACTCCCTCCGAGTGAACGTAATGGCAGACCGTGCGCGGTCGGCTCCAAGGTTTACACAACCGACACGGGAAAAGGTAGGACGCTAAGCCCCTAACCGGCATATCGTCCTACCACGCCCGCACGGAGTTTGTCCTATTGCGCTCGCATCGAGTCCGGCGAAGGAGACCTACCATGCCCGAGGGCCACGAACTGCTCGACGATGACGAACGCCATCTCGCCCGACTGGGTTACGCCCAGGAACTCGACCGCTCCTGGTCGGGGTTCAACAACTTCGCCATCTCGTTCTCGATCATCTCGATCCTGGCGGGCTGCTTCTCATCGTTCGGCCTGGGCTGGAACAACGGCGGGCCGGCGGCGATCGCGTGGGGCTGGCCGATCTTTGCGGGGTTCATCCTGCTGGTCGGCTTCTGCATGTCGGAGTTGGTGTCGGCGTTCCCCACCTCCGGTGGAATCTACTGGTGGGCGGCCAAACTCGGCGGACCGAAGGCCGGCTACTACACCGGCTGGCTGAACCTCGTCGGGCTGATCGCGATCCTGGCGTCGGTGTCCTACAGCAGCGCGACATTCCTGGATCTCACCCTGGGCACGCTCAGCGAAGACTGGTTAGCGGGCTACAGCCTGCGGCGGGTGTTCGCGATGTTTCTGATCATCCTGGTGGTGGTGGCGGTCATCAACATCTTTTCCAGCCACCTGCTTGCCGTGATCAACAACATCTCGGTGTGGTGGCATGTGGCCGGTGCGGCAGCGGTGATCGCGATCCTCTTCCTGGTTCCGGAGCGCCACGCCACCGTCGGGGAAGTCTTCGCCCGGACCGTCAACAACAGCGGCATGTTCGGTGGATCCACCTCCGGGTGGGGCTGGCTGCTCTTCGTTCTGCCGATCTCGGCGATCCTCACCCAGTACACGATCACCGGCTATGACGCCTCAGCCCACCTATCCGAGGAAACCCGCAGTGCCGCCGATTCCGCGGCAAAGGGCATCTGGCGATCGATCTTCTACTCGGCAATCGGCGGCTGGATTCTCCTGCTGTCCTTCCTGTTCGCGGTGCAAGACGCCGACGGAGTATCGGCGGCCGGCGGCGGGGTGGCGGCAATTTTCAACCAGGCGCTGACGTCCAAGTGGGCCGCGGCGGTGCTGTTCATTTCCACTGCCGGACAGTTGTTCTGCACCACGGCCTGCCAGACCAGCGCCTCGCGGATGCTGTTCGCCTTCAGCCGTGACCGCGCGGTGCCCGGACATCGGTTGTGGTCGGCGGTGAACTCTCGGCGGGTGCCGGCGAATGCGGTCATCATCACCGCAGTGATCGCGGCGATCATCACGCTGCCCGCCCTGGTCGAGGTCGACATCAACGGTGCACCGGTGCCGATCGCCTTTTTCGCGGTGGTCTCCATCGGCGTGGTCGGGCTGTACCTGGCCTTCGCGGTGCCGATCTACTACCGCCTCAAAGCCGGTGACTCCTTTGCGGTGGGTAGCTGGAATCTCGGCAAGCACTACCGATGGATGGCCCCACTGGCGCTGGCCGAGATCATCCTCACCTCAATCGTCGCGATGTTCCCGACCTCACTGGGCGGCGTTCCGTGGGACGCCAGCTTTGAGTGGAAGTTCGTCAACTACACCCCGTTGCTCGTCGGCGGCACGTTCATCCTGCTGTGGATCTACTGGCATGTCTCGGTGAAGAAGTGGTTCACCGGACCGGTGCGCCAGGTGGACGAGACCGGTGCCCAGCTGGACGGGGTTCGCTAGCCGGGGTTCAGACTCCGACCACCCGGATCAGGTCTTCCAGCCCGCCGAAGTCGGCGATGTTGCGGGTGTAGAGGTCGAGGCCGCGGGTGTGCGCCGTGGCGGCGATCAGCAGGTCTGCGAACCTCGTCCGGGGATGCGGGCCGTTGCCCAGCGCAGCCGCTGCCACGAGGCCGTAACTGCGTGCGGCGGCAGCGTCGAACGGGATGGGTTCGAACGTCGCCTC
>CAMDFY010000186.1 GCA_945897705.1 Bifidobacterium breve | reverse complement strand
GCGGCGCCCGTCATTTCTGACGGGCGCCGCTTCGTTGCAGGTCAGATCACTTGGTGATCTTGGTAACCCGTCCGGCGCCGACGGTGCGGCCGCCTTCGCGGATCGCGAAACGCAGACCCTCATCCATGGCTACCGGCTGGATCAACTTCACCGAAATATCGGTGTTGTCACCCGGCATGACCATTTCCGTACCCTCCGGCAGCGTGACCACGCCGGTCACGTCGGTGGTGCGGAAGTAGAACTGCGGACGGTAGTTGTTGAAGAACGGCGTATGCCGCCCGCCCTCGTCCTTGCTCAGGATGTAGACGCTGCCGTCGAACTCGGTGTGCGGGGTGGTGGTACCGGGCTTCACGACGACCTGCCCGCGCTCGACGTCCTCGCGCTTGATGCCGCGGACCAGCAAACCGACGTTGTCGCCGGCCTGACCCTGGTCGAGCAGCTTGCGGAACATCTCCACACCGGTGACCGTGGTCTTGGTGGTGGTGAGCTTGATGCCGACGATCTCCACGTCCTCGTTGACGTTGATCACGCCGCGCTCCACGCGACCGGTCACGACGGTGCCGCGGCCGGTGATCGTGAAGACGTCCTCGACGGGCATCAGGAAGGGCTTGTCGGTCTCGCGAACCGGATCCGGCACCGACTCGTCGACGGCATCCATCAGGTCCTCGACGCTCTTAACCCACTGCGGGTCACCCTCGAGTGCCTTCAGCGCCGACACCCGGATCACTGGTGCGTCCTCGTCGAACTCCTGGGCGGCCAGCAACTCGCGGACCTCCAGTTCGACGAGCTCCAGGAGCTCCTCGTCGTCGACCATGTCGGCCTTGTTCAGCGCCACCAGGATGTAGGGCACGCCGACCTGACGAGCCAGCAGCACGTGCTCGCGGGTCTGCGGCATCGGGCCGTCGGTGGCCGCGACCACCAGGATCGCGCCGTCCATCTGGGCGGCACCGGTGATCATGTTCTTGATGTAGTCCGCGTGACCGGGGGCGTCGACGTGCGCGTAGTGACGCTTCTCGGTCTGGTACTCCACGTGGGAGATGTTGATGGTGATACCGCGCTGACGCTCTTCGGGCGCATTGTCGATCTGGTCAAATGCACGCGACTCGTTCAACGCCGGGAACTTGTCGTGCAGAACCTTGGTGATAGCCGCGGTTAGCGTGGTTTTGCCGTGGTCAACGTGACCGATGGTCCCGATGTTGACGTGCGGCTTCGTCCGCTCGAACTTCGCCTTCGCCACTTCTGTGTCCTCCTGGACTTGTTGGTGCTTTGGTTAAAGCAGTGATGTTGTATTCAGTTGTGTTGCAACGTAGCCGACGAACCAGCGTTTACTGACCCGTTGCCTTCGCGATAATCTCCTTCGACACGTTAGCCGGAACCTCAGCATACGAGTCAAACACCATGGAGTAATTGGCCCGGCCCTGGGTCTTCGACCGGAGGTCGCCGACGTAGCCGAACATTTCCGACAGCGGAACCTGCGCCCTGACGACGCGCGCACCGCTGCGCTCTTCCATGGCCTGAATCTGGCCACGGCGGGAGTTGAGGTCGCCGATCACCTCACCCATGTAATCCTCCGGGGTGGTGACCTCGACGGCCATGATCGGTTCGAGAATGACCGGTTGCGCTTGTGCCGCAGCCTTTTTCAGCACCTGCGAGCCGGCGATCTTGAAGGCCATCTCCGAGGAGTCGACGTCGTGGTAGGCGCCGTCGAGCAGGATGACCTTCACGTTCACCAGCGGGTAACCGGCCAGCACGCCGTACTGCATTGCGTCCTGGGCGCCGGCGTCGACCGAGGGGATGTATTCCCGCGGGATGCGTCCGCCGGAGACCTTGTTCTCGAATTCGTAGGTCGCGCCGTCCTCACCGGTGAACGGCTCGAGTGCGATGAGAACCTTCGCGAACTGGCCCGAGCCACCCGTCTGCTTCTTGTGGGTGAACTCGCACTTCTCGACCGCGCGCTTGATGGTCTCCTTATAGGCGACCTGCGGCTTGCCGACGTTAGCCTCGACCTTGAACTCGCGGCGCATCCGGTCCACCAGGATGTCCAGGTGCAACTCGCCCATACCGCCGATGATGGTCTGGCCGGTCTCATGGTCCTGGTTGACCTTGAAGGTCGGGTCTTCCTCGGCGAGTTTTTGGATGGCCAGGGACAGTTTCTCCTGGTCGCTTTTAGTCTTGGGCTCGATCGCGACCTGGATGACCGGGTCCGGGAAGGTCATCGACTCCAGCACGACCTGGTTGCCCGGATCGCACAGGGTGTCGCCGGTGGTGGTGTCCTTGAGACCGATCACCGCGTAGATGTGGCCCGCCGAGGCCGTCTCCACCGGGTTCTCCTTGTTGGAGTGCATCTGGAACAGCTTGCCCAGACGCTCCTTCTTACCCTTGGTGGCGTTAACGACCTGGGCACCGGAGTCGACCTTGCCCGAGTAGACCCGGACGTAGGTGAGCTTGCCGAAGAACGGGTGGGTGGCGACCTTGAAGGCCAACCCGGAGAACGGCTCGTCGACCGAGGGCTTGCGGATGACCTCGACGTCGTCCTTGCCCGGCGCGTGGCCGATGGCCGCCGCCACGTCCAGCGGGGAAGGCAGGTAGTCGATGACCGCGTCAAGCATGGGCTGCACACCCTTGTTCTTGAACGCCGAACCGCACAGCACGAGGTAGGCCTCGGAGTTGATCGTCAGCTTGCGCAGCGCGCCCTTGACCTCGGCGACGGAAAGTTCCTCGCCACCGAAGTACTTCTCCAGCAGGGCCTCATCGGTCTCGGCGACGGCCTCAAGCAGTTTGGTGCGGTACTCGGCGGCCTTCTCGGTCAGGTCGGCCGGGATGTCGATGACGTCATACTTCTCGCCGAGTTTGGTCTCGCCGCGCCACACCTTGGCGTTCATCTCCACCAGGTCGACGATGCCCTCGAAGTCACCCTCGGAGCCGATCGGCAACTGGATCGGGATCACCCGGGCGCCGAGGCGCTCTTCCATGGTGCGCACCGAGAAGTAGAAGTCCGCACCGATCTTGTCCATCTTGTTGACGAAGCAGATGCGTGGCACGTCGTATTTGTCGGCTTGACGCCACACCTGCTCGGACTGGGGCTCAACGCCCTCCTTGCCGTCGAACACGGCCACGGCGCCGTCGAGCACGCGCAGGCTTCGCTCCACCTCGACGGTGAAGTCGACGTGGCCGGGCGTGTCAATGATGTTGATCTGGTTGTCATTCCAAAAGCAGGTGGTGGCGGCGGAGGTGATGGTGATGCCCCGCTCCTGCTCCTGTTCCATCCAGTCCATCGTGGCGGCGCCGTCGTGCACCTCACCGATCTTGTAGCTCATACCGGTGTAGTAGAGGATGCGCTCGGTGGTCGTCGTCTTGCCGGCATCGATGTGCGCCATGATGCCGATGTTGCGGACCTTGTTCAGGTCGGTCAGCACGTCCTGTGCCACAGAAGTCTTCCCAATCTTTTCGTAATGCCGTTGTCGATGGGTTCGGGTCTAGCGACCGGCTGTTACCAGCGGTAGTGGGCGAAGGCCCGGTTGGCCTCGGCCATCTTGTGGACGTCCTCGCGTCGCTTGACCGCGGCACCCAGGCCGTTGCTGGCGTCGAGAATCTCGTTGGCAAGCCGCTCGACCATGGTCTTCTCCCGGCGCGCCTTGGAGAAGCTGACCAGCCAGCGCAGTGCGAGGGTGGTCGACCGTTCGGGGCGAACCTCGACGGGCACCTGGTAGGTGGCGCCACCGACGCGGCGGCTGCGTACCTCCAGTGCCGGCTTGACGTTGTCTAGCGCGCGCTTGAGGGTGACGACCGGATCGGTGCCGGTTTTGTCGCGGGCCTGCTCCAGTGCGCCGTAGACGATGCGCTCGGCCAGCGATTTCTTGCCGCCCGTCAGGATCTTGTTGACCAGCTGGGTCACCAGTTGCGAGCCGTAGACCGGGTCGTTGACCAGCGGACGCTTGGGTGCGGGGCCCTTGCGCGGCATTAGCTTTTCTCCTTCTTCGCGCCGTAGCGGCTGCGGGCCTGCTTGCGGTTCTTGACACCCTGGGTGTCCAGCGAACCGCGAATGATCTTGTAGCGCACACCGGGCAGATCCTTCACGCGACCGCCGCGTACCAGCACCATCGAGTGCTCCTGCAGGTTGTGGCCCTCACCCGGGATGTAGGCGGTGACCTCGACCTGGCTGGTCAGCTTGACGCGTGCGACCTTACGAAGCGCCGAGTTCGGCTTCTTCGGTGTCGTTGTGTACACGCGAGTGCACACGCCGCGACGCTGCGGGCTGCCCTTGAGTGCCGCGGTTTTGACCTTGGCGATCTTGTCCCGGCGACCCTTGCGGACCAGCTGGTTGATGGTTGGCATATACCGGCTTCCTGTGTTGCGTTTCGTCTTCGTCAGCGTTTGTTAAGTCTGTGTACTGCAGTTTCAACCCTGTCGCGGCCCCCGCGGCCGGGCGTGTCGCACGCAGAGAACATCCGCGGAAATCTGCTGCATTTCCCGATGCTCAAAGACATGCGAATTGCCCCGGCGAGCGCACCTGCGTCCGCTCTGATGCAGCCGCATGCGCACCTGGCGGCCAGGCACGGAGCTTGACAATACCAGTCCGGCGAGCCCAGGCCAAAACCAGATTCCCGGCTGCTTACCGCAGGTCAGGACATACCCGCCCGGTCGTTGCGGTGTGCCATGCCGGCAGC
>CAMDFY010000185.1 GCA_945897705.1 Bifidobacterium breve | reverse complement strand
TGAAGTCGGTGGCCATCGCCCCGGCCGAACTCGAAGGCGCCTTCGAGGAGGGCATCGGGTTCGACGGGTCCTCGATCGAGGGCTTCGCCCGGGTTTTCGAGTCAGACACCGTCGCGCGACCCGATCCGTCCACATTCCAGGTGCTGCCGTGGACGACGAGTGCGGGCCAACACCACTCCGCGCGGATGTTCTGCGACATCACCATGCCGGACGGGTCGCCGTCGTGGGCGGACAGCCGCCACGTGCTTCGACGCCAATTGGCCAAAGCCAGCGATCTGGGGTTCTCCTGCTACGTCCATCCGGAGATCGAGTTCTTCCTGCTCAAGGCCGGCCCCTACGACGGGTCTGTGCCGGTTCCCGCCGACAACGGTGGCTACTTCGATCAAGCGGTGCACGACTCGGCGCCGAACTTCCGCCGTCACGCCATCGACGCCCTCGAGCAGATGGGCATCTCGGTGGAGTTCAGCCACCACGAGGGTGCTCCCGGTCAGCAGGAGATCGACCTGCGCTACGCCGACGCGCTGTCGATGGCCGACAACGTGATGACGTTTCGCTACCTGGTCAAGGAGGTCGCGCTGGCCGAAGGGGTGCGCGCCTCCTTCATGCCCAAGCCGTTCACCGAATACGCGGGTTCGGCCATGCACACCCATATGAGCCTGTTCGAGGGTGAGACCAACGCCTTTCACGGTCCGGATGACCCGCTGCAACTGTCCGACGTCGCCAAGTCGTTCATTGCCGGAATCCTCGAGCATGCCAGCGAGATCAGTGCCGTCACCAATCAGTGGGTCAACTCCTACAAGCGACTGGTACACGGCGGCGAGGCGCCGACCGCGGCGTCCTGGGGAGCGGCCAACCGTTCCGCGTTGGTGCGGGTCCCGATGTACACCCCGCGCAAATCTGCATCCCGCCGCATCGAGGTGCGCAGCCCGGACTCGGCGTGCAACCCGTACCTGACCTTCTCGGTGCTGTTGGCCGCCGGCCTGCGTGGAATTGAGAAGAATTATCGACTCGGCCCGCAAGCCGAGGACAACGTCTGGACGCTGACGCCCGAGGAGCGGCGCGCGATGGGCTACCGGGAACTGCCGTCGAGTCTGGGCGTGGCGCTGGGGGAGATGGAGCGATCCGAACTTGTCGCCGAGGCGCTCGGCGAGCATGTGTTCGACTACTTCCTGCGCAACAAGCGCGCGGAGTGGGAGGAGTACCGCAGCAACGTGACTCCGTTCGAACTCAAGCAATACCTGTCGCTGTAGCAGGCGTGACCGCGCCCTGTCATCGACAGCGATTATCGGGGCGCTACCGTCATGGACGTGGCCAAACCCGCGACGCATCGTCCGCGCCTGCCGGGAGTTGGCCGCCTCGGACTGGTCGAGAAGAGCGCTCCGGCTAATCTCGTCGCGCTGGGCTGGGACACCGACGCGCACGTGGAGTTGCTTTGGTCGCTGTCCCGGGCGCCGAACGCCGACACCGCACTGCACGGCGTGGTGCGACTGGCTGAGTCCCTCGGCGAGGAATGGCATCGACTCGATGCCGCATTGCTCAAGGACCGTTCGCTACGCGGCCGGTTGTTTGGGGTGCTGGGTTCATCGCTGGCGTTAGCTGATCATCTTGTCGCCAACCCGGCATCGTGGCATCTGCTCGAAGGCGCGCTGACGCTGCCCGATCCTGAGCAACTGCGCGCCATCTTCCACGAGGCAATAGCCGAATTCGGTTGCGCGCCAGACATTGTCATGCCGAAACTTCGGGCCATCTATCGCGACCGGTTGCTGATCCTGGCCGCCCTGGATCTGGCGCCGACCGTCGAGGACGAACCGGTGCTGCGGTTCGCCACGATCGGCGCGCACCTGTCCGATCTCGCCGATGCCGCACTCGACGCGACCCTTCGGGTCGCCACCGCCGCCGTGTGCTCACCCGACACGCCGCCACCCCGATTGGCGGTCATCGCGATGGGTAAATGCGGCGCACGGGAACTGAACTACGTCAGCGATGTCGACGTGATCTTCGTCGGTGAGGATGCCGGGCCGATCACCACCCGGGTTGCCGGAGAGATGATGCGACTGGCCTCCGATGCCTTCTTCGAGGTGGACGCGGGACTTCGCCCCGAAGGTAATCAGGGTGCACTGGTGCGCACCCTGGAGTCCCACATCGCCTACTACCGGCGGTGGGCCAAGACCTGGGAGTTCCAGGCCCTGCTCAAGGCCAGGGCGGCCGTGGGCGATGCCGAACTCGGTCAGCACTACCTCGACGCGCTGCGGCCGATGGTCTGGAACGCCTGCGAGCGCGAGGACTTCGTGCCCGAGGTCCAGGCCATGCGTCGCCGCGTCGAGTCACTGGTGCCCGCCGAGGTGCGCGGCCGGGAGATCAAACTGGGGACCGGTGGTTTGCGCGATGTCGAGTTTGCGGTGCAGTTGCTGCAGTTGGTTCACGGACGCACCGACACGTCACTGCACGTCGCCTCGACGGTGGACGCCCTGGCCGCACTGGGCGCTGGCGGCTACATCGGACGCGACGACGCGGCGAACCTGACCGCCTCGTATGAGTTCCTGCGATTGCTTGAACACCGCCTGCAGTTGCAGCGCCTGCTCCGGACCCATCTGCTGCCCGCGCCCGAGGACGACGAGGCGATGCGCTGGCTGGCCCGGGCCGCCCACATCCGCCCGGACGGCACCCGGGATGCGCTGGGTGTTCTGCGCGAGGAACTCAAACGTCAGCACGTGCGGGTGTCCCGCCTGCACGCCAAGTTGTTCTACCAGCCGCTGCTGGAATCGGTGGATCCGACGCTCGGCCTTGCGTCCGGGATGTCCGCGGAGGCAGCAGAGCGGCAGTTGGCGGCGCTGGGATATGAGAGCCCACACAACGCGCTGACCCATCTGGGCGCCCTGGTCAACTCCAGTGGCCGCCGCGGCCGGGTCCAATCGGTGCTGCTGCCGCGACTGCTTGATTGGCTCTCCAACACTCCCGATCCGGATGGCGGGCTGCTGGCCTATCGGCGGGTCAGCGAGGCATTGGTCGACCAGCGTTGGTACTTGAGCACGCTGCGTGATGAAAGTGCGGTCGCCAAGCGGCTGATGCGGGTGCTGGGCACGTCGGCGTTCGTGCCGGAGTTGTTGATGCGGGCACCGGAGGTGATCGGTCAGTACGCCGACGGTCCCACCGGACCCAAGCTGCTCGACGTTGATCCCGACGTCGTGGCGCGGGCGCTGGTGGCCTCGGCCGGGCGTCATCGCGATCCGCTCCGCGCCATCGCCGCCGCGCGAACCCTGCGCCGTCGTGAACTGGCCAGGGTGGCATCGGCGGACCTGCTCGGCATGCTCGACGTCGGGGCGGTGTGCGCGGCCCTGTCGTCGGTGTGGGTGGCGGTGCTGCAGTGCGCGCTGGAGGCGGTGATTCAGGACAACACCGGGCCGGACCCGGCGCCGGGGGTGATCTCGGTGATCGGGATGGGTCGGCTTGGCGGTCAGGAACAGGGGTACGGCTCCGATGCCGACGTGATGTTCGTCTGCGAGCCGGCCGAGGGAGTCGACGAGACGCGGGCGGTGAAGTGGTCGGTGACGGTGGCCGAACAGGTGCGCGCACTCGTCGGCGCCCCCAGCGATGACCCGCCCCTGGAGATCGACGCCGGCCTGCGGCCCGAGGGCCGAAACGGGCCGCTGGTGCGGACTCTGGCGTCCTACGCCGCCTACTACGCGCAGTGGGCGCAACCATGGGAGATCCAGGCCCTGCTGCGGGCCCGCCCGGTAGCCGGTGACCCCGAACTCGGTCGACGTTTCGTGCTGATGGCCGACGCGGCGCGCTATCCGCAGGGTGGTCTGTCGCCGGCGGCGGTGTTGGAGATCCGCCGGATCAAAGCCCGGGTCGACGCCGAACGGCTGCCGCGCGGAGCCGACCCCAACACCCACACCAAACTCGGCCGGGGCGGCCTGGCCGACGTCGAATGGACGGTGCAACTGTTGCAGCTACGGCACGCCCACGAGGTGCCCGGGCTGCGCACCACCTCGACCCTGGAGGCGCTCGACGCCATCGGCGCGGCCGAACTGATGCCGGAATCCGACGTGGCACAGCTACGCGCGGCATGGCTGACCGCAACTCGGGCCCGCAACGCGCTGGTGCTGGTGCGCGGTAAGCCGACCGACCAGCTGCCGGGGCCGGGCCGTCAACTCAATGCGGTCGCGGCCGCCGCGGGCTGGCCGGGCGGGGACGGCGGGGAGTTCCTGGACAATTATCTGCGGGTGACCCGGCGGGCCAAGGCCGTGGTGGGCAAGGTCTTCGGGAGCTGATGGATGGACTTCAAGTTTGAGCAGATCGGGGACTTTGAGCAGATCGGGGCCGAGGAATACGCGGAACTGTCCGGGCTGTATGTGCCACTGGCCGCGGCAGTGCGCGCCCTGGCGGCCGCAAGCCTGCATACCCGCGTGAACCCCGACACCGTTCGCGATGCCACCACGACGATCAGTGTGGTGACGGAGATGTTGGCCGCCGAGCAGAACGGCCACCTGCTCCGATTTCAGCGGCACGAGGCCACCGGACGACCGGTGGTCTGGTCGAATCCGGTGGTCGGCGTGCGCAATCCGCTGGCGCCGCCCCTGACCGTTCACCATGAGCCCGGCGGACGCTGCTGGAGCGAGTTCACCCTGGGCCGTGTCTATGAAGGTCCGCCCGGTCTGGTGCACGGCGGAATCAGCGCAATGATTCTCGACCAGCTC
>CAMDFY010000184.1 GCA_945897705.1 Bifidobacterium breve | reverse complement strand
AGCCTGGCCGGGAGCCGCTGACCGTGTACTCGGGTCGATCCGAGCAACTGATTGCGGGGCTGCTCGAGAAGTTCACCGCCGAGACCGGGATTGTGGTGCAGGCCCGCTACGGCGACAGCGCGGAACTGGCCGCTCAACTCCTCGAGGAGGGGTCGGCCAGTCCCGCCCAGGTGTTCTTCGCCCAGGATGCCGGAGCGCTTGGCGCAGTCGATGACGGCGGGCTGTTCGGACCGCTGCCCGACCGGGTGGCCGATGCGATTCCGGCCGCGTACCGCTCACCCGCGGGCACCTGGACCGGAGTGTCGGGCCGCGTCCGGGTGATCGCCTATGACGGCGAAGCGGTGCCCGCAGCGGAGGTCCCGCGGTCGATCTTCGACCTGACCGAGCCGCGGTGGAAGGGGCAGGTTGCCGTCGCGCCGACCAACGCGTCGTTCCAGGCGTTCGTCACGGCCATGCGGGTCTCGGAGGGCGACGAGGCGACCCAGCAGTGGCTCGAGCGCCTCGTGGACAATGACGTTCAGAAGTTCGAGAAGAACGGGCTGATCCTCGACGCCGTCAACGCCGGTCAGGTCGAACTCGGCCTGATCAACCACTATTACTGGTACGAGAAGGCGGCCGAGGTGGGCAAGTCCGCGATGCGCGCCCAGATCGCGTTCACCGCCCCGGGCGACCCGGGCAGCCTGGTCAACGTCGCCGGCGTCGGAATCCTTGCGTCGGCCTCCGGCAGCACCGACGCCGCGCGATTCGTCGAGTGGCTGCTGTCTGCGCCGATTCAGCAGTGGTTCGTGACCAACACCTACGAATACGCCCTACTGCCCTCGGTGCCCCCGGCCGAGGGCCTGCCGCCGCTGGATTCGCTGCGTGGTCCCGACGTCGCCCTCGATGACCTCGCCGGCCTCCCGGCCACGTTGGCGATGCTGGAGGACGTCGGACTGCGGTGACATCGGCGCCAGCACCGACGCGGTCACCGGATCGGCGTCAGTCCACTGCTCACCCGCCCCGGCTCCTGTTGCTCGCGGGTGCGCTCACCGCTGCGCTCTCGCTGACACCGCTGGTCTACCTCCTCGTCCGGGCCGGCGGCGCCGGGCCGCAGCGCGTCGTCGACATCCTCGCCACGCCGCGCACGCTGGAGACGGTCGCCACCTCGGTCGCTCTGGTGCTGGCGGTGGTGACGGCCAGTCTGATCGTCGGCGTGCCCACGGCGTGGCTCCTCGCCCGGGCGAATCTGCCGCTGCGCGGTGTGTGGCTGGTCACCGCCGCCCTGCCGCTGGCCGTGCCGTCCTATGTCGCCGCCTACGCGTGGATCTCCCAGTTCCCCGCGATGAGCGGATTCTGGGCGGCCGTGCTGATCCTCACCCTGGTCTCGTTTCCCTACGTCGTGCTGCCGGTGACGGCCGCGCTGCGGACCGCCGATCCCGCCGTGGAGGAGGTGGCCCGCGCGCTCGGGCGCGGTCCTGTGCGCGCGTTCGCCGCGGCCACGCTGCCGCAGGCCTGGCCGGCAGCCGCGGGCGGGGCGTTGCTCGTGGCGCTCTATGTACTGTCCGATTTCGGGGCCGTTGCCCTGCTGCGGGTGGACGCGTTCACCCGCGTCATCTACGCGTCCTATCGCGCCAGCTTCGACCGGATCGGTGCCACCGTGCTCGCGCTGGTTCTCGTCGTGCTGGCGGCGGTACTGGTGACCGCGGAACGCCGTATCCGCGGCCGCGCCCTTCGGTGGCGGGTGGGCACGGGTGTTCAGCGACGGGTGGCCCCGATCCGACTCGTCGGAGTGGCTCGCGTGGCCGCACTGTGTTGGCTCAGCGGACTCACTGCACTGGCGCTCGGCGTGCCCCTGGTCTCGTTGCTGTTGCGCATGGTCGAGCACAGCAGGTCTCCGCTGATCCTTGCCGAACTGGTCGCCGCCGCAACGACCTCCGTCGCCGTCTCGTTCGCCGGCGCGGTGTTGGCCGTCGCCCTGGCCCTTCCCGTCGGCATCCTCGCGGGCCGCTACCGCACACCACTGGTTCGCACTGTCGAGACACTGTCCTTCACCGGTCACGCCCTGCCCGGCGTGGTGGTGGGACTGTCGCTGGTATTCCTGACCCTCGCGGTGGCGCCCTTCGCCTACCAGAGTGTCGCGGTTCTGGCCGTCGCCTACGCGGTGCTCTTCGGGCCCAAGGCGGTGGCCGCTACCCGAAGTGCCACCGCCGCGGTGCCGCCGATACTCGAGGAGACCGCCCGCACCCTTGGACTCGGCCCGGTTCGGGCCTGGGCCACCACAACGCTGCGTCTCACCCTGCCCGGGGTTGCCGCCGGCGGGATTCTGGTCATGCTCACCGCCATGAAAGAATTGCCCGCAACGCTGATGCTGCGGCCCACCGGCCTGGACACCCTGGCGACTGAGCTGTGGAGCAGGACCGACGTTGCCGCCTACGGATCGGCGGCGCCGTACGCGATCACTCTGGTCGCACTGGCGGCGGTGCCCGCGTGGCTGCTGGGCCGCGCGGTCGGGCCAATCCGCGAAGCGGGAGAGGTGGACACGTGACCGGCGTATCGGTTCGCGGGATCAGCTTCAGCTATCACCGGAACGATCCGGACCACAGCAATGTCATCGACCACCTCGATCTCGAGGTTCCCTCCGGTTCCCTGGTGGCGGTGCTCGGTGCCAGCGGTTCGGGGAAAACCACCCTGCTGCGCCTCCTGGCCGGATTCCTCCGACCGGACTCCGGCACGGTGCTGTTCGGCGATCGAGTCGTCGCCCGCGCCGGCGCGGGGGCTGCGGACGCCTTCCTGCCGCCGGAAAAACGCCGGGTCGGCATCGTCCCGCAGGAGGGGGCGTTGTTTCCACACCTGACCGTCAGCGGAAATGTCGGGTTCGGACTACCCCGCAGTGATCGGGACCGAATCACCGAGGTGTTGGAGATGGTGCAGATGGGCGATTACGCCGACGCCCGGCCGCACGATCTCTCCGGCGGTCAGCAGCAGCGCGTCGCCCTGGCCCGCGCATTGGCGCCGAGGCCGGACGTCATCCTTCTCGACGAGCCGTTCAGTTCCCTGGATGCCTCGCTGCGCACACACCTTCGGGCCGACGTGCGCGAGGTGCTTCGCGCGGAGGGCACGACCGCCCTGATGGTCACCCACGACCAGGATGAGGCGCTGTCCATCGCCGATCTCGTGGCCGTGATGCGTGGCGGCCGCATCGTGCAGTCAGGGACCCCGCGGGAGGTTTATGACGCGCCGGTTGATCTGGAGGTGGCGCGATTCGTCGGTGACGCGGTCGAACTGAACCTGACGACGTCACCGCCAACGCCGGTGACCGCCGGGGTATCCCAGGTCTCATGCGCCCTCGGTGAGGTTCGGGTGCGTGCGGTCGGCCCGGGGGCGTCGGCGGGTTTCGGCGGAGCCCCGGCCGTGGTTGTCCTTCGCCCCGAGCAACTCGTGCTGTCCGTCCCCGATCGCAGCGCCGGTTCCGGCGCCGGTGCCGGCGTGGTGCGCGAGGCGGCCTATTTCGGTCACGACTCGCTGGTGGGAGTTGAACTCGCCGACGGGACCCGGATACCGGTTCGGATCGCAGGCGGCGCACCGCCGCCGCGACCCGGCGACGCCGTGGTGGTCGGCGTTACCGGCGAGGGTCTGCTCTACCGGACCCGCGACCACATAGCCACTACACCCTGTAGTTGACGGCGGTGTCCCGACTGGAACACTGGTGTCCATGACCGAGTCGGCGGGAACCACGAGCATCTCGGCGAAGCTCTTCGCCGAGGCCTGCGAGGTCATCCCGGGCGGGGTCAACTCCCCGGTGCGGGCGTTCAACTCCGTCGGCGGGACTCCCCGCTACATGACCTCGGCCCGGGGCTGCTGGCTCACCGACGCCGACGGCAACCGCTACGTTGACCTGATCTGCTCCTGGGGGCCGATGATTCTCGGCCACGCCCACCCGGCGGTGGTGGAGGCGGTGCAGCGGGCGGCGGCCGACGGGCTGTCCTTCGGTGCGCCGACACCGGGCGAGACCGAGTTGGCCGCCGAGATCATCGCCCGGGTCGCCCCGGTGCAGCGGGTGCGCCTGGTGAACTCCGGCACCGAGGCCACCATGAGCGCGGTGCGCCTGGCCCGCGGTTTCACCGGCCGGGCCAAGATCGTCAAGTTCTCCGGTTGCTACCACGGGCACGTCGACGCGCTGCTGGCCGACGCCGGCTCCGGAGTCGCCACCCTGGGTCTGCCGTCATCGCCCGGCGTCACCGGTGCCACCGCCGCCGACACGATCGTGCTGGGATACAACGACATCGTCGCGGTCGAGGAGGCCTTCGCCGCGTACGGCGACACCATCGCCGCGGTCATCACCGAGGCGGCGCCGGGAAACATGGGTGCGGTGGCGCCGATTCCCGGATACAACGCCGCGCTGCGCCGGATCACCGCGCAGTACGGCGCGCTGTTGATCGTCGATGAGGTGATGACCGGCTTCCGGATCAGCCGATCCGGCTGGTACGGCATCGATCCGGTGGACGCCGACCTGTTCACCTTCGGCAAGGTGATGAGCGGCGGCCTGCCGGCGGCGGCCTTCGGCGGCCGTACCGACGTGATGGAACGCCTCGCGCCACTCGGGCCGGTGTATCAGGCGGGCACGCTGAGCGGAAACCCGGTCGCGGTGGCCGCCGGACTGGCCACCCTGCGCCACGCCGACGACTCGGTGTACGCCGCGTTGGACGCCAATGCCGACCGATTGGA
>CAMDFY010000183.1 GCA_945897705.1 Bifidobacterium breve | reverse complement strand
TCGGCCGCCGGTGCCGAGCCCACACCGATCTGCGATAGATCGTCGTTGTGGCCGGTGTCGCCGGCATCGGGGCTGCACGGCAACATGGCGCAGCGGTAGAAATCGAGCACCAGATGGCCGGCCTGGTCGACGGTCGTCATTCGCAGCGCAGCCAGGCCGGTCGGTCCGCGGCCCGGTTTCGCGCTGTTGCGTTTCAAGCCGACCACCTCGGTGCGGGTGGACAGGGTGTCGCCGATCACCGGGAACCGGTGGAAGCTCAGCCCGCGATAGAACAGGTTGGCCTTCACGCGTTGCGTCACCACCGTGGACTGGCCGATAGCGATATCGCACACCACCCCCGGGTGGGCCAGTTGTCCGGGATCGCCGAGGACCGCGCCCGATAACTCCGCGTCCAGCGCCAGCCGTAACCGATCGCCGGTGATCGCCTGATGGGCTGCCGCGATACCGGCGGTGATCGTCATCGACGGCGCCGTGTCGAATACTTGGCCCACTACCAGGTCATCGAAATAGGGTGCCGCAGTCACACCGCGGAGTACTTCTCGATCAGGCTCTGCTTATAGAGCTTGCCGGTATCAGTGCGTGGGAGTTGCTCCTCGAAGGAGATCGACCGCGGACACTTGTAGTGCGCCAACCGCTCCCGCAACCAGGTCAGTAGTTCATCGCCGAATTCGGCACTGGCAGAACCGGGTTCGACCAACTGCACGACACCCTTGACCGACTGGCCCATCTCCTCGTCGGGAATGCCGAACACCGCGGCGTCCATCACCCGGGGGTGGGTGACCAGCAGGCTCTCGGCTTCCTGCGGGTAGATGTTGACGCCGCCCGAGATGATCATGTGGTGGCGGCGGTCGGTCAGGTACAGGTAACCCTCGTCGTCGAGATAACCGATGTCACCGACGGTCGTCCAGCCGCGCTTGTCTCGTGAGGCCGCGGTCTTCTCGGTGTCGTTGAGGTACTCGAAGGTGTTGCCACCCTCGAAGTAGATCTCTCCGGGCTCACCGGCGGGCAGTTCATTTCCGTCCTCATCGAGGATGTGCACGGCCCCGCCCATCGGCCTACCCACCGACCCGGGGTGCGCCAACCACTCCTCGGCACTGATCAGGGTCGAGCCATGCGCCTCCGAGGAGGCGTAGTACTCGTCGACAATCGGACCCCACCAGTCGATCATCTGCTGCTTGATCTGCACCGGGCACGGCGCCGCGGCGTGCATCACGCGTTCCAGACTCGAGACGTCATACGAAGTGCGCACCGCCTCAGGCAGTTTCAGCATCCTGGTGAACATCACCGGAACGAACTGGCCGTGGGTGACGCGGTGACGCGCGATCGCATCGAGGGCGCCTTCGGCATCGAATTTCTCCATCACCACCACCGGGATTCCGGCGGCGTGCATCGTCAACGACCAGACCGACGGCGCGGTGTGATAGAGCGGGGCGGGGCTGAGATAGACCCCGTCGGGCTTCGCCCAGAAACTCACCAGCGCGGTCATCAGGCCGGGCGCCTCCGACGGCGGCAGATGCGGCAGCGCGCGTTTGATGCCCTTGGGCCGGCCTGTGGTGCCCGAGGAGTACTGCAGCAGATCACCCTCGATCTCGTCGGCGATGGGCGTATCCGGTTGGTCGGCAACACATTGCGGGTAACGAAGCCAGCCGTCCAGATCATCGCCGGAGGCGTCGGTCGCCGACAAAGCGGCTCCGGCAATCAACAAAAGTCCGGGCAGTTGTGGCAGGTGCTCACCGAGTTTCTCGAGGACACCCCGCGTGCCCGCCGAACCAATGATGGCCTTGGCCGCGGAGTTATCGATGATGTAAGCGGCCTCAGCGGCGGTCAGGTGGGTGTTGATCGGCACGTAGTACAAACCCGCACGCCGTGCCGCCCACATCGCCATGTGGAAGTGCTCGTTGTTCTCCATCAGGATCGCGACGGCGTCGCCCTCGCGCAGGCCAGCCTGACGGAACAGGTGCGCCAACCGATTCGCCCGAGACTCCAGTTCGCCGAAGGTGACGACGGTGCCGCTGGGATAGAGGATGACGGCGGGTTTGTCAGGCGTGGCTTGCGCATGCTCGCGGATCTGCATGCGTGGACTCTACTTAGTCCGCCTCGGCAAGTCGTTGCTTGAGTGACTCGAACTCGTCTCGCAGGGTGGTGGGCAACTTCTCGCCGAGGAAGTCGAACCACTCCTCGATCAAGGGAAGTTCGGCGCGCCACTCCGCGGCGTCGACGCGCAGTGCCTCGGCGACGTCGGACTCGGTGACGTCGAGCCCACCGAGGTCCATATCGCCGATCGCCGGCACGACACCGATCGGGGTCGAGATGCCCTCAACCGTGCCCTCGACCCGTTCGACGATCCACTTGAGCACCCGGCTGTTCTCACCGAAGCCCGGCCACAGGAAGCGGCCGTCGTCGCCGCGGCGGAACCAGTTGACGAAGAAGATCTTCGGCAGCTTCGAGGAGTCGGCGTTCTTGCCGAGGTCGATCCAGTGCTGGCAGTAGTCGCCGGCGTTGTAACCCAGGAACGGCAGCATGGCCATCGGGTCGCGACGCACAGTGCCAACCGTGCCCTCGGCTGCCGCGGTCTGTTCACTGCCCAGGGTCGCGCCGATGAAGACCCCGTGCTGCCAGTCGCGGGCCTGCGTCACCAGTGGCACCGTCGTCTTGCGCCGGCCACCGAACAGGATCGCCGAAATCGGCACGCCCTGCGGATCATCCCATTCCGGCGCCAGGGTGGGGCACTGCGACATCGGGGTGCAGTAGCGCGAGTTCGGATGCGCCGCAGGATGATCGGACTCCGGCGTCCAGTCCTGTCCCTTCCAGTCGATCAGGTGTTGTGGTTCACCCTCGAGGCCCTCCCACCACACATCACCGTCGTCGGTCAGCGCCACGTTGGTGAAGACGGTGTTTCCGCCGGCGATCGTCTTCATCGCGTTCGGGTTGGAACTCCAGTTGGTGCCCGGTGCCACCCCGAAGAACCCGAACTCCGGGTTCACCGCGTACAGCCGACCGTCCTCACCGAAACGCATCCAGGCGATGTCGTCGCCGAGGGTTTCGGCGCGCCAACCCGGGATGGTCGGCTGCAGCATCGCCAGGTTCGTCTTGCCGCAGGCCGACGGGAACGCCGCCACCACGTAGTAGGCCTTGTCCTGTGGGGAGATGAGTTTGAGGATCAGCATGTGCTCGGCGAGCCAGCCCTCGTCGCGGGCCATCACCGAGGCGATGCGCAGCGAGTAGCACTTCTTGCCCAGCAGAGCGTTGCCGCCGTAGCCGGATCCGTAACTCCAGATCTCCCGGGTCTCCGGGAAGTGGGTGATGTATTTGGTCTCGCTGCAGGGCCACGCGACGTCGGCCTGGCCAGGTTCCAGTGGCGCGCCCACCGAATGCAGTGCCTTGACGAAGAAGCCGTCGTCGCCGATTTTCGTGAGCGCCGCCGTCCCCATCCGGGTCATGGTCCGCATCGACACCACGACGTACTCCGAATCGGTGATCTCCACCCCCAGCTTGGGATCGTCCGCGCCGAGGGGTCCCATGCAGAACGGCACCACGTACATGGTGCGACCGCGCATGCACCCCCGGTACAACTCGGTCATGGTGGCGCGCATCTCCTCGGGCGCCATCCAGTTGTTGGTCGGGCCGGCGTCGGCCTCGCGCTCCGAGCAGATGAACGTCCGGGACTCCACGCGGGCCACATCAGAGGGCTCAGAGCGAGCCAGGTAGGAACCCGGCTTGTCCGGTGCGCTCAACGCGGTGAAGGTGCCGGCGGCCACGAGTTGGTCGCACAGACGCTGGTATTCCGCCACCGAACCGTCAGCGAACACGACCCGATCCGGTCCGGTGAGTTCGGCGACCTCGCGGACCCAGCTGAGCAAGCCGGCGTGCTTGGTCGGTGCGTTGTCCAGACCGGGAATGGTCGCTGAGGTCATTAGGTATCTCCCACTTGAGTTGCGATCAGATTAACGCGGGCGCACTGCCCGCCGCTAAACCGCCCGCAGTTAACCGCAAAGCCGTCGGAGAACTGATTATGTCCGATCGCGCGACGGCCCAATCCCCGAACGTGCCGCCAGGGCGGTTTCGGCCGCCAGCAGCTGGATCACCAGCTGATCCTCCAGGGCCGCGCGCAGGCCGGCGGCCAGCTCCGCTGACCACCGATCCAGCGCCGCACGCTCGGCCACCAGGCTGCGGGTTCGGATCACCCAGAAGGTCAGTGCGATGCCGGCTGCGATACAACCCGCGACGACGGCCGGCCACCAGGCGGGCACCAGATAGGCCAGCGACCGCCCCACGGTGAACGTCACTCCGAGACCGAAGCCGACGCTAAGCAAGACGGCCAATCGGTCGTCCGATCGCGGGTGGCTGAAGCGCGGCAGATACGACTCGAGTGCCGGACACGGCGGTGCTGATGCCGAGAACGGCCCCGCCGGGAGACCGACGAGGCGGGGCAGCGCGGTGCTCAGCGTGGCGTCGAACTCCGCTGCCACCTGCGTTGACCGGCGATGCGCCCGCGAACAGAACACATCGACCCCGCCCCGCGGTACCGCGGCCGCCTCCTGGCGCAATTCGGCACGCAGGCTCGCGCACAGTGCGCGAGCCTGCCCGCCCAGGTGCACCCGGGCCAGCTGAATCCGGCTGCGCAGCAACAACGTCCGTGCGGCACGCGACCGCGGCGCGGGTTCGCCGCCGCGGGAACGCTCCCGCCCACAGAGTGCCAGCGTCGCGAGTACCGCACCGGCAAGCCGGTCCAGCCTCACTGCCCCGATCTGCGGG
>CAMDFY010000182.1 GCA_945897705.1 Bifidobacterium breve | reverse complement strand
TCCTTGAGCCGATTGATGAGCTCCTGCTTGGGCGCCAGGGCGAACGAAGCGACCTTCACACCCTCGCGAATCATCAACTCGACCCGGTCACCGGCGTCGGCGGCGTCGGCGCGGATGTTGACGCCGAAAGGCCGGTCGGTGGCCGACTTCACCTTGGTGATGGCAGTCGCCAACTCGTCGATCGTCATCGTCGCGGCGGCAAGGATGCCCAGTCCACCGGCATTGGCGGTGGCCGACACCAGGCTCGCGCCCGCCACCCAGCCCATGCCGGTCTGGACGACCGGGTGCTCGACGCCGACGAGGCGGGTGAGTGCGGTTTGGATCCTCATGATTTACCTCGATTTTCTTGGGGCAATGTTACTTCTTTGTCGCGGAGCGCTTTCGGATCGATTCGCTGACGAATCAGTGCGAGCTCATCGACGGTCGCCAACCGAGTGCGTACCGCCGTGTCGAGATCGTGTACTTCAAAAGAGGTGTTGGTCGCGACCTCGTCAGGATCGACGCCGGGGTGCAGCGACACCGCCCGCATGGTGTGGCCCGGACCGCCGAAGTCAAAAACTCCGAGGTTGCTCACCACTCGGTACACATTGGTGAAGCGAAATGCGGGATTGCCAGGATCGACCTTGTCCCAACCGATTCCGGACACGATGTCGACAGCATCGCAGAATACCCGCTTGGAGTGATTCCCCACCCAGTAACTGGTCGCGTGATTGATGGTGTTCCCGGGAGCGCCGCGGACTCCGAACATCTGCCTGTTCGGATGTTGTAGTGGGCCGAAGGCGGATAGGTTCTGGTTGCCGTACCGGTCGATTTGATTGGCGCCCATCACCACATGGCGACGGCCCCAGGCCAGGGTCTCGAAGACCCGTCCGAACGGCATCCAGCCCTCGATAGCGCCCGGAGCGCCGATCGCCGGAGTATCGGCGAGCAACCTGGCCTCGCCATCGGTCAACAGAATGTCGGGAGAGAAGGTCAGCCGGGCCAGCCGAGCGCCGATCGACACGATCGTCGTCATCGGCGAGACCATGATCTCCCCGGCGTCGCGGAACAGTTCCGCGCACGCGATCACACATACCTCGGCTCGGCTCACTTCGATCACGATTCCTCCATTGTGAATCGACGAACGGCAGCCTGATAGTCAGCTTCGCTACCCGATAGATAGGTGGCGACGAATTGCGCCCAGGAAGCTTCGTCGGCGGCAGCCTTTGCATAGTGCTGCTGAAACTTCTCGTCACGGCCGTAATCCGGTTCGGCGGTCGTGAAATGGGCCCCGCCGGGCGCCTCGATAACCTCGTCAACCATCATGCGGTTCACCAGAAGCGCCTGCGGTGCAACGGATTTGATCAACTCGTCAGTGGCGACGACTTTTTCAACGGAAAGATAGCGCCGGTCGGCTGCCATGAGGAAAAGATCGTCGAAGTAGGGATCGATGCCAGTGTAGGCCGCATTGCCGTGCGCATCGCCGAGGTTGAGATGGACGAACGCGGCGTCCAGTCGCAGTGCGGGCATGGCGATGAGTTCCTCGTGCCCGGAGTCTCCCTGCGGGCTGGAACGAAGCGACTCGGGGATGACTGTGGCATAAGGCGATTTCACGGTCTTGAGTTCGCCGTCCCAGAAGTCGAGCACTGAACTGCCCAGGCCGGCCCGGATCGGTAGAAACGGCAATCGCTGTGCGGCAGCCTGCAGGCCGCAGCGCAACATTCCCTCGTCCATCTCGCGGGCGATGATGGCTCCGGTGGTGCGGGCTTTCGCGAACCAGGGATCGTAGAACGGCGGCGAATCCAGCGATACGAAGCCGTAGTACAGCTTGCGCAGCTTGCCCGCCGAGCACAGCAGTCCGACGTCGGGTCCGCCGTAGCTGACCACAGTCAGATCGGTGACGTCGGTCCGCAAGAGTGCGCGCACGAACGCCATTGGTTTGCGCCGGGATCCCCAGCCGCCGATGCCGATGGTCATCCCACTCTCGATCTGCGATACCGCCTCGTCGAGTGTGGTGCGTTTATCTTTCATTGCTTCGCCTTCTTGGTGCCGGCGAATGCATCACGGTGCTCGTCGGAGACGCCAGACAGGTTGAGCTCAAACGTGAAGCCCTGTTCCATTCGGTAACTGGAGTTGACCCGTTGGACGTCGATGAGGTTCAGCGCTTCCTTGGCGGCCCGGATTACCCGGGTGTCCTTGGTGGCGATGTCGCGGGCCACCCTGAGCGCGGACTCGTCGAGCTGTCCGCGGGGGACCACTTCATGCACCGACCCGAAGTGGTGCAGTGTCGCGGCGTCGACGGTGGCCGCGGTGAAGAATAGCCGCCGCATCATGTGCTGCGGTACCAGCCGCGACAGATGCGTTGCGGCGCCCAGCGCCCCTCGTTCCACCTCGGGCAACCCGAACGTCGCGTCGTCGGAGGCCACGATCACATCGGCGTTGCCCACCAGTCCGATACCGCCGCCGACACAAAAGCCATTGACCGCCGCCACGACCGGAACCTCGCACTCGTAGACGGCTTTGAATGCCGCGAAGCATCCGCGGTTGGCGTCGATCAGCGCACCGAAGCCTTCGGTTGCCTGCATCTCCTTGATGTCCACGCCGGCATTGAAGCCCCGGCCCTCGGCGCGCAGGATCACCACATGGGTGGCCGTGTCGCGGCCGGCCGCGGTGATGGTGTCGGCAAGGTCGAACCAGCCCTGCGAGGGGATCGCGTTGACCGGCGGGTAATCGACCGTGACCGCGACGATGCCGGGTTCGACGGTGTGGGAGGTGATTGTCATTTGGGGCACTTCCTGATGGGCGGGAACCAGCAGTACCTAAGCAAGCACTTGCTTGGTACGCTAGCACAGTGACCCTGGCGCCCGACAGTTCCCGGATGGACCTCGGTCTCGCCGGTCGCGTCGTCCTGGTGACCGGCGGCGTGCGCGGCGTCGGCGCCGGAATCAGTGCGGTCTTCGCCAGTCAGGGTGCCATTGTTGTCACCTGTGCGCGGCGCCCGGTCGAGGGACTGCCCTTTGAGTTCCACAACTGCGATGTCCGCGACCCCGACGCGGTGACGGTCCTCATCGACACCATCGTCGCCGAGCATGGCCGCCTCGACGTGGTGGTGAACAACGCCGGCGGATCGCCCTACGCGTTGGCCGCCGAGGCATCCCCGAGGTTCCACCAGAAGATCGTCGAACTCAACCTGCTCGGCATGTTGCACGTCTCGCAAGCTGCCAACGCCGTCATGCAACGGCAGGACCATGGCGGATCGATCATTTCCATCTCCAGCATTAGCGGACGTCGTCCCTCACCGGGTACCGCCGCATACGCCGCCGCCAAGGCGGGCGTAGACAGCCTCACCACAACCCTGGCGGTCGAATGGGCGCCTAAGGTCCGGGTCAATGCCGTGGTGGTCGGCATGGTTGCCACTGAACAGGCTGAACTGTTTTACGGCGACAGCGATTCGCAGGCAGCCGTCGCCGCGACCATCCCGCTGGGCCGGTTGGCGCAGCCGTCCGACATCGGTTGGGCCACAGCGTTCCTGGCTTCGGACGCGGCGTCCTACATCAGCGGAGCCACGCTTGCGGTGCACGGTGGTGGCGAGCCGCCGCCTTATCTATCCGCATCGAGCGCCAACAAATAGGAGGGTCAACCATGGGATTGCTCGACGGTCGGGTTGTCATTGTCACCGGTGCCGGCGGCGGGATCGGGCGCGCGCATGCGCTTGCTTTCGCTGCGGAGGGTGCACGAGTTGTGGTCAACGACATTGGTGTCGGACTTGATGGTTCGCCGGCCGGCGGCGGTAGCGCCGCACAGGCCGTTGTCGAGGAGATTGCCGCTGCCGGGGGAGAGGCGGTCACCAGCGGTGCCAACGTTGCGGACTGGGACGAAGCCGCCGGGCTCATTCAGACTGCCGTCGATGCCTTCGGCGGTCTTGACGTCTTGGTCAACAATGCCGGGATCGTCCGCGATCGGATGATCGCCAACACCAGCGAGACCGAGTTCGATGCCGTCATCGCCGTGCATCTCAAGGGCCACTTCGCCACCATGCGGCATGCGGCCGCCTACTGGCGTGGCCTGGTGAAAGAGGGCAAGGCCGGTGCAGACACCCTCAACGCCCGCATCATCAATACCAGTTCCGGCGCCGGCTTGCAGGGCAGCGTCGGGCAGGGCAACTACAGCGCCGCCAAGGCCGGCGTCGCTGCACTGACCCTGGTGGCGGCTGCCGAGATGGGCCGCTACGGCGTCACCGTCAACGCGATCGCGCCGTCAGCGCGTACTCGGATGACCGAAACTGTCTTCGCCGACATGATGTCAACGCAGGACAGGGATTTCGATGCGATGGCGCCGGAAAACATCTCACCGTTGGTGGTGTGGCTAGGCAGCGTCGAATCCCGCGATGTCACCGGCCGGGTGTTCGAGGTCGAGGGCGGCATCATCCGGGCCGCCGAAGGATGGCAGCACGGCGCCGAAGTGGACAAGGGCGCGCGCTGGGAACCCGGTGAGCTCGGCCCCGTGGTGCGAAGCCTGCTCGCCGAGGGTCGACCGTCGGTGCCGGTTTTCGGAGCCTGAGGCATGCGTCGAGTGTCGCGCCAGAGCGACACTCGGCTCCCAACGTCACTCCAGCGCGCCGCTCGGCGACGGTTGGGCTACGCGTCGCAGATGACGATCGGGATCACCCGGTCGGTCCAGGACTGGTAGTCATCGAAGCTGGAATACATCGCGGTCAGCTTGGGCCAGTAGGCCGTTCGCTCCGCTTCGGTGGCGTCCCGCGCCGTCAGATGCAGCGTTTCGTCCTT
>CAMDFY010000181.1 GCA_945897705.1 Bifidobacterium breve | reverse complement strand
GAGCCGATGGGCATCATCGGGGTGATCACCCCGTGGAACTTCCCCATGCCCATCGCGTCGTGGGGATTCGCACCGGCGTTGGCCGCCGGCAACGCCGTGGTGCTCAAACCTGCCGAGTTGACTCCGCTGACCTCCATCCGTCTCGGCGAACTGGCGGTGGAAGCGGGCCTGCCACCGGATCTGTTCCAGATACTGCCCGGCAGGGGAGCGGTGGTGGGCGAGCGACTGATCACTCATCCGGATGTTCGCAAGCTGGTCTTCACCGGCTCCACCGAGGTCGGCGTGCGCGTGATGGCAGGAGCCGCGCAGCAGGTCAAGCGGGTGACCCTGGAACTGGGTGGAAAGAGCGCGAACATCATCTTCGATGATTGTGATCTGGAACGTGCGGCGGCCACTGCACCCAACGGCGTGTTCGACAATGCCGGTCAGGACTGCTGTGCGCGCAGCCGGATCCTTGTGCAGCGCAACATTTTCGATCGGTTCATGGAGTTGTTCGAACCGGCGGTCAAAGCTGTGATCGTCGGTGATCCCAGCGCCCGCGACACCGAGATGGGGCCACTGGTGTCTCGCAAACAGTTCGACTCGGTCGCCGGATACGTCCCCGATAACGCACCCGTCGCCTTCCGGGGATCGGCACCACGCGGGCCCGGCTACTGGTTCCCGCCGACGGTCCTGACCCCGCAGCGGCAGGACCGCACCGTCACCGAGGAGATCTTCGGCCCGGTCGTCGTCGTCCTGCCGTTCGAAGATGAAGCCGACGCCATCGCCTTGGCCAATGACACCGATTACGGACTGTCGGGGTCGATCTGGACCGACAACCTGTCGCGCGCGCTGCGGGTGGCGCGCGGCGTCGAAGCAGGTAATCTCAGCGTCAATTCGCACTCCTCGGTGCGTTTCAACACCCCGTTCGGCGGGTTCAAACAGTCCGGTCTGGGCCGTGAACTCGGACCGGATGCGCCATTGCATTTCACCGAGACCAAGAACGTTTTCTTCGCCGTAGAGGAGGCGCCGTGACGCCGGTCGATCTCACCGCACGTCTGGCCGGGAAGGTTGCCGTGATCACCGGCGCCGCGAGTGGAATCGGACTGGCGGCAGCCCGGCGAATGAGCGCCGAGGGTGCCACCATCGTGGTCGGCGATATCGACCCCGCCAGCGGCGGAGCAGTTGCCGAAGAGCTCGGCGGGCTGTTCGTCGCCGTCGACGTCGCCGACGAAGCCGCAGTGGACACCCTGTTCGACACCGCCGCGGCCACCTATGGCGCGGTGGACATCGCGTTCAACAACGCCGGCATCTCCCCACCCGAGGACGACCTGATCGAGACCACCGGTCTGCCGGCCTGGCAGCGGGTACAGGACGTCAACCTCACGAGCGTGTATCTGTGCTGCCGGGCGGCGCTGCGACACATGGTGCCGGCCGGACGGGGTTCGATCATCAACACCGCGTCCTTTGTGGCCGTGATGGGCTCGGCCACCTCGCAGATCTCCTACACCGCGTCCAAGGGTGGCGTCCTGGCGATGTCGCGCGAACTCGGTGTGCAATTCGCGCGGCAGGGGATCCGGGTGAACGCGCTGTGCCCGGGCCCGGTAAACACTGCGCTGCTGCAGGAGCTGTTCGCCAAGGACCCCGAGCGTGCGGCGCGGAGGCTGGTGCACATCCCGCTCGGCCGGTTCGCTGAGCCCGAGGAGCTGGCCGCCGCGGTGGCATTCCTGGCCAGTGACGACGCCTCGTTCATCACCGCCTCCACCTTCCTGGTCGATGGCGGAATCAGCTCGGCCTACGTGACCCCGCTGTAGCACTCCGATTGCCGCGCCGGGTGGTCGGCGGCGAACGCGATGGTGTTAGCCGGTGAGGTCGTCGCGGCGGGCGGCGGTGATCAGATCCTCACGGGCCCTGGCCACCCGCGATCGGATGGTGCCCAGCGGGCATCCGCACACTTCGGCCGCCTCCGCATAGGACAGGCCCAGCACCTGGGTGAGTATCAGCGCGTCGCGGCGGTCGGGGTCCAGACCATCAAGCAGCATCCGGACCTCAACGATGTCCTCGAAGCGCACCGCCCCGCGGCGGGCGTCGAGGATGCCTTCGAGATCGACGTTGCCGGTGCAGCGGGGCCGGGCCTGGTTGCGGCGGATCTGGTCGACGACTACGCGGCGGGCGATCGAGAGCAGCCAGGTTCGCGCCGAGGATCGGCCGGCGAACCGGGGCAGTGCGCTCAGCGCCCGCAGGTAGGTCTCCTGGGTGAGGTCATCGGCGCTGCCCGGGTCGGCCAGGAAGGCGACGGTGCGCCAGACGTCTTTTTCGGTGGCCCGGATGAACTGCTCGAGCGCGCCGCGATCGCCGCGCCCGGCCGCCAGCGCCAGAGCGGTCACCCGGTCGCTGTCGGCCACGATTGTGCACACTAGAGGATTCAGTGGCTTACGGTGCCGCAAGGGTGCGGAAGGATCGATTCGGGGTAATTTTGACCACGGTGGCAGGGCTTGACCACGGTGGCAGGGCTTGACCGGGTGGTAGGGCTTGAACGGGTGGTAGGGCTTGAACCGAGGAGGACGATGACCGCGACCGTGGTCGGCGGACCGGACGCGCCTCAAGTGCGGCGCGTCGAGCTCGCCGTGTCCGGGATGACGTGTGCCGCCTGCGCAGCCCGGGTGGAGAACCGGCTCAACAAGATCGACGGTGTGCGGGCCTCGGTCAATTACGCGACTCGGGTGGCCACCGTCGACGCCCCCGAACCCCTCGCCGACGACGATCTGTGCGAGGTGGTGCGCCGGGCGGGTTATGAGGCCGAGCCGCGCAGCCGCGACACCGATGACCGTCCCGACCCCGACGACGCCGTAGCCCGGTCGCTCATGGTGCGGCTGGCGGTCGCGGCAGTGCTGTTCGTGCCACTGGCCCATCTGTCAGTGATGTTCGCCGTCTTCCCCGATACTCGCTTCACCGGCTGGCAATGGGTGCTCACCGCACTGGCGCTGCCGATCGTGACGTGGGCCGCCTGGCCGTTCCACCGTGTTGCGTTGCGTAATGCCCGGCACCGCACCGCCTCGATGGAGACACTGATCTCGGTCGGTATTACGGCTGCCACGGTGTGGTCGATCGCGACAATCTTCGGACCGCGTGCCAGCGACGCCCGCGAGACGACCGGTGTGTGGCAGGCCCTGATGGGCAGCGATTCCATCTATCTGGAAGTGGCCGCCGGTGTGACGGTCTTCGTGCTGGCCGGACGCTACTTCGAGGCCCGCGCGAAGTCCAAGGCGGGCAGCGCGCTGCGGGCTCTGGCCGCGCTGAGTGCCAAGAGCGTGTCGGTGCTGCTTCCCGACAACACCGAAATGATCATTCCCGCCGACGAACTCAAGGAGCAGCAGCGCTTCGCGGTGCGGCCGGGGGAGACTATCGCCGCCGACGGATTGGTCGTCGACGGCAGCGCCGCCATCGATATGAGCGCCATGACCGGCGAGGCGACACCGATCCGGGTGCACCCCGGCGGCAGCGTGATCGGTGGCACCGTGGTGCTGGACGGTCGACTGGTCATCGAAGCCGCCGCGGTCGGCGCCGACACCCGATTCGCCGGAATGGTCCGATTGGTGGAGGCGGCGCAGGCGCAGAAGGCCGACGCGCAGCGACTGGCGGACCGCATCTCCGCGGTCTTCGTTCCGGTGGTGTTCGCGATCGCCGGCCTTACCGCCGCGGGCTGGTTACTGGCCGGCGCGGACGCCAACCGGGCCTTCTCGGCCGCTCTGGCGGTGCTGGTGATCGCCTGCCCGTGTGCGCTGGGATTGGCGACCCCGACGGCGATGATGGTGGCGTCCGGCCGTGGCGCGCAGCTCGGGATTTTCCTCAAGGGTCATCGGGCACTGGAGGCCAGCAGAGCCGTCGACACCGTGGTGTTCGACAAGACCGGCACCCTCACCACCGGACACCTCTCGGTCACCGCGGTGACCGCGGCACCGGGCTGGGAGCCCGAGATGATCCTCACGCTGGCCGCCGCCGTGGAGGACGGCTCCGAGCATGCCGTCGGCACCGCGATCGTGGCCGCCACCGGCACTCGCCGCCCGGCTGTCCAGTTCCAGGCGTTTCCGGGCAATGGAGTCGCCGGTCTGGTGGATCAGCGGCGGATCGCGGTGGGCCGGCCACGGTGGATCAGTGGCGGTAATCCGGTTCCCGAGGTCGTGCAATCCGCACGTCGTGACGGCGAAGCACGCGGCGAGACGGTCGTTCTGGTGTCCGTCGACGAGGAGGTCTGCGGCGCGATCGCGGTGGCGGATGCGGTCAAGGAATCAGCGGCGGGTGCTATCGAGGCACTGCATCGCGGCGGCCTGCGGACCGTGCTGCTCACCGGGGATAACGCCACCGCCGCCGCTGCGGTGGCGGCACTGGTCGGCATCGATGAGGTCATTGCCGAGGTGTTGCCCGAGGGCAAGGTCGATGTCATCGAGCAACTTCGGGAGCGCGGTCGGGTGGTCGCCATGGTCGGCGACGGCATCAACGACGGACCCGCACTGGTGGCCGCCGACCTCGGTCTGGCGATCGGGCGGGGCACCGACGTGGCGATCGCCGCGGCCGACATCATCCTGGTTCGCGATGACCTCGGGGCGGTGCCCCTGGCCTTGGACCTGGCCCGGGCGACGATGCGTACCATCAGGGTCAACATGGCGTGGGCCTTCGGCTACAACGTGGCCGCCATCCCGATCGCCGCGGCGGGCCTGCTCAACCCGCTGATTGCCGGAGCGGCGATGGCGTTCTCCTCGTTCTTCGTGGTCTCCAACAGTCTGCGCCTGCGCAATTTCGGCGCCGCCCCACTACCGAAAGG
>CAMDFY010000180.1 GCA_945897705.1 Bifidobacterium breve | reverse complement strand
TCGAAGCGGAAGATACTGCGCACACCGACCACATAGAGCCTGTTGCCCACTGCGCTCAGCCGGGCGATGGACGGCTCCGGGCATTCGACGTCCGCGCAGGCGGGCACCAGGGGATCGGGCCTGAGGATGGAAAGCCGGGCCGGGTGGCTGTCCGAGATGTTCTTCGTCACGATCAGCCCGTTGTCCAGGACGACGAAGCCGTTGTACGGCAGGTCTAGTGGCAGCCTCAGTGCGTCCTTCACGCTGCAGTCCCGCGCGAGACGATGAGCCCAACGCCCGTAGACGACATAGATGTCACCATTCGCGTGCAGCGCCATGCCGCCGGGCCACATCGGACCGCCGCGCAGCAGTGGCGACTTCTGCTGTGGCGCCAGCGTTATCGGATTAATCAGTGACACCCGGCATGACGTCGGCAGCCCCAGACGCGCCCGGATCGCCGAGTGGGTCAGCAGATACACCTCGCCGGGTGCGCCCAGCACGGTCATGGTCGACATGAGCCGCGTCACCGCCCTGGCCTGCAGACGCTCTGCAGGCCCAAGCCCGAGTCCGGCCGCCCCGTTGGGCACCTGCAGGCGCGCGGGTCCGCCGTCCTCGGCAGGCCACGGCGTGTTCAGATACCCGAGGCCCGGCATGCCAACCCGCGTTTAATGGGGCGTGCGGGCCGTGATGCCCTCTATGACCGCGGCGATGTCGTCGGGGCAGTCTTCCTGCAGGAAATGCGCGCCGTGCAGGGTGACGTGGGACTGGTTTTTAGCGCCGGGAATGAGTTTGTGGAACACCGCGTCACCGCCGCCGGTGATCGGGTCGTTATCGCTGAACGCGGTGACGAACGGCTTGGCGAATGTGGTGAGCACCGCCCACGCGGCCTTGTTCTCGGCCACTGAGGCATGTTCGGGTGTGATGGGCACCAGCGTGGGGAACTGGCAGGCGCCGCCTTTGAAACTGGCGTCAGGAAAGGGTGCGTCGTAGGCGTCCACTTCGGCTTGGCTCAGGTCTCGATCGACGCCCATCGCGACGATCTGGCCGACGGGCAGGTCGGGCGTGCTCTGGCTGAACGCCAGCCATTGCAGGAACCCGTCGGAGATCGAGGTTCCTATCGGGAGCCCGGTGTTCGCGACCACCACCCCCGCGAAGCGCTCGGGATAGGCGGCCACGAGGCGCAAGCCCAGTAGCCCGCCCCAGTCCTGGCAGAACAACGTCACGTCGTGCAGATCCATCCCGGTGAACCATTGGCTCAGCCATGCGACGTGACGTTCGTAGGTGTAGTCGTCACGGTCGGCCGGCTTGTCGGAGCGGCCGAAGCCGATCAGATCGGGTGCCAGGACCCGATGACCCGACGCGACAAGTTGCGCGATGACGTGCCGATACAGGTAGGACCAGCTGGGCTCACCGTGCAGAAGCAACACTGCGGGACCCTCCCGCGGGCCTTCATCCACCCAGGCCATCCGCAGGGCCTGCCCGGTGTCGGGATCGGTGATGTCGGTGTAGTGCGGCTCGAAAGGCCAACCGGGCAGATTCTCGAAGCGGCTGTCGGGGGTGCGCAGAATTTCTATGTCAGTCTCCTCGTTCGCAGCCGGGTCGATCATGCTCGTTCTTACAGCATGCGCTCGGACTTCGGCACCTTGGGCATCTCGCTGGTGATGCGCTGGATGGTGCCCAGGAACCGATACACCTCGGGGTAGACGACGGGCTTTCCGTTGTTGAGCACGGCCACCGAGATCGCCCGTTCGGGGTCGGCCCAGGCGAGCATGTTGGTGAAGCCGAGGTGACCGAATGCGTGCTGGCTGTCCAGACCGAAGAGGCTCACCATCCGCGCGCCGAGCATCAGGCCGTGGGAGAACCGGGTCGGATAGCCCAGCGAGAGATCGACTTCCAGATGCGACCGCTCGATCAGGGCCTCGCGGATGGTGTCGGTCTCGATCACCCGAACGCCGTCGAGTTCGCCGCCGCGGCGCATGATCTCGAAGAAGCGGGACATCTCCCACGCCGTGGTCACCGCGTTGGCCGCCGGAACGATCCCGGTCAGGAAACGCGGATCGTTGGTGAGTTTGACCAGATTGTCCAGGCCCACGCCCAGCGCCCGACTCATCAGACCCGACAGCAGCGGGGACTGCGGCGGCCCGCTGACGTAGTTGAGGGCCACCTTGTCGACGTCGTCGGGCGAGACGCCGTAGTTGGTCCAACGGAACGCCAGTGGATCGAGGAACTCCTCGGCGAGAACCTGGCGGATGTCTTTGCCGGTGGCGGAGTGCACGACCTCGCCGAGGATGAACCCGCCGGAGACCGCGTGATAGGCGAGGTAGCGGCCGGCCTTGGCGAACGGTGCGGCGTCGACGAGGGTGTCGGTCATGAATTGACGGTCGACGAGATTGTTCAAGTCGAGTGCCTTGCGCGGCAGGTTCGGCACCCCGGCGCGGTGATCGAGCACGTGGCCGATGGTGATTGCGTGTTTGCCGTTCTTCTCGTAGCCCCGAATGTAGTCGGCGACGGGGTCGTCGATGCCGAGTACTCCGCGTTCGGCGAGTTTGTGTACGACGAAGGCGGTGATCGCCTTCGACGTGGAGTACACGCAGAACGGGGTGTCGACGGTGACGGGAACCCGCACCGCATCCTTGCCGTCCTGCGGTCCGTTGCCGCGGGAGTGGCCGATGGCACGGTTGAGGATCACCGCACCGTTGCGTCGAACACACACCTGCATGGCCGGATGTACTCCGCTGCGATACCAGGCCCGCACCGACCGCCAGATCGACTCGACCCGGCGGGCGCTGACCCCGCCGGCCTCGGGTGGATCCTCAGGTCCGATGTCGGTCACCGAGTCGAGGTCGCGGGGGACGTGGATACGTCGCAGCGGATCGGGCAGGCCCATCCGCGAATCGTAGGCGCGGAGGCGTTTTTCGTTGGCAACTAACGAAATTGGGTGCCGCTGTTGAGTGCACTTGTCAGAGCCCGTCGGTAGAATAGAACTATCAATCACGGCTGCTTCCACAGGGCCGTTCATCGCAGTTCAGGGGCTTCATTTTGGCTACCGGGGGCACCACCCCCGGACGCCGTCGTGACCTTTTTTCTGCCCACAAGGGAGGTAACACATGACCGACTCCAACAAGACCCTGATTGCGGCACTGCTGGATCGCTCCGGCTCGATGAGTGACTCCAAGGAGTTCACCGAGGATGGTTGGCGGGAGCTCATCAGCACCCAACGCTCCGAGCCGGAGTACTGCGAGGTGACGCTGGCGCAGTTCGACACCGAGTACGAGGTGCTCTACCCGCCCACCGCCATCACGGAGGTGCCGGAGTTCGTCGTGGTGCCCCGCGGAATGACGGCACTGCTCGATTCAGCCGGCAAATTCATCACCGAGGTGGGCTCCCGGCTCGCCGCGCTGCCCGAAGATCAGCGGCCCGGCCAGGTGATCTGTCTGATCATGACCGACGGCATGGAGAACTCCAGCCATCAGTGGGACTGGGACGCGGTCAAGAAGCTGATCACCCAGCAGCGTGAGGTCTACGGCTGGGAGTTCATCTTCCTGGGCGCGGACATCGACGCGGTCGAGGTGGGCGAGCGAATGGGCATGGATCGCCGCTATTCGATGACCTACGACAAGCGGTCGCACGCCACGGTCAAGGCGACCTACGCGCGGGCGTCCGGCGTCATGTCCGATCTCAAGCGCGGAATCCTCGCCGGCGAAGGCTTCAGCGCGGAGGCCCGTGCCGAGGCGATGGGTGAGGCACCGAAGAAGAAGCGGAAGCGGGGCGCCTAGCCCCCTGGCGAGACGTCGGCGTGCTGCCCGCTGATGCATGGCGGCAGCACCCCGACGTCTCGCCATCCAGATCTGCACACACAGCACTGCACACACAGCAACGGGGGATTGGTCATGGATTCATTGGCGACCGGCGTATCGAACTTTCGCGCCGCCATGCTCGGCGTCGCCTACGGCGATGCGTGGGGATATCCCAACGAACGCCTCAGCTACGACATGCTGACGCTGATGGACCTGCGGGGACCGAAACTCCCCGAACGGCTGATCGTCTCCGACGACACCCAGATGACCCTGCACCTGGCCCAGGCTCTCGATGGTGCGGCCGGCAAGAGTGCGAGCGAGTTGCAGGCGGGCATCCTCGCCGGTTGGCTGACGTGGTTTCACGACCCGGGCATGCGGGGAATCGGCCGCACGACAAGAACCGCGCTGCGCGCTCTGGACTCTGGGGCCGCCTGGTACCGGTCCACCGTGGTGCACAGCGATGCCTGCGGTGCGGTGATGCGCGTCTCGCCGTGCGCCTTCCTGCCCGACGGACTGTGGCAGCCGGTGTCGGCGTGGCAGGCCGCCACCACCCACGGTGATGCCGCGGCCATCGCATCGGCGTTGCTGGCCGCCGCGGTATTGCGCCGGGTGATCACCGCCACCGATCCGACGGCGATGGTGCGCGACGGTCTGCTCGGCCACGCGATTGAACTCAGCCACGACGATGCCCTCGTGTGTGCCGCCGCGCCATGGCTGATCGACCATCCGCGCACCGGCACCTTCGAGCTTGCGGGCGACCTGATTCGAACCGGCATGGCGACGGTGCGCCAGGCACTGCAACAGGCCCACGAGGCCACGCCGAAGTTTCTCGCCGATCCCTGGATCACCGACCCGTCCCGTCGGCGGTACGGCGGCCAGGGGTGGCGCTCACCCCAGGCGCTGGCGTGCGCCCTGCTGTGTGTCGACATGCTGCCCGGTGATCCGGTGGAGGCATTGCGCAGAGCGGTGACCACCGGGGGAGACAGCGACACTCTCGGCGCCATTGCCGGGTTCTTCCTCGGCGGCGG
>CAMDFY010000179.1 GCA_945897705.1 Bifidobacterium breve | reverse complement strand
TCGATGTGGTGCGCGGGAAGCACCTTGTCCTGATCGCCCCACATGACGAGCGTGGGCCGCGGATGCAGCGCGGCGAAGGCAGCCAGTTGCCGACGCCAGCCGGGTTTGACGCCGCGAGTGGTCCCGAGTTCGGTGGCGATCTCGCGCATCAGCGGGCCGAAGTGCGGCTGCTTCCCGATGGCCAGAGCGTGCTCGATGCGCTCCCGGGTGGCCAGGGACCGATCGGCAAAGATGGTGCGTTCCAGCAGCCGCGCGCTCGCGCGGGTGGGTCGGCGCACGCTCAATCCCCCGATGACCGGCATCGTCAGAACACGCAGCAGCAACGTCACCTCGCGGCCGAATCCGGCACTGTTGACCAACACCAGGCTCGACACCCGCTCCGGCCGAAGCGCCAGGGTTTGCAGCGCAATCGCGCCGCCGAGGGAGTTACCGATAATGTTCAGGGGCCGGGTTTCGCCGAGAACGTCGACCGCGCCCAACGCCCCTTTTGCGAAGGCGGACAGCGTGATCGGGCCGTCGGGGCGCTCGGAGAAGCCAAACCCGGGCACGTCGATCGCGATCACCCGGTGCGCCGACGCGAGCCGCTCGTGCTGAGGTGCCCAGTCGTCCAGACTGCGACCGATTCCGTGTAATAACAGCACGGGAGGGTTGGCGGGGTCGCCGTCGACCCGGACCCGCACGCGCCGTCCGTCCACCTCGACAAAGGTGGGCCGGCTCATGCCGTGGCCGCCCCCGCGGCCGCGCTGACCCGATCGGTGGTGCCGAACCGCAGGGCGGCGTCGGCGACCGGGCCTTTGATCAGCCGCTCGCGATCGGACTTGTAGTCCATCGCCACCGCCCACGGCCCACTGGTTCCCTGCTGCGGAAAACCGTCCAGCGAACGCAGAACGTAGCCGGCCGAGAAATCCAGCAGCGGACGACGCTCGATCGACGGGTCGTCGTCCACCGGAACGACGGTCGTGTAGCCGTGCTGGTCCATATAGGCCAACATCCGGCACAAATGTTCGCAGACCAGGTCGACCTTCAGCGTCCACGAGGAGTTCGTATAACCGATCGCGAACGCGAAGTTGGGAACGCCGGAGAGCATCATTGACTTGTAGGCCAGGCATTCGTGCAGATCGACCGTCGCGCCGTCGACCGCCAGCGTCATGCCGCCGAAGGCCAACAGGTTCAGGCCCGTGGCGGTGACGATGATGTCAGCCTCTAATTCCTGGCCTGACTCAAGCAGAATCCCGGTCTTGGTGAAGCGGACAATCTTGTCGGTCACCACCGAGGCTTTGCCCTTGGAGATTGAGCGGAACAGATCGGCGTCGGGCACCGCGCACATCCGCTGATCCCACGGGTTGTAGGTCGGGTTGAAGTGGGTGTCGACGTCGTAACCCTCGGGGAGCGCGCTGACATTGAACTTGCGGATGAGGCGTCGTACCTGCTTCGGATAGCGGCGACTCGCGCCGTAGATGAGTCGCTGACGGCCGACGTTGAGCCGACGGGTGATCCGATACGCCAGTTCGCCCGGGAGCACTTTGCGCAGTCCGTTGGCGATCGGGTCCTTGCGCGGTAGGGGCATCACGTAGGACGGCGAGCGCTGCAGCATGGTGATGTGCCCGGCAGTGGGTGCCATCGCGGGAATCAGGGTGACTGCGGTGGCACCGCTGCCGATGACGACGACCTTCTTGCCCGCGTAGTCGAGATCCTCCGGCCAGGCTTGCGGGTGGACGATGACACCCGCGAATTCCTCCCGGCCCTCGAAATGCGGCGTGTACCCGCCGGCGTAGTCGTAGTAGCCCGCTGCCGAGAACAGAAAGTCGCAGGTGACGTCCCACTGCTTGCCATCGCGCTCCAGGGTCACCGTCCACTGCGCGGTGCGGTGGGAGAAGTCGGCGCGTAACACCTTGTGGCCCAGATACATGCGCCGGGCCAGATCATCGTCTGCGACAACCTCGTGCAGGTAATCAAGGATCTCGTGCGCATCGGCGATGGCATTGTCAGAAGTCCAGGGCTTGAACTCATAACCGAAGGTGTGCAGGTCCGAGTCCGACCGGATGCCCGGATAGCGGAACAGGTCCCAGGTGCCGCCAATGGCGGTACGGCCGTCGACGATGGCAAAACTTCGGCCGGGCTGCTTGGTCACCAGGTGGTGGCCCAACCCGATCCCGGAGATGCCGGCACCGACGATCAGCACATCGACGTGGCCGCTCAGCGACTGCGTGGGGCGACTCTGGTTGAGCGAGGTGACGGACATGGTGCACTCCCCGGTCGGGCCCGAAGGCTGTAACAAAGCTTATGTTATCGCGCCCGGCGCGCGCTCAACGCCGTCGGCCACGCCCTCGCTCATCACTGGCCCACCTGATCGGCATCAACTCCGCCCCCGGGCTCGCCTCGAACAGCCTGCCGAAGGCGAAGGAGAACCCGTCGACGATCATCTCGTGGTCGGGTACTAGTTCGGTGTCGCAGGCGATCCCGACGACCACCGAACCGTTGTAACTGGAGATGGTGAAACTCATCGGCTGATTACCGGAGATCGGCGCCCACCCAACGATGCCCTCCACCTGAGAGCCGGCCAGGTACACCGGCGTCGGTGGGCCGGGCACATTGGTCAGCGTTCCGAGGGTGCGATTGGTGAACAGGTCCACCGATGCCTCATACAACCCGTGGCTCAGACCGGCGATGGTCTCCTGGAACCGGAACGCCAGCGCCGCCTCGTGTCCGTGTTTGATCCGGTCCATCCGCCGCTTGGCGGCGGCCAGCACCCTCAATGGGTCGGGCTCGTCGGTCGGCAACTCCAACTGCACCAGGGCGAACTCGTTGCCCAGGGTGTCGGGCAGGTTCAGGTCGAGCGGCTTGAGGTTCACCGGCACCATGAACGTCACCGACGAACAC
The DNA here is from genome assembly GCA_945897705.1 of Bifidobacterium breve. Classification (GTDB taxonomy): domain Bacteria; phylum Actinomycetota; class Actinomycetes; order Mycobacteriales; family Mycobacteriaceae; genus Mycobacterium; species Mycobacterium aquicola. The sequence goes on along the minus strand of CAMDFY010000179.1, from coordinate 1,925 downwards.
CGCGCCTCGTGCGCCTTGAGGTAGTCATACAGCGTCAACGCCACGCTGGCCACCAGTACGTCGTTGACGGTGCAGCGATTCGCCTTCGCGATCGCCTTGACCGCCACCAGTGACAGCGGCTGCGACCAGGCCACGCTCTTGTCACCACCCGCTGTCCCGGTCCAGATCGTCGCTTCGTTGCGGGTCCCCACCACCAACTTTCGGACGGTGTCCAGATCGCCGGGGGCCGAGGAGAAGACGTCGATCAGTGGTCCACCGCCGGGCAGCGCCGAGCGCACCGTCTGTACCAGACCGTTGCCGGTTGCCTGCGCGGCGGTCACCACGGTGTTCCCCGCCCCGAGGGGATTTCGCAACGCGAAGCGGCCGAGGCGGCCGGCCCTGCCGAGCAGTCGGGGTGCGTCGGCGATTGCGCCGACGGCCCCGGAGATGACACCGCCGGCCGTCTTGGCGGCGCCGACGGCGGTGGACCGGACCCGCTCGGCCAGCGGCTGCCCGGGTGGCTGCGGGTGAGAGGCGCGCCGGGTCACCGCGGGGCTGATGATCGGCCCGCCCTGCGGACCAGAGTCGAACAGGCTCATCGACAACTGCACCATCCGCGTGCCGTCGGCGATGGCGTGGTGACTGCGCAGGATCATGGCACTGCCCTTGCCGTAGCGCTTGACCCAAATCGCCTGCCAGAGCGGACGATCGTGATCAAGCATCTCGGTCCGGTGTGCGGCGACCAGTTCCTGCAACGCCCGCGGATCGTTGGGTTTGTTCAACGAGACCAGTGCGACGTGATTGTCGACATCGAAATTCGGGGCGGGTTCCCACCACCAGGATCCGTCGTCGTCTTTCACCGCGCGGCTGCGGAACACCGGGTAGCGGTCCAGGAGTCGCTCCTGAACTACCTGGCGCACCTTGGCGAAGTCCAGTGGCTCGGCAGTCCAGATCACCGAGTCGACCACCATCAGGTTATTCGGGCGGTCCATTTCCAACCAGAGGGCATCCTGTACGCCGAGTCGGCGTCGCTGCTGCATTGCTACCTCCGATGACTCCGGGCTCCGGGCCGCGGGCTCCGACTCATTCTTACTTGATCGGCGGGCCGCGCGTCGGGGTCTGCCGAACGTAGGGCCTTTAGTCACGAGGTCGCGCCAAGAAGTCCGCGACGTCGGCCGCGGCGCCGGCATCAGGGCAGTTCGAAGTGTTGGTAATCGACCGGGTCAGTCCAGGCGCCGCCCCAGCGCCAGCCACGATCGGTGAACGCTCGCACGGCCGGGGAGTCGGCTCGCAGCAGCCCTAGATCGTCGCGACTGCGGTCGAGGTAGCGGGCGGCGGTCTCCGGTTCCAGGTTCCCGTCAGCGTCGATGTAGGGATTGACGAGGGGGTTGACGTCCACGGCGCGGCCGTAGGCATGCAGCGACCAGCCGTCCCCCAAGGCGCGACAGTTGAACGCCGAGGTGTTGTTGTCTCGCATCGACAACTCGTCCTGCGCGCCGGGATAGTTCTCAACGGTTCGGATCTTCTCGATGGGATAGCGCAGACGCTTGAGGTCGTCGAAAATCGCGATGACGTCGTCGACGACGTCCTCATGCACCACGAGTTGACCTCGATGCGTGCCGCCGTCGAAGCCGAGATAGTCGAGTTCAACGCGGCGCAGTGACGCCGGTGCGACGGGGCATTCGGGTCGCCAGGTGGTCCCGAGGTCGGCGGCGGTGACCGGATGCACCGTGGCTGGTTGACCCGACGGAGCCGGTGGTGGGCGCGTCGACTCGACGGCGGCACTCGACGTGACGACGACGGGCGGGCCGGGGGCTGGGCCCCGGGCGCACTGCACCGTCGCCCCGGCGGTGGCGGTCAGTATCGCGAGTGCGGCAAGTCCCCTGAGTTGATTCACTACCCAACGATCAGATCATGACTGCCGTGCGGTGGCGGCGCGACACGGC
>CAMDFY010000178.1 GCA_945897705.1 Bifidobacterium breve | reverse complement strand
CGCCCCGTCCCGGTCGCACGGCTCATGCGTGACGTAGCCGATGGCATGGCCGACCTCGTGGTTGATCAGGTACTGCCGGTAGGAGCCGATGTCGCCCTGGAAGGGCGTCGCGCCCCGCACCCAGCGGGCCGAGTTGATGAACACCCGCGGGTCGGCGTCCGGTCCGTAAATCGGGTTGAAGCAGGACGTCTCGATCTCGATCTCGTAGCCGCAGCCCTCGCGCACCGTCATCGGCGACGTCAGCGACACCCGGAAGTCGGGCTTGACGGCGGGGTCGTCGATGCGCTCGAAAGCGAACTGCGGGTCGTGGGTCCAACTCTTCGGGTTGCCCAGGGTCTCGGTCACCATCCGGGCGAACCCCTCATCGCCGCCGAAAGACGACGCGTCGACGCCGTTCTCGATCTCGACGGTGTAGGTGAACGTTTTGGCCGAGCCCACGCCCACTTTCGAGGTGGTGCCCGGCACGATCCGCCAGGTCTTGTCACCGGCCTGGGTGAATGGTCCGCCCGCGGGAAGCACGCCGGCGGGCAGGTTGGCATCGAATTCGGTCAGCCCGCGCGGCGGGGCGCCGATGATGGTCGTCCCGGTCGACCCGATCGTCGGCGGACCCTTCAGCTGATCCTCGGCCACCGGCACCGAGGTACCGGACATGGTCTGGTAGACCACGACGCCGGTCAGCACGATCAGGATGGGCAACGCGTACGCCCGCCACCCGTAGGTGGCCAGAAACCGTCCCAGCGGGCTCTGCATACGCAACTGACTGTGCTGTTCGCGGTCGGACCGGGGCCGTCCGGGGTCGCCGGCCAGCGGATCGCGAAGCGCCCGCAGCGGCTCGTTGCGATCGTTGCCCAGCACCGGCACGCGTCCACCGGCGTGCGGCCCGGGATCGTTGGTCACCGAACCAGAATGGCATAACAGAGCACGCAGAGGCCTTGGGGCGCGCGCGACCGGCCCCCCGAGCGCGCCAAAGGCAGTAGTAGTGTCGCTGCGGTGAGCAATCCGACTCCCACCAGCGAACGCAAGCGCGCCCGCGGTGGCCGGATGCCCCGCGACGAACGCCGGGGCCAGCTACTCGGCGTCGCCAGCTCGGTGTTCGTCGAACAAGGCTTCCATGCCGCCGGGATGGACGAAATCGCCGACCGGGCCGGGGTCAGCAAACCCGTTCTCTACCAACATTTCTCCAGCAAACTCGACCTCTACCTGGCGGTGCTGCAGCAACACGTCGACATCCTGGTCTCGGGTGTGCGGCAGGCGTTGCGCACCACGACCGACAACCGTCAGCGACTGCGTTCGGCGATCCAGGCCTTCTTCGACTTCATCGAGCACGACAGCCAGGGCTACCGGCTGATTTTCGAAAACGACTACGGCAACGAACCGCAGGTGGCCGCACAGGTGACGGTGGCCACCGAGGCATGCACCGATGCGGTGTTCGACCTGATCAGCCGGGATTCGGGGCTGGACCCGCACCGCGCGAGGATGATCGCCGTCGGCCTGGTCGGCATCAGCGTGGACTGCGCGCGCTACTGGTTGGACGCCGACCGGCCGATCTCCAAAGACGCCGCAGTCGAGGGCACCGTGCAGTTCGCCTGGGGCGGGTTGTCACACGTGCCGTTGGCCAAGTCCTAACCCGCGGGGTCCTAACCCGCGGGGTTCCCAGCGCGCGAGAACGCTCAGGCCCCCGGGGCGATCCCGAACCCGACCCGACGCACGTCGGCCGCACCGATCTCGACATAGCTGATCTTGCCGGCCTGAACCAGGATCCGTTTGCCTTTGTCATCGGTCAGTGCCAGCACCGCGGACGTCCCCGCGCCGGCCAGTGCCGCCTGCACCAGATCTTCCACCTCGCCGGGCGTCTGCGCGCTGTTGAAGACGATCTCACGCGGGCTGTCTGAGACACCGATCTTGACTTCCACGTCAGGCCCCTTTCCGTTCGGCTGCGACGTGTTGAAGGCTAGTGGACGGTCCGAGGCGGCCTCCGGCCAGCCGGGACCGTTTGGCAAAGAAGGCATCAAGCTGCGGTAACAGCATGGCAACGGCCCGCGCGCCGAGGGTCGGGCCGCCGCGGCGACCTTCCTACCCTTGGTCTGTGAGGGAGCATTCGGATACCGAAGCAGGCTGGCCGCGGGTCGCCGCGACCGTCATCGGCCTGCTCGGAATCGTCGCCGCCACCATGGTCATCATCAAGTCCGGCGGCGCTGCCACCACATCGGATCCGCAGAGCCCGCCGCCGACCCGAACCGTCGTCGCCACCGTCGACCCACCGGCGGCGGAGATCCCGGTGCGCATCGAGTCGGTGGCACCGGCCGGCCGCGCCCGATCAGATCTGCGACAGATCGTCTACACGGTGGCAGGCAACCAACGCCACGATGATCCGGTCACCATCGTCTACGCCGACGAGACCGGGGAGTTGCGCACCCTCGAGAACGTGACGCTGCCGTGGACGCTGACCCTGACGCCCACCCTGCCGGTCAACTACGTCACGGCCAACAGCCGCGGCAGTCAGCTGAACTGCTGGATCACCGACGTCGCCGGCGCGACGGTCGCCGCCGACACCGGCTTCGGCATCAGCACCACCTGTAACCGCTAGGCCTGATCGTCAGGCCAGGCCGAGCTGGCGCATCCGCTCGCCGTGGGTGTGCTGCAGCCGGTCGAAGAAATCGGTGAGCTGACCCAATCCCCCGCCGGCCAGCACGAGGTCCACCAGTTCGTCGTGGTCGGCGAGCACGAACTGAGCCTGAGTGATGGCCTCACCGAGCAGGCGACGCGACCACAGCGCCAGCCGGCTGCGCTGCCGCGAACTGGCGGTGACGGCACCGCGCACCTCGGCGACGACGAACTGCGAGTGCCCGGTCTCGGCCAGCACCGCCCGCACCACGTCGGCCACCTCGTCGGGCAGCGAGTCGGCCAGCGCCAGATACAGGTCGGCCGCCATGGCGTCACCGACGTAGGTCTTGACCAAGGCCTCCAGCCAGGTGCTGGGCATCGTCAGGCGGTGGTACTGCTCCAGCGCCGACGCGTAGCGCGCCATCGCCGCCGGCACGTCCACGCCGCGGGCCTCGAGGGCATTGCGCACGACGTCAAAGTGGCCCATCTCAGCGGCGGCCATCCGCGCCATATTGATGCGGCCCTGCAGGTCGGGCGCCATTCGGGCTTCGTCGGTGAGCCGGTAGAACGCCGCCACCTCGCCATAGGCGAGCAGCGCGAACAACTCGTTGACGCCGGGGTGGTCGGCGGAAACCGTCGGCGGCGAAATCCGCTGCGTCGCTTCCATGGGGCCACTGTAGCGCCGCCGCGGATCGGCTTATAGAGCCGCAGCGGGTAGGATGACAAGCGGTAATGTGCGTGCACGCAGTAGGCCCGCCCCGAAAGCAGGGCCACCCATTCCGAAAGTCTTCAACTCGTGCGCGCGTGACAAAGCACGAGGAATGACAACGGAAGGCCACAAGCCGCTACATGACAATCTCTGAAGAAACTGCGACATCTCCCGAAGAAACAGCGACCTCCCCCGAACAAACAGTGACCGAACCACCGACCCCCGCCGAAAAACCTCCGATGCGCTTCGCCGATCTCGGCGTCCGCGAGGAGATCGTCCGCGCTCTTGCCGAGCAGGGCATCGAGAACGCATTCGCGATTCAGGAACTCACCCTGCCGCTGGCGTTGGCCGGCGATGACCTTATCGGCCAGGCGCGCACCGGCATGGGCAAGACCTTTGCCTTCGGAGTGCCGCTGCTGCACAGCATCACCACCGGAGCCGCCGCTGACCGTCCGCTGGACGGGACCCCGCGCGCGCTGATCGTCGTACCCACCCGTGAGTTGTGCATTCAGGTCCACGACGACCTGACCGGCGCTGCCAAGTACCTCAGTGCTGATGGCGGACGCAAGCTCAGCGTCATCTCCATCTATGGCGGTCGGCCCTACGAGTCGCAGATCGAGTCGCTGCAGACCGGTGCCGACGTCGTCGTCGGCACCCCGGGCCGACTGCTCGATCTCGCCCAGCAGGGCCACCTGCGACTCGGCGGGCTGTCGGTGCTGGTGCTCGATGAGGCCGACGAGATGCTGGATCTGGGCTTCCTGCCCGATATCGAACGCATCCTGCGCCAGATTCCCACCCAGCGCCAAGCGATGCTGTTCTCGGCGACCATGCCGGACCCGATCATCACCCTCGCCCGCACGTTCATGACCCAGCCCACCCACATCCGCGCCGAAGGCGTGCAGGGTTCGGCCACCCACGACAGCACCGAGCAGTTCGTCTACCGCGCCCACGCACTGGACAAGGTGGAGATGGTCAGCCGCATCCTGCAGGCCGAAGGCCGCGGCGCGACGATGATCTTCAGCCGCACCAAGCGCACCGCCCAGAAGGTGGCCGACGAACTCGCCGAACGCGGCTTCAAGGTCGGCGCCGTGCACGGCGACCTCGGCCAGGTCGCCCGCGAGAAGGCACTCAAGGCGTTCCGCACCGGTGAGGTCGACGTGCTGGTCGCCACCGACGTCGCCGCTCGCGGCATCGACATCGACGACGTCACGCACGTGATCAACTATCAGATTCCCGAGGACGAGCAGGCCTACGTGCACCGCATCGGCCGCACCGGCCGGGCCGGCAAGACCGGTGTCGCCGTGACACTGGTCGACTGGGATGAACTGGAGCGCTGGTCGATGATCAACAACGCGCTCAAGCTTGACCGCCCGGATCCGGCCGAGACCTATTCCAACTCTCCGCACTTCTACGAAGAACTCGGTATCCCCGCCGACGCCGTCGGCACCATCGGCGGCGCCCGCAAGTCGAGCAGCCCCCGACCGAGCCGCGGCGATACCCGGGGTGAGACCCGGGTGAGCTCCACCGACCGGGCGCGCTCCGGCAGCGGTGGTGC
>CAMDFY010000177.1 GCA_945897705.1 Bifidobacterium breve | reverse complement strand
CGCAGCAGCGGCGTGAAGAACTCGAACAGATCCCGCAAGCCGGCCGGTGTGGTGACGGCGGTGGCGTCGAACACCAGACCGCCGAAGGTGTCCGCCCAGCGTCCGCCGAGATTGTTTCCCACAATGTCGTAGTCGTCGGCCAGTGCTGCCCGCAACGCCTCGGCTAACCGGCCGTCGCCGCCGATCAGCAGCGCGCCGGCCAGCGGCGGCTCGCCGGGCCGGTAGCGCCGCAGGGTCTCCGGTGCCGGCAGGCCGAACTGTTTGGCCAGGAACGACCCCGGCGCGGACGTGATCACCTGGGAGACGAGGTCGGAAGCCACGCTCGATAACGTACGCCAGAGTGCAGGTGGCACGGCCCGGACGGGTCTAGTCTTGCCGAACGTGGCCACAACGAAACGTCGCAGGGTCGCCGTCCTCGGTGGCGACCGCATTCCGTTCGCGCGATCCGACGGCGCCTATGCCCAAGCCTCGAACCAGGACATGTTCACCGCCGTGCTGACGGGTCTGGCGGATCGTTTCGGACTCGAGGGCGAGCGACTCGACGCGGTGATCGGCGGTGCGGTCCTCAAGCACAGCCGGGACTTCAACCTGATGCGCGAATGCGTGCTGGGTAGCCCACTGTCGCCCTACACCCCGGCGTTCGATCTGCAGCAGGCCTGCGGAACGGGCTTGCAGGCGACGATCGCCGCCGCCGACGGTATCGCGGCGGGCCGCTACGAGGTGGCCGCCGCCGGCGGGGTGGACACCACCTCGGACGCCCCGATCGGCTTGGGGGACAACCTACGGCGGTCGCTGCTGGCGGTGCGGCGCTCGCGTTCCACACTCGAGAGGATCAAGTTGGCCGGCCGGGTGCCGGCGGCACTCGGTGTCGAGATCCCCACCAACGGGGAGCCGCGAACCGGTTTGTCCATGGGTGAGCACGCCGCGATCACCGCCAAACAGATGGGCATCAAACGAATTGATCAAGATGAGTTGGCCGCGGCCAGCCACCGCAATGCCGCGGCCGCCTATGACCGAGGGTTCTTCGATGATCTCGTCACCGGGTTCCTCGGTCTCTACCGCGATGACAACCTGCGGCCTGACTCCACCGCGCAGAAGCTTGCGAAGTTGCGGCCGGCGTTCGGGGTGAAGGCCGGCGACGCGACCATGACCGCCGGTAATTCCACGCCGCTGACCGACGGTGCCTCGGTGGCGCTACTGTCGAGCGAGGACTGGGCACGGGCGAACTCGCTGACCCCGCTGGCCTACTTCGTCGACGCTGAGACCGCCGCGGTGGATTACGTCAACGGCACCGATGGTCTGCTGATGGCACCGACCTATGCCGTGCCACGACTGCTGGCCCGCAACGGACTTCGGTTGGGCGACTTCGATTTCTACGAGATTCATGAGGCATTCGCCTCGGTGGTGCTGGCGCATCTGCAGGCCTGGGAATCCGACGAGTACTGCACCGGGCGGTTGGGGCTGGACTCCGCGCTGGGGTCGATCGATCGCAGCAAGTTGAATGTCAACGGCTCATCGCTGGCCACCGGCCATCCGTTCGCGGCCACCGGGGCCAGGATCGTGGCCCAGTTAGCCAAACAACTCGCCGAGAAGAAGGCGCATACCTCTGGCCCGGTGCGCGGATTGATCTCGATCTGCGCCGCCGGCGGCCAGGGCGTGACGGCCATCCTCGAAGCGTGAAGACGGCTACATCCTCGAAGCGTGAGGACCGCTATCCCTTCGGTTTGCCCTTTCCCTTCGGTTGAGGAGTGGCGTCGCGGAGTCCGGACTGAAATACCGCGGCGTCGACGTAGCGCTGAACCGGCCTGGATTCGAAGAATCCGGTGTGTCCGCCGTGATACCACCCGATGTCGGGCCTGCCCCAGTGCTCCCAGAGGGCGAGCACCTGTTTGCGGGGGTGGACGATCCGGTCGGCCACGCCCGCGTAGATGAACCGACCCTTCGGCGGCACCTTGGGTGGCATCGACAGCGGCGAAACCATGCGGCCGATCGGTCGGGCCAGCTCGAGGGTCTCAAGACGGGGGTCGCCGCGGGACAGTCCGGAATGCCGGTCCAGCAGATCGATCAGATCGGCCGGCGGCACCCCGAGGATGGCGCAGGTCAGGTCGTCGTCGAGGCTGGCCACCAGAGCGGAGACATAACCGCCGATGGAGATTCCGTTCAGGCCGATCTTGGCGCCGGGTTGCTCGGCCCGGATCCAGGCCATGATCCGGCGGATGTCCCACACAGCCTGCGCCGTGCCGTGGAAATCGTCCATCATGTTCTCGCCCGGGAACACGGCATTCTTCGGCAGCCCCCGGGATCGAGGGCCGTGCAGGGGCAGCACCGGCAGGATCACGTTGAGACCCAGATCCTCGTGCAGATGCCAGGCCCGGAATATCGTCAGATCAAGCCCCGCGCGACCCATCTCGGTCCCGTGTACGCACACCATCCAGGGCCGGGGTTCCGCATCATGGCGCAGCATCATCGCGTACATCCGTTGGTTGCTGGCGTAGCCCATCCAGCGTTCGGCCCCCGGTTCTTCAGGATGCGGCGCATAGCCGCTGTCGAAGGAGATCCGCTCGTGGGTGCGATTTCGGTTGGTGTAGGAGCGGATCTCGAAATCGGTCGGCGCTTGCGGAGCCGGGAAGAAGCCCTGCGGCTTGGTCAGCCACCCTTTCTTGCGGTAGAGCTTCGTCGCCGCGCGCACTTCGTCGTTGATCTGTTTGTGGGTGCCTGGATCGCTGACCGGGCGTCGCCACAGCAGACCCACCAGGATGAGTTCGTCGCGCAGGGCGTGGCTTGCCAGCGACAGGGTGGGACGCGCCACCGGAAGATCGTCGCGCTCACCGCCGAGGAAGTCGCGCCACGAGCGTGCGTAGAAGCCGCCCGTTTTGGTGAACGGGCCGACGAAACTGACTAACGGGCCCCGACTTCCGCTGATGGCCTTTCTGAAGTCGGGCACGGCCACAGCAGCGACGGTAGCAAATTTTTCCCGTCACGTGGTGCGCAAAGGGCAGTGCTGGGGCTATTGCCTACAGAGCCGCTTCGTCGAGCTCCATGACCTCGTTGTCCACCGACTCGATCACCTGACGCATCCCGGTGAGCAGTGGTAGGAAGTTTTTGGCGAAGAAGGAACCCACCGCGATCTTGCCCTCGTAAAAGTGCCGGTCGCTGTCGGCGCCGCCGGCGTCCAGTGCCGCGATGGCGGTCGCCGCCTGGCGCAGCAACAGCCAGCCGATGACTAGGTCGCCAACGCTCATCAGGAAGCGCACCGATCCCAGTCCCACCTTGTAGATGCTGGCGGTGTCTTCCTGAGCGGCCATGAGGTAACCGGTCAGCGCCGCAGCCATGCCCTGGACGTCCTCGAGGGCCTTGCCCAGCAATGCGCGTTCGGTCTTGAGGCGTCCGTTGCCGGTCTCGTTGGTGACGAACTCCTCGATCTGGCCGGCCACATGGGCCAGTGCCACGCCCTTGTCGCGAATGATCTTGCGGAAGAAGAAGTCCTGCGCCTGAATGGCGGTGGTGCCTTCGTAGAGGGAGTCGATCTTGGCATCCCGGATGTACTGCTCGATCGGGTAGTCCTGCAGGAAGCCCGAACCGCCGAAGGTCTGCAGACTCTCGGTGAGTTTGGCGTAGGCCTGCTCGGAGCCGACACCTTTGACGATCGGCAGCAGCAGGTCGTTGACCTTGGCCGCCAGATCGGGTTCCACGCCCTGGACCGTCTTGGCCACCGCTTTGTCCTGGAAGGTGGCCGTGTAGAGATACAGCGCCCGCAACCCTTCGGCGTAGGCCTTCTGTGTCATCAGGCTGCGCCGCACATCCGGGTGGTGGGTGATGGTCACCCGGGGCGCGGTTTTGTCGGTCATCTGGGTCAGATCCGCGCCCTGCACCCGGGTCTTGGCGTAGTCGAGTGCGTTGAGGTAGCCGGTGGACAGGGTGGCGATCGCCTTGGTGCCCACCATCATTCGGGCCTGTTCGATCACCTCGAACATCTGCGAGATACCGTCATGAACCTCGCCGACCAACCAGCCCTTGGCAGGTACGCCGTGCTGGCCCAGGGTCAGTTCGCAGGTGGCAGAGACTTTCAGGCCCATCTTGTGCTCGACGTTGGTGACAAAGGCGCCGTTGCGTTCGCCGGGTTCACCGGTGGTGAAGTCGAACAGGTACTTCGGCACCGCGAACAGGGAAAGCCCCTTGGTGCCCGGGCCGGCGCCTTCGGGGCGGGCGAGGACCAGATGGAGGATGTTTTCGAACACGTCGCCGGAGTCCGCAGAGGTAATGAATCGCTTCACACCGTCGAGGTGCCACGAGCCATCCTCCTGCTTGACGGCCTTGGTCCGGCCGGCGCCGACGTCGGAACCGGCATCCGGCTCGGTCAGCACCATGGTGGAACCCCAGCCGCGCTCGGCCGCGTTCACCGCCCACTTCTTCTGCTCTTCGGTACCCAGGTTGTAAAAGATCTGGGCGAAACCGGCGCCGCCGGCGTACATCCAGATCGCCGGATTGGCGCCCAGGACGTGCTCGTGCAGCGCCCACAACAGTGCCTTCGGGACCGGTACGCCGCCGAGTTTCTCAAGGACGCCGACCCTGTCCCAGCCACCGTCGATGAACGCACGCATGGATGCGATGAAGGGTTCGGGCAGGGTCACCGTGTGAGTCTTGGGGTCGAACACTGGCGGGTTGCGATCGCCGTAGGCGAAGGACTCCGCGACCGGCCCCTCGCACAGTCGCGCCATCTCACCGAGCATCTCGGTCGCGGTGTCGACGTCGAGGTCGCTGTAGGCCCCCTCGCCGAGGGCCTTATCCAGGCCGAAAACCTCGAACAGGTTGAACACCTGGTCGCGAACATTGCTCTTGTAGTGGCCCACTATTCCTCCTTGATGAGA
>CAMDFY010000176.1 GCA_945897705.1 Bifidobacterium breve | reverse complement strand
GCTGGCAGCCCAGGTGCCGCGGAAAAGCGCGTCGGACACCGCGGTGCGGGCCACATTGCTGGCCTCGGCCGCCGTGTTCAGCCTCGCCGCGCTGGTGCACATCCTGCGGTATCTGCTGCTGCTCATCAATCGGACGACGCTCCTGCCGCCACTGGTGGCCAATGGCACTTTGTTGATGGGCGTGCTGGCCAGCCTGGCGGCGATTGTCGCGGTCATCGTCACGGCCGCCACGATGGCGTCATGGTTGGTCGGGCGGCGTTCCGCAGTGTTCAGGTTTCTCGGCCACGACGACCCACGATCTGAATGGGAGTTGTGGGCCGGCTGCTTGGTTCCCGTCGCGAACCTTCTATGGGCACCGGTCTTTTTGATCGAGTTGGCCCGTGCCGAGCAGTCCGAAGCGCGGCTGCGCGGCCCCATCGTGATGTGGTGGGTTGCGTGGATCTTCTCCACCGCGATATCGGCGTGGGCGATGTGGACCAGTTCGGCCACTGATGCGCAGGGGGTCGCCGACAACACGGTGACCGTGATCATCGCCTACCTGGCAGGTTTGGCGGTTCTGCTGCTGTTGTGGCGGGTGTTCAACACCTTTGTCCGCAAATCGGTGGAACGCCCGCTCCACCGCTGGGTGGTCGTCCCGGAAGATCAGACCAACGTGGAACCCCAGAGTGAATCGACTCCGAACGATCCTCCCGGTGATCTTCCCGACGATGCCGAACTCGAACCGGATCTGCGGGCCGATCAGCGAGAGCCGGTGGCGTAGTTCATGTCTCAGTCTGCCGCGGCGCGGGGGAAACACCACCCGTTCGTGGTGGCTCACCGCGGTGCGTCGGCCGACCGTCCCGAACACACCCGGGCCGCATACGACCTGGCGCTCCGGGAGGGTGCCGACGGGGTCGAGTGCGACGTACGACTTACCGTCGACGGGCACCTGGTGTGCGTTCACGACAGGCGAGTTGATCGCACTTCGACGGGAACCGGTCTGGTCAGTGAGATGACGTTGGCTGAATTGCAGCAATTCGACTGGGGCGCTTGGCATGCCAGTCGTGATCATGGAGTCGACTCCGACGACACCGGCCTGCTCACTCTCGACGAGTTGCTGGCAATGGTGCTGGACTGGCGACGGCCGGTGAAGATCTTCATCGAGACCAAACACCCGGTGCGCTTCGGCGCCTTGGTGGAAAACAAGGTCTTGGAGTTGCTCAACCGCTACGGCATCGCCTCTCCAGCGTCGGCGGATCTGTCCCGCGCGGTGGTGATGTCCTTCTCAGCTGCGGCGGTGTGGCGTATCCGCCGGTCGGCCCCGATGCTTCCCACCGTCCTACTCGGGGAGACCTCGTGGTACCTCGGCGGTGGCGCCGCGACCACCGTCGGCGCGACGGCGGTCGGCCCGTCCATTGCCACCTTGCGCGAGCATCCCGATCTGGTGGACCGGGCCGCCGCGCAGGGTCGGGCGATGTACTGCTGGACCGTCGACCATTACGAGGATGTTGAGTTTTGCCGCGACATCGGAGTGGGCTGGATCGCGACCAACCATCCGGGCCGCACCAGGGCCTGGCTGCACACAGGATTGCGCGATACCGACCGAGAGGACGTTCCCCGGGATCCGTCCTGAGGAGATGTGATCTGGGCGAGCCGATCACGGCTGCGCGTCGAGCACCGACTGGGGGATCGGCGAATCGCTGCGCAGGGCATCGAATAGTGCGGCGGCGGCTGCGGAGTCCCAGACCACGACCGAACCCGAGTCATTGTCGGTGAACTCACCGATCGGCACGGTGACCGCGGTACCCACTGTGCGCAGTGCCCAGCCCAGTTGGGCCAGGTTCCAGACATGCCCATCTCGGTCGACGCTCAGTGCCGCCGCCATCGCGCGCGAGGTGCGATACCACCGCCAGGGGTTAAGCCATACTGCCGGACTCTCCGCGCGGCGCAGCATCGCCGACACGAAGTCCCGTTGGTGGCTCATCCGATCGAGATCCGACCGAGGCGTCGCTCGGCTACGCACGTAGCCGAGCGCGTTGCGTCCGTCGAGCCTCTGACAGCCGGCTGGCAGGTCGATGCCGGCCAGTGGGTCGGAGATGGGCTCAGGCAGACACATCTGAACCCCGCCGAGGGCGTCGACGACGCCGCCGAAACCTGCGAACCCGACCTCGACGTAATGGTCGAGGGCGATACCGGTGTTCAACTCAACGGTCTGCGCCAGAAGGGCTGGGCCACCCTGGGCGAACGCGGTATTGATCTTGTCCGCTCCATAGCCCGGGATGTCGACGTAGGAGTCGCGCGGGATGGACACTAGCGTCGGCGGCTGAGCTGAGTTGATTGCCGGAACATGTACCAGCAGGATGCTGTCGGTGTGCCCGTTGCCGATGTCACCACCGGTAGACAACTCGATCTGCTGCTGCGGGGTGAGGTCTGCGCGGCTGTCGGATCCAACCAGTAGCCAGTTGGTACCGCTGGCGGCCGCAGGACGATCGGGATACGCGCCGAGCACATCGATTCGCCGCAACGATGACTCGATCCAAATCGCTGTGGTCAGCATCGCGGTGATCGCGACAAGACCGATCGCCAAGGCGCTCAGTGCAATTCGTCTGCCCCACCGAGCCTTCCTTTTAGCGACAACTCGACGTGGCCGCCGGGGCTGCGGGGGCATTGAGCTCCGAGGGGTTCGGGCGGGTCGGGCCGGCCGCGCGGACTGTTTGGCCTCGGTCGGCCGCGCCCGCGTTACTGGTGCGGGGGGCGGCGGCGCGGCACGTGGTGGTGCGGCGTGCGCTGGTCGATAGCGCTGCTGGGGAGGTGGTGATGGTGGTCGCGGACCGGGCACTGGCCGAAGCGGGCGGGGCGGTCCGGGCAGCCGCGGTGCCGGACGGACGGTTGACGAGTCGCGCCGGATCACCGGTGCGGGCTCACGCGCGGGCGGCTGACGTGGCCGATGGGGCTGACGCGGGATTGGCTCTGTCGGCGGATCCGTCCCCGGTGGAGGTTGCTCGTTCACTGCAGTTGATCTTTCAACGCAGCCAGCCAAGATGGCCGGCCGCCAGTGTGTACCCGACGAATGCCACGGTGTCGATAAGCCCGTGTGCGATCACCAGCGGCCAGAGCCGCCCGGTCCGGCACCAGGCGTATCCGAACACCAGGCCCATCACCACATTGCCGAGGCCGGCTCCGAAGCCTTGGTAGAGGTGGTACGCACCGCGCAAGATGCTCGACGCCACCACCGCCTGGCCCGATGTCATGCCGAGCTGGCGCAGGCGGGTGATCAGATACCCCACCACGACCACCTCTTCGGCAAATCCGTTGGCGAACGCCGCCAACACGAGCATCGGGATCCGCCACCACGAACTATCCAGGGCCGCGGGCTCCACCTCCGCGTTCAAGCCCATCGCGCGGGCGGCCAGATAGAACATGAGCCCAGGAATCCCGATGAGCGCCGCCAAGCCCATCCCGCCCGGAATGTCGGTGCGCCAACGTAACCGGCCCAAACCGATGTCGGCTGGCTTGATGCCGCTTCGCCACAGCAGGTAGAGAGCCAACGCTCCCCACGCCACCAGCTGACCGACCGAGACCGCATTCAGGCCGAGGTTGATCAGGTCGAAGCGGGACTGGTTGGAATTCAGTCGCACCCGATAGCCGGGCAGCCCGGAGAGCACCGCGTCAGCGAGTCGAAAAACAGCAATGAACGCGCTGACGCCGAAGGTCACGGCCAGCATGACCCCGACCTCGATTCGCAGGGTCCGGCGATCGGTGATCAGGAACTCGCCGCGGGTGGCGTTCACCGAAGCAACGGTAGTGCCTCGCGTGCGGCAGGTTCCTGAGCCGCGGGCGCGGTCTCCGGCAGGCGATAGTGTGAAGACGTGTCACGCATCGCCTACCTCGGCCCGGAGGGGACCTTCACCGAAGCGGCACTGCTGGCGATGGCCGCCGCGGGAATGGTGCCGGGTGGGGGCGAAGTGCGGCCCGAACCGGCGGAAAGTACGCCGATCGCGCTGGAGGCCGTCCGGTCCGGCGCCACCGACTTCGCCTGCGTTCCGATCGAGAACTCAATCGAAGGCAGCGTGCTTCCCACCCTGGATGGTCTGGCCGCCGGTTCGCCACTGCAGATCTATGCCGAACTGACTCTGGATGTGTCCTTCAGCATCGTCACCCGGCCGGGGATAACAGCCGAACAGGTGCGACGCGTGGCGGCGTTCCCCGTCGCCGCGGCGCAGGTGCGACGCTGGCTGGCCGCACATATCCCCGATGCAGAGTTGGTGCCGGCGAATTCAAACGCGGCGGCCGCACTCGATGTCGTCGCCGGCCGAGTCGATGCCGGCGTCAGCACCGCACTGGCGGCCCAGCGCTACGAGTTGTCCTCGCTGGCCGACAACGTCGTCGATGAGCCCAACGCCCGCACCCGCTTCGTACTCGTGGGAAAAACCGGTGCCCCGCCGGCACGCACGGGTGCGGACCGGACGTCAGTGGTGCTGCGGATCGACAGCGCTCCCGGAGCCCTGGTGTCGGCGATGAGTGAGTTCGGCATCCGCGACATCGACCTGACCCGCATCGAGTCCAGGCCCACCCGCACCGGCCTGGGCACTTACATGTTCTTCCTCGACTGCGTTGGCCATATCGACGACAGCGCGGTCGCCGAGGCACTCAAGGCGCTGTACCGCCGTTGCGCGGAGGTCCGCTACCTCGGATCCTGGCCGACCGGCGCCGCTGCAGGGGCGTTGCCACCCCAACTCGATGAGGCTGATCGGTGGTTGGACCACTTACGCGACGGCAGGCCATGAGCGGACGGCTGATCCTCGTCCGGCACGGCCAGTCGCACGCGAACCTCGAACGTCGACTCGACACCCGGCCACCGGGAGCCGAACTCACCGAGGCCGGCCGCGAACAGGCGCGCG
>CAMDFY010000175.1 GCA_945897705.1 Bifidobacterium breve | reverse complement strand
CAGGCGCTGATCGCGATGCCGCCCATCGAGTGCCCGGCGATCACGGCCCGTTCGCCTGGCCGCAGCGCGGCGGCCAGCACCGCGTCAAGGTCGGCCGCGAGGTGATCGAGGCTGTAGGCCGATCGCGCGGGCACCCCACTGCGGCCGTGGCCGCGGTGGTCATAAGCGATCACCCGGTAATCCCGAGCCAGGTCATTGATCTGCTCGTGCCAGACCCGCAACGCGCAGGTGATCCCGTGCGCGAGCACGACGGGGTAGCCGTCGGCCGGGCCGAAGACCTCGGTGTGCAGGCGGGTCCCGTCGGCCGAATGCACGATCAAGGTCTTGCCCCGCGGCATGGCGGGCGCCCGTGCAGGCCCTTTGGCCGCAGGTTGGGCCGGCATCGTCGCTCCTCGTCCATCGTGACGGCGGACCGCCGCCATCTGAGCGTAACCCTCGTTACGACTTGCGAGGGAATGATCGAAGTCAGCAACCCTGCCCGACATCGAGGGTTTGTTTGCTAGGTTGTCCTGCGGCGGTTGTGAGCGCACCCGTCCACACCATATTAGGAGAGAACAGGACGATGAACACCAAGTTGAATCGTGCCGCGGCCGCGGTCGGTGGCCTCGCCATCACCGCAGCATTCGCGGTCAGCTGCGCCGAGACCAAAGACGCCGCCAAGGACATGGCTTCCAGCGCCGCCAGCGTCGGATCATCGGCCGCCAGCGCGGCCGGCAGTGCCGTGAGCAGCGGCGCCAGTGCCGCCGGCAGCGCGGCCAGCAGCGCGGGCAGCGCCGCCAGCAGCATCGCCAGCAGCGGCGCCAGCGTCGCCGGCAGTGCCGCCAGCAGCGGTGCCAGCGTGGCCAGCAGCGTCGCCAGCAGCGGCGCCAGCGTCGCGGGCAGCGCGGCCAGCAGTGGTGCCAGCGTCGCCGGCAGCGCCGCCAGCAGCGGCGTCAGCGTCGCCTCCTCTGTCGTGTCTTCCGTGCTCAAGGGTGCACCCGACGCGGCGCCGGGCAAGGCGGTCGCCGCCGAGACCGTCGAAAAGTCCAGCAGCAAGTGGTGGTGGATTCCGGTCGGTGTCGCGGTGGCCGCACTGCTCGCCGGTTTGATGCGGATGCTGACCCGGCGCAAGCCAGAACCCGTGAAGGTCGCCACGAACCCGGCACCCACGACCCGCGGCCGAGTCATCGACGAGCGCGACAAGCGCGACAAGCGCGACAACTGACGCAGGCCCGCACGTCGACCGACGGCCCCCGCCCCCCGGCGGGGGCCGTTCGCTGTCGACGCGCGCGAACGTCAGACCGGGTCGAAGCCCGACACCAGCCAGCGGTCGCCGACCTTGTCCAAGGTGACCCGAACGCTGGAGGCGGTGCCGGAGGGGGAATCGGCACCCTGCACCACCCTCTGGTCGACGAACACCAGTGCCACCGCGTGTGTTGCCGCCGCCGACACCGACGCCGCCGCGGACACCCGCGCTTCTGAGGTGATGTTCTTCTCCTTGGCGCCGGGAATAACGACGTTGTTGATCAAGTCGGTGTAGGAGTCCAGGAAGGTTCCGGTCAGGCGGTCGCGCGCCGCGCGCAGATCCTGCTCGACGGTGCCGGCCCGATAACTCAGTATGGCCACGGTGATGTCCCGGGCCGCGGCCACCGATTCCGAGCGCGCGGCTTGGATCTCCCGGTGCGCCGATTCCTGCCACCGCAGCACCCCTGCCCCGGCACCGAGTACGACCACCACGGCCGGCAGGACTCCGAACGCGAGGATGCGTAATCGAGCATCATCGGGGCCCGCGGGTTCGCCGGTATCGGTCATGACACGAAATCTACTTTCGCCACCTTGGCGCCGCCGTCGACCTTGCGGACCGTCAACGCCATCCGCCAGTACCGCAGGGGCTGATCGGCCACGTCCAGGCTGCTGGTCGTCACGGTCACGGCCACCAACACCCGGCCCTCATCGCCGTCGACGGACTCAAGACCAGCCTCGGTCACGGCGCCCGACGAGGTCGACCGGGCCTGCTGCACCACATCGATGAATGGTCCGGACCGGCTGGCGAAGTCCTCGCGGAACGCCCCCGTCGCCGAGTCCAGAATGCGCTGCACGTCAGCTTCGACGCGGGTGTGGTCAACGGTGGTCAGGTTTATCGCGGCGCGCTTGCCGGTCTCGATGAACAGTTCGCGTAACTGGTCGGACTGCCGCGCCTGATGGTCGCGGTAACCGAGCCACCCGCACAGCCCGCCCAGCACCAGTGCCAGGCAGAGGCCGACCGCCGCGGCGGTGCGCACCGGCGACACACCCACCCGGCGCGCGGGTGCGTCGTCACCGGAATCGGATTCGTCCATCACAACCCGTCAGGCTACTGCGGCGGTAAAGTCCGGAACTATGTCACCCCTGGGGAGCCGCACCTGTGAGTAACGCCCAACAGCGCGCCGAGCAACTGGCGCTGATATCCCGATTGAAGGCCACCTATCCGGAGGTGCCGGAGTGGCCGATGCCGGATCAGATGGCCCATGACCATTTCCTGGCCTATATGAAAAATCCCCATGATGTGGGCGGCGAACTCGATGTGCCGGCGGCGTATGAGAACAAAGAGGAAGAGCAGTGGGAGCTGATGACCTACGTGCTCTGCGAGGTTCTCGGCATGCGGGGCATCTGGGTCTCCGAGGAGCGCCGGCGCATCGGCAACGTCGATGTGGGACGCGCGGTCTACCTCGGCATCCCGTACTACGGCCGGTGGCTGTGGTCGGTAGGCCGGTTGCTGCTGGAGAAGGGCTACCTCAGCTGGGGTGAGCTGACCGACCGGATGGCCGAGGTGCAGGACCGCTACGCCGGTGGGCTTAATGGACGCCTGCCCGATGCGCAACCGAAGTCAGAGGGCGACGGCGCGAACGTCACACGCAACGCCCACCACCTCGAAGCAGCCGGAATCGGCGATCCGCAGATCTTCGCCGGTAAGGCTGGCACGGCGAAGTTCACGGTCGGCGACCGGGTACGGGTGCGGGAGCTTCCGGCGCTGTTCTACACCCGCACACCGGAATACGTGCGCGGTGCCGAAGGCGTGATCGCCGAGGTCACCTATGAGAGCCCCGCACCTGAGGACGAGACCTGGGTTCGACCCGACGCGAAACCCGAGTGGTTCTACATCGTCCGGTTCACGCAGTGCGAATTGTGGCACTGCTACACCGGGCCAATGATCGACACCCTGCAGACCGAGATCCCTGAGCGCTGGCTCGAGGCCGTCCGCTAGATCGAACGAGAATCGAACGAGAGAGGCATCCGCGTGTCCGATCACGATCACGACCACGACCACGACCACGACCACGACCGCACCGTCAAACCGATGGTCGATGAGATCACCGACTTCGAGGTCCTGGAGATCGCGTTGCGCGAACTGTGCATCGAGAAGGGTCTTTTCACCGCCGCCGAACACCGGCTGTTCACCGAGTTCGCCGAGCAGATCGGTCCGACGCCGGCCGCGCGCCTGGTGGCACGCGCCTGGCTGGATCCGGATTTCAAACGCCTCGCCCTGACCGATCCGTTGGCCGCGAGCAAGCAGGTGGGCGTCGACTGGCTAGAGCCCACCGGCTTCGGCACGCCGAGCGATTTCGTGGCGTTCAAGATCCTGGAGAACACTCCCACGGTCCATCACGTGATCGTCTGCGCGCTGTGCTCATGTTATCCGCGGCCGATTCTGGGTAACTCCCCGGAGTGGTACCGCACTCCGAACTACCGGCGCCGGATCGTGCGGTGGCCGCGCCAGGTGCTCTCCGAGTTCGGCTTGGTGCTGCCCGATGACGTCGAGGTGCGGGTGGAGGATTCCAACCAGAAACACCGCTTCATGGTGATGCCACTGCGGCCCGAGGGCACCGACGGCTGGACCGAAGATCAACTCGCCGACATCATCACCCGGGACTGCCTGATCGGCGTCGCGCTGCCCACGCCCGGCGTCACCACCAACATCATCACCACGACCCGCGCTGCCATCCGGGGAATCGCCGACTGATGGGCGCCGCGGCACAGCAGCCGGAAGACATCTCGGTCGAGACACTCGAGGAGATCGCCCGGCGCAATCAGATCTGGACGGTGATGGCCGACAAGTATGGCGTCGAGAATCCGGTGCCGCCGTGGAAAACCAGCCTGGACGGGATGTGCGACGCGATCGACCGTTCCGGCGCGGCCGAGGATCTCAACCTCACCTTCAAGGACCGCCGCGACGAGGAGGACGTGCTCTCGGCCACCCGCTACGCCGACCTGCCGTATCCGGAGAATCAGCTTGTCGCACTGGCACATTCGCTGGTGGCCCGCGGCGTGATCGACGAAGCGGAACTGAGCAGACGACTCGAGGCCGTGAGAACCCGACTCGAGGCCTGAAACCCCCTCAGCCCCCGACGGCCTTCGCGACCGCGATACACCGGGTCAGCCACCCCTGGTCGCACCGCGGGCCGTCCTGCAACGCCCACATGGCGTTGTGCATCATCCGCACGATCACCCACCCCCGCGCGCGCTCCTCGTCGAACCCCGAGGCATCGACCAGCGTCCCGAACCGGCGCACTACGCCTTCGCGGACATCGCCGGCGATGTCGTCCCACCGGTTCCACAGCATGGGTGCGATCTCATAGTGCGGGTCGCCGTTGACCGGTTTGGGATCAATCACCAGCCACGGCTCTCGGTCACCGGCCAGAACATTGCCGTAGTGCAGATCGGTGTGGATCACCCGCTCCACCGCGTGATCGGCGGCGAGCTCGGTGCCGAGTGCGATGGCCTGCTCGACCAGCCGACGCGGGATCGGCGCACTGCGCGGCAACGCGGCCAACGCGGCGGTCCACCGATCCATTGCGGTCGACAGCGAACGCAACTGCGGCAGCGCCGGGAGGTGAATGCGACGGTACAGATCTGCGACGATGCGG
>CAMDFY010000174.1 GCA_945897705.1 Bifidobacterium breve | reverse complement strand
ATCGATCAGTGCCAGCGCGATACCGACGTTGCGCGTCGGGGAGAACGTTCCCGAGGTGGTGATCCCCACCGGAGTGGACCCGCTGAGCACAGCCATTTCGGCGCGGGGCACGCCCCGGTCGAGCGCAAGCAACCCGCGCAGCATCCGGCGCGGACCCTCCTGCTTCTCGGCCAGCAGAGCGTCGCGCCCCCAGAAGGCGTCCTTCGACCAACCCACCGCCCAGCCGCAGCGCGCCTGCAGCGGCGAGATGTCCCGGGAGAGTTCGTGACCGTGCAACGGATAACCCATCTCAGTGCGCAGGGTGTCGCGCGCACCCAGACCGGCGAGCTGGCCACCTCGTGCCTCGACCGCAGCGACAAGCGCATCGAAAAGCACCGGCGCCGACGACCAGGACGGGATCAACTCGTAGCCGTGCTCGCCGGTGTAACCGGTCCGGCACACCCGCACCGGAACGCTCCCGTAATCCGTGTCGACGCACTCGGCGTCGATGTAGCCCATGTATTCCATATCGGTCGGTAGCCCGAGCGCCGAGAGCACCTCGGCCGCCCGCGGTCCCTGAACCGCCAGCACCGCATACGACCGGTGCTGATCAGTGACCGAAATCCCCTCTGGCGCGGCGTGCTGTAGGCGGTGGACCAGCTCGGCGGTATTGGCGGCGTTGGGCACCAGGAAGATCTCGTCGTCGCTGACGTAGTAGGCGATCAGGTCGTCGACCACCCCACCCTCCGGCGTGCAGCACAGCGTGTATTGCGCCTGACCCGGGCCGATGCGGCCAAGATCGTTGGTGAGCGCGGAGTTGACGAATTCCGCCGCGCCCGGACCGGACACCAGTGCCTTGCCGAGATGGCTCACGTCGAAGAGCCCCACCGACTCGCGGGTTGCGGTGTGCTCGCCGACCGTGCCCGCATAGGACACCGGCATCAGCCACCCACCGAACGGCGCGAAGGTCGCGCCGCGGTCGCGGTGGCGAGTTTCCAACGGGCCGGCAAGTAAATCCCCGGGTGGCGAATCCCTGGGGGGCGAAGCTGATGTGTCCGTCACGCCGACCCACACTAAACCCCGCACCACTAGGGTGTCGCTGGTGAGCACCCAACCCGGTTATCAGTCACCCACCGTCACCACTGCAGTCGCGCTCCCTAAGCGGACATCGGCCGCCGTATTGATAATCCCGGTCGTCTGTGGCGATAACGGAGCACCGACAGTGCTGGCCGGGTCGTTCCTCGATGCCGCAGTGATCGGCGAGATCGAGATGGGCCTGAAGGCGCTGGGCGCGAAAGGCAGTGCCGAGCAACTCACCCGGCTCATCGTGCCCGCACTACCGGTCGCCAGCGTGCTGGCGGTGGGCCTCGGTGCCCCCCAGGACGATCAGGACGGAGGATGGCCCGCTGAGACGATTCGCCGCGCCGCCGGGGTCGCCGCGCGTTCCCTCAACGGAGTGGCAATGGTGATCACCACGCTGTCCGAACTGAATCTCGAAGCGGCGGTCGAGGGCCTGATCCTGGGCTCGTATCAGATGCACGAGTTCCGCAGCGCCAAGACCGCGCCGAAGGATCCGCCATTGTCCAAGATCACGGCGTTGAGTACCGCCCGCAACGCGAAGTCGCTGGCGGCCCGCGCCGTCGCGATCGCCTCAGCGGTGGCCACGGCCCGGGATCTGGTCAACACCCCGCCGAGTCACCTGCACCCCGCCGAATTCGCCAGGCGGGCAAAGGCGTTCGGATCCGCGGCCGGCCTTCAGGTTCAGGTGCTCGACGAGAAGGCACTAGCCAAGGGAGGCTACGGCGGCATCATCGGGGTCGGCCAGGGGTCGTCGAATCCGCCCCGACTGGTGCGGTTGACCTATCGTGGTGGCAAGGGCCGCAAGGGTGCTCCGACGGTGGCCCTGATCGGTAAGGGCATCACCTTCGACACCGGCGGCATCTCCATCAAACCGGCTGCGGCGATGCATCACATGACCTCCGACATGGCCGGTGCGGCGTCGGTGATCGCCACCATTGTGCTCGCTGCCAGTCAGCAATTACCCATCGACGTGATCGCGACCGTACCGATGGCCGAGAACATGCCGTCGGCGACCGCACAGCGCCCCGGCGATGTGCTGACCCAGTACGGCGGCACCACCGTGGAGGTACTCAACACCGATGCGGAAGGCCGACTGATTCTTGCCGACGCGATCGTGCGCGCCTGCGAGGACGACCCGGACTACCTGATCGAGACCTCCACCCTGACCGGCGCACAGACCGTCGCTCTCGGCGCCCGGATCCCGGGCGTGATGGGGAGCGAGGCGTTCCGTGACCGAGTCGCGGAATTGTCGCAGCGGGCGGGCGAGAACGGCTGGCCCATGCCACTGCCCGATGAACTCAAAGACGACCTGAAGTCGACGATCGCCGACCTGGCGAACATCAGCTCGCAGCGCTTCGCCGGAATGCTTGTCGCCGGGGTGTTCCTGCGCGAGTTCGTCGCCGACGGGGTGCAGTGGGTTCACATCGACATCGCAGGACCTGCCTACAACACTTCTGGGCCCTGGGGCTACACCTCCAAAGGCGGCACCGGTGTGCCGGTGCGCACGTTGTTCGCGGTACTCGAAGACATCGCGGCACACGGCTAAGCCGACGCTAATCCGACGCTAAGCCGACCCTGCGAACCGCGCGTTCACCAACGCCGAACTCGTCGGCGCCCCATCAAGAAAACCGATGAACTCACCCACCGCCGTGGCGAGGATCTCGGGGTGCGAGAGCGGTGCGCCGGCGTCGATGAATCCCGTGGGCGTCACTGCCCATCCCCCGGTGGGTCCAGCGCTGCCCGCTGCGCGCGGCGGCGCTGGATGCGGCGCCGGGCGTCGAAGTCACGCATCCGTTGCGGGTAGCCGACCTTGTGCACGTCATAGACCGGGATACCCAACCGCTGACCGATCATCCTGGCCCCGGCCGGGCCGCCGGCCGGACGACGGGTCCATTCGCCATCGGCGGCGACCAGCACAATTGTCAGCGGCGTGACGCGGGTCTGCGGCTCGACAAAAGCCTCGATTCCGGATCGCTGGGCCGCCCACTGCACCAGATACTGCTGGTCAGCGGCGGCACCGGAGTCGGAGCGGCGGCGGCGCCGGACCCTGTCGAACAAACCCACCGTCGACCACCTCCCTGCCGGCCCAAAGTTTCGAGGCTGGGGCTATGCACTCCTGATAATTCGATGGTGCCAGAGACTCGAGGGTGCCGGGGTTGTGCACGGGCGGTGTCCCGCGCTGGGCCTTCGGCCGCCGACCGCGGGATGCCGCAGACGTCAATGACAGGATGTGGACACCACGCTGTGGTAAGCCAGAGGTCGTGCTGTGGTGGACCGGCGGCCACGCCGTGGTACGCCAGAGGCCGACCCGACGTTAGGAGTCAACGCGCATGGCCGTCTCCGTCCAGATGCCCGCCCTCGGTGAGAGCGTCACCGAGGGCACTGTCACCCGCTGGCTCAAGCAGGAGGGCGACACGGTCGTGGCGGACGAGCCACTGCTGGAGGTGTCCACCGACAAGGTCGACACCGAGATTCCCGCCCCGGCCTCGGGCGTCCTAACGAAGATCATTGCCCGGGAGGATGACACCGTCGCTGTCGGCGCCGAACTGGCCATCATCGGCGAAGCGGGTGAGGTACCCGCCGCGCCAGCAGCGCAACCCGCACCCGCCGCGGCGCCACCGCCGCCCGTACCCGCCGCGGCGCCACCGCCGCCGCCCGCACCTGTCGTCGCTGAACCAGCGCCGCACGCCGCCCCGCCCCCCGCAGCGAGCGCGCCTGCTTCAGCGCCGTCCGGTTCAGCGACCCCGGTGCTGATGCCCGAACTGGGCGAGTCGGTCACCGAGGGCACGGTGACCCGATGGCTGAAGAAGGTCGGCGACGCGGTGGCGGCGGACGAGCCGCTCGTCGAGATCTCCACCGACAAGGTCGACACCGAGATCCCCTCGCCCGCCGCCGGCACCCTGCTGAGCATCACCGCCGCCGAGGACGTCACCGTTCCGGTCGGCGGTGAACTGGGCAGGATCGGCACCGCTGCGGCGACCGCGTCGGCTCCGGCACCCACTCCCACCCCGGCTCCCACCCCGGCTCCCACCCCGGCCCCGGCTCCGGTACCGCAGCCGGCACCCGCGCCCCCCGTCGCGCCCGCTGCGGCACCCGCTCCCCCAGTCACGCCCGCTGCGGCTCCCGCGCCGGTTGCCGCGCCCGCGCCACAGCCGGTCGCCGCGGCCCGGACCAACGATGACGCTGGGCCCTACGTCACTCCGCTGGTCCGAAAACTCGCGGCCGAGAACGGAATCGACCTGGCGAGCGTCAAAGGCACCGGAGTCGGCGGGCGAGTCCGCAAGCAGGATGTGCTGGCCGCAGCCGACAGCAAGAAGGCCCCAGCGGCCGCAGCCGCCGCGGCCCCGGCCCCGGCAACAGCGGCACCCGCCCCAGTCTCGTCACCGCTGGCCCATTTGCGTGGCACCACCCAGAAGGCCAGCCGGATCCGTCAGCTGACCGCACGTAAGACCCGGGAGTCACTGCAGGCGAGCGCTCAGCTCACCCAGACCCACGAAGTCGATATGACCAAGATCGTCGGACTGCGAGCCCGAGCGAAGAAGGAGTTCGCCGAACGCGAGGGCGTGAACCTGACCTACCTGCCGTTCATCGCCCGTGCGGTGATCGACGCGCTCAAGGCCCACCCGAACGTCAACGCCAGCTACAACGAGGAGACCGGCGAGATCACCTACTACGACGCCGAGCACCTTGGCTTCGCGGTCGACACCGAGCAGGGTCTGCTGTCTCCGGTGATCCACAATGCCGGCGATCTGTCACTGGCCGGCATCGCGCGTGCAATCAACGATATCGCCGCCCGCGCCCGTTCCGGCGACCTCAAGCCCGACGAACTCTCCGGCGGCACGTTCACGATCACCAACATCGGCAGCCAGGGTGCCCTGTTCGACACCCCGATCCTGG
>CAMDFY010000173.1 GCA_945897705.1 Bifidobacterium breve | reverse complement strand
AAGATCGGCGAGAAGCTGGTGCTGCGCCGGGTTGCGTACTTCGACGGCAACGTCGAAACCTACCTGCACAAGCGCGCCGCCGACCTGCCTCCCGCGGTGGGCGTGCTGGTTGAGTTCACCGGCAGCGACCACGCCGCCGCGCACACGGTGGCCCTGCAGATCGCCGCGTTGAAGGCCAAGTACCTGACCCGTGACGATGTGCCCGCAGATCTGGTGGCGGCAGAGAAACGCGTCGCGCAGGAGACGGCCAAGGCCGAGGGCAAGCCCGAAGCTGCGCTGTCGAAGATCGTCGAGGGCCGCATCACCGGTTTCTACAAGGACGTGGTGCTGCTCGATCAGCCGTCAGTGTCCGACAACAAGAAGAGCGTCAAGGCACTTCTCGATGAAGCCGGCGTGACCGTGACCCGGTTCGTCCGCTTCGAGGTGGGCCAGGGCTGAACGGGATGCAACGACCATGCGGCGGGTAAGCGCCTTCGGCGACGATGCGCTCGGCGAACTCGATGCCGTCGCCATGGTCGATGCCCTGCGGACCGGCCAGGTCTCATCGGCGGAGTTGGTCGAGGCCGCGATAAACCGCGCCGCTGCGGTGAATCCGATACTCAACGGCCTCGCCCACGATGCGTTCGATCAGGCTCGCGCGCGGGCGGCTTCGGGTGCTCGCGTCGGCGGGTACTTCGACGGCGTGCCGACGTTCATCAAAGACAACGTCGACGTCGAGGGTATGCCGACGATGCAGGGCACCGACGCGTGGGACCCGCGACCGCACGATGACCACGGCGAGTTCGCCAAGTTCTACCTGGCGACCGGCTTGATCCCGCTCGGCAAGACACAACTCTCGGAGTTCGGGTTCAGTGCGTCCGCCGAACACCCGCGCATCGGTGCGGTGCGCAACCCGTGGGACACCGACTACACCGCGGGGGCGTCATCGTCGGGATCGGGTGCCTTCGTCGCCGCCGGGGTGGTACCCATCGCGCACGCCAACGACGGCGGTGGCTCGATCCGGATCCCTGCCGCCTGCAATGGCCTGGTGGGCCTCAAACCCTCGCGCGGCAGGCTGCCACTGGACAAGCTGACCCGCCAGATGCCGGTGCGGATCGTCCACGATGGAGTGCTGACCCGCTCCGTGCGCGACACCGCCGCGTTCTACCGTGAGGGCGAGCGGATCTGGCGCAACCGATCACTGCTGCCGATCGGAGCGGTGACCGGACCCGGTCGCGATCGACTGCGGGTGGCGGTCGTGACCCGATCGCTGAATCGGGACAGCAGTCCGGCAATTCGTGACCAGGCTCTGCAGAGTGCCGCACTGCTCGAGGGACTCGGCCACCGGGTCACCCACCTGGATGCCAGCCCGATCCCGGAGACCTTCGCGGAGGACTTCCTGCTCTACTGGGCCTCCATGGCGATGGCACTGGTGCGGACCGGCAAGCGCACCTTCGGGCCGAGCTTCGACCGCGAGCGCCTCGACAACCTGACCCTCGGGCTTGACCGTCATGCGACCCGCAACCTGCATCGGCTGCCGGTCGCCATCACCCGGTTGCGCCGATTGCGCAAAGTTACCGAACGGCTCTACGGCGACTACGACATCCTGCTGATGCCAACCCTGGCCGAGGAGACGCCGCGCATCGGCCACCTCGACCCCACTGCCGACTACCAGCAGGTGATGGATCGGCTGGTGGACTGGGTGGCGTTCACACCACTGCACAACGCCACCGGGGAACCAGCGATCTCGTTGCCGATGGGGCAGTCAGACTCGGGCATGCCGATCGGCATGATGTTTAGTGCTCCGCTGGGACACGAGCGCCGGTTGCTGGAACTGGCTTTCGAACTCGAAGCGGCCAAGCCATGGCCGCGGATCCAGGCCGAGGCAACCGTTTGAGTCAGGACAGGCGTGGTGAGGAGTTCGATGGGTGAGTCGGTGGGCACGAACGGATCCGGCGTGGGCTATTCGCGAGTCCTCCTCAAGCTTGGCGGCGAAATGTTCGGCGGTGGCGCAGTGGGTCTGGACCCCGACGTAGTGGCGCAGGTCGCCCGCCAGATCGCCGAAGTTGTCCGCAGCGGTGTTCAGGTGGCCGTGGTGATCGGCGGCGGCAATTTCTTCCGGGGCGCCCAACTTCAGCAACGAGGGATGGAACGTACCCGCTCGGACTACATGGGCATGCTCGGTACCGTGATGAACAGCCTTGCGCTCCAGGACTTCCTGGAAAAGGAGGGCATCGTTACCCGGGTGCAGACCGCGATCACGATGGGACAGGTCGCCGAACCCTACATACCGCTGCGAGCCCGCCGGCATCTTGAGAAAGGTCGGGTGGTGATTTTCGGTGCCGGCATGGGATTGCCGTACTTCTCCACTGACACCACCGCGGCGCAACGCGCCCTGGAGATCGGCGCCGAGGTAGTGCTGATGGCCAAGGCTGTCGACGGGGTCTTCACCGACGACCCCCGGGACAATCCGACTGCCGAGTTGCTGACCGAGATCAGCCATCGGGAGGTGATCGACCGCGGTCTGCGGGTGGCTGATGCGACAGCGTTCAGCCTGTGCATGGATAACGGGATGCCGATCCTGGTTTTCAACCTGCTGACCAACGGAAACATCGCCCGTGCGGTCGCGGGTGAGAAGATCGGAACACTCGTCACCACGTGATGAGTGCGCGGGATGCCGAGCGAAGCGATGAGCAGGAGGTGCGCGGATGATTGATGAGGCTCTCTTCGATGCCGAGGAGAAGATGGAGAAGGCCGTCGGGGTCGCCCGCGACGATTTGTCCTCCATCCGCACCGGACGCGCCAACCCGGGTATGTTCTCGCGCATCGTGATCGACTACTACGGCACCCCGACCCCGATCACGCAGATGTCCAGCATCAACGTGCCCGAGGCCCGGATGATCGTGATCAAGCCCTACGAGGCAGCCCAACTCAAGCCGATCGAAGACGCAATCCGTAACTCCGACCTGGGTGTTAATCCGACCAACGACGGCAGCATCATCCGGGTGTCTATCCCGCAACTGACCGAGGAACGCCGTCGTGAACTGGTCAAGCAGGCCAAGGCCAAGGGCGAGGACGCCAAGGTGTCGGTGCGCAACATTCGACGTCGCGCCATGGAAGAACTCCACCGCATTCGCAAGGACGGCGAGGCCGGCGAGGATGAGGTGGGCCGCGCCGAGAAGGATCTCGACAAGTCCACTGCGCAGTACATCGCCCAGATCGACGACCACGTCAAACACAAGGAAGGCGAACTGCTCGAGGTCTGAGGACCCCGACAGCGAGCGACTGTGACAGACACCGAATCCGGCAGCCTCGACCCCGAGGCGCCGGCGCAACCGGCCAAGACTTCGCGGGCCGGCCGCGACCTTCCGGCCGCCATCGCGGTGGGTTGCGTCATGGGTTTCGGCACTATCGCCATCCTGGTCTTCGCCCCGCGACTGTGGGTGGTGTTGTTGGCGGTATCGATGCCGTTGGCCACCCATGAGGTGGTCCGCCGGATGCGGACCGCGGGCTACTCAATCCCGGTCATCCCACTGATTCTCGGTGGCCAGGCGATGATCTGGCTGACCTGGCCGTTCGGCGCCGCCGGCGCACTCGGCGCGTTCGGGGCGACGGTGCTGGTCTGCCTGGTCTGGCGGCTGTTGAGTCAGGGATTGCGCGGCCAACCGGTCAACTATCTGCGCGACGTCTCCGTGACGGTGTTCATCGCGGCGTGGATACCACTGTGTGGTGCATTCGGTGCGCTGTTGGTCTATCCGCCGGACGGCGCCGCGCGGGTGTTCGTCCTGATGCTCGGCGTCGCCTTCTCCGACATCGGTGGTTACGCCGCCGGTGTGTTGTTCGGGAAGCACCGGATGGTCCCGGCGATCAGCCCGAAGAAATCCTGGGAGGGGTTCGCCGGTTCGCTGGTCTGCGGCACCGCCGCAGTCGTGCTCGCGGTGGTGTTCGGCATGCACAAGCCGGTCTGGGTCGGGGTGGCGATGGGGGTCCTGCTGGTGCTGACCGCCACCCTTGGCGACCTCGTCGAATCGCAGGTCAAGCGGGACCTCGGGATCAAGGATATGGGCACCCTGTTGCCGGGCCACGGCGGACTGATGGACCGGATCGACGGCGCACTGCCGTCGGCGGCGGTCACCTGGATCGTTCTAACGTTACTGGCCTGATGAAACAGGAACTGGTCTTCGACGCTCCGCGTCGCGGGCTGCCGCCCCGTCATTTCGGCGACCTCGACGCCGCAGGACGCGCCGCGGCTATGACCGATCTCGGCCTGCCGGCATTCCGCGCCAAGCAACTCGCGGCGCAGTATTACGGTCGACTGCTCGCGAACCCGCGCGAGATGACGGATCTGCCGGCTGCGGTACGTGCGGCGGTCGGCGACGCGCTATTCCCGCCGTTGCTCTCGGTGGTGCGCGACGTCGAGTGCGACGCCGGGGACACCCGAAAGTCGTTGTGGCGCGGCCACGATGGCGCGACCTTCGAGTCGGTCCTCATGCGTTATCCGCGCCGTAACACGGTCTGCATCTCATCGCAGGCCGGGTGCGGAATGGCATGTCCGTTCTGTGCGACCGGTCAGGGCGGGCTCACGCGCAACCTGAGCGCCGCGGAAATCCTCGAGCAGGTTCGTGCCGCGGCGGTCACCGTGCGGGATATGCCTCAGAAAGCATCCGGTGGTGACCGGTTGTCGAACGTCGTGTTCATGGGCATGGGCGAGCCGCTGGCCAACTATGCCCGCGTGGTGTCCGCCGTGCAGCGCATCACCGCGGCCCCACCGGATGGTTTCGGAATCTCCGCGCGCTCAGTAACGGTGTCGACGGTGGGCCTGGCTCCGGCGATCCGCAAGCTGGCCGATGAACGCCTCGGCGTCACGTTGGCGGTCTCGCTGCACACCCCCGACGACGAACTGCGCGACACCCTGGTACCGGTGAACAACCGCTGGAAGATCAGCGAGGTTCTCGACGCCGCCCGCTACTACGCCGATGTCACCGGCCGTCGGGTGTCGATCGAGTACGCACTCATCCGCGACGTCAACGATCACCGGTGGCGGGCGGACCTGCT
>CAMDFY010000172.1 GCA_945897705.1 Bifidobacterium breve | reverse complement strand
GGATCACATCGCACCATCCACCGCGTCAGAGGAGTTCCAGTGCCCCGGGTTGTTGTTCACGTGATGCCCAAGGCCGAGATCCTCGACCCGCAGGGCCAGGCCATCTCCGGAGCGCTCGGCCGCCTCGGCCACGCCGGAGTTTCAGACGTGCGGCAGGGCAAGCGGTTTGAGCTTGAGGTGGACGACACCGTGACCGACGACCAACTGGCCGAGATCGCCGAATCGCTGTTGGCCAACACGGTGATCGAGGACTGGTCGGTCAGCCGGGAGTCGTCGTGAGCGCGCGGGTCGGGGTCATCACCTTTCCCGGCACCCTCGATGACGTCGACGCCGCCCGTGCGGTGCGCCTGGCCGGAGCCGAGGCGGTGAGCCTGTGGCATGCCGATGCCGACCTCAAGGGCGTCGACGCGATCGTCGTGCCCGGCGGGTTTTCCTACGGCGACTATCTGCGCTGCGGGGCCATCGCGAAGTTCGCACCGGTCATGGGCGAGGTCGTTGCCGCCGCCGGCCGCGGCATGCCGGTGCTTGGTATCTGTAATGGGTTCCAGGTGCTGTGCGAGGCCGATTTGCTTCCCGGGGCGCTGACTCGCAATGCCGGTCTGCATTTCATCTGCCGCGACGCGTGGTTGCGAGTCGAGTCGACGGCCACCGCCTGGACATCTCGTTACGAGTCGGGTGCCGAGCTGCTGGTACCGCTGAAATCGGGCGAAGGGCGTTATGTGGCAAGCGAATCCGTGCTCGACGAACTCGAGGGCGACGGCCGGGTGGTATTCCGCTACGCCGAGAACCCCAACGGTTCGATGCGCGACATCGCGGGCATCGCCTCGGCCAACGGACGCGTCGTCGGCCTGATGCCGCACCCTGAGCACGCTACCGAGCCGCTGACCGGGCCGTCGGACGACGGACTCGGGATGTTCTTTTCGGCACTCGACGCGGTGCTGGCCGTCTAAACGATGACCGCAGCGACCGCACCGGGGCTGTGCGAGTTCATCGACGCCTCGCCGTCGCCGTTCCATGTCTGCGCGACGGTGGCCGAGCGACTGCGCTCCGCCGGCTACACCGAGCTGACCGAAACCGACCGGTGGAGCGAAGCCGCCGCGGGACGCTTCTTCACGATCCGGTCCGGGTCACTGATCGCCTGGCATTCATCGGGCCGCGAACAGCCATTCCGGATCGTCGGCGCCCACACCGACAGTCCCAACCTGCGGGTCAAACAGCACCCGGATCGCAGCGAGGCGATGTGGCGGGTGGTGCGGTTGCAGCCCTACGGCGGGGCGTGGTTGAACTCCTGGCTGGATCGCGACCTCGGTCTGAGCGGGCGGATCTCCGCGCGCACCAGGGATGGTCAAGTCGAGCACCGCCTGGTGCGCTTCGATGAACCGCTGCTGCGGGTGCCGCAGTTGGCTATCCACCTCGCTGAGGACCGCAACTCCGTGAGCCTCAACCCGCAGCGCCACCTCGACGCGGTATTCGGAGCGGGGGGCCCGGCCCGGCCGTTCCACTACTACGTCGCCGATTGGGCGGGGGTGGCGCCCGCCGACCTGCTGTCCGCCGACTTGATGACCCATGACCTGACCCCGTCCCGGGTCATCGGAGTCGACAAGGACCTCATCAGCGCACCCCGGCTGGACAATCAGGCCAGCTGCTACGCGGGATTGGAGGCACTGCTGGCCGCCGAGGCGTCGGGATACCTGCCGGTGCTGGCGCTGTTCGACCACGAGGAGGTCGGCTCGGTCTCCGATCACGGCGCGCAGTCGGATCTGCTGCGTACCACACTGGAGCGCATCGTGCTGGCCGCCGATGGCGACCGGGAGGACTTCCTGCGGCTGACGACCGCCTCGATGCTGGCCTCGGCCGACATGGCGCACGCCACCCATCCGAACTACCCGGAACGCCACGAACCCGGCCATCCGATCTACGCCAACGCCGGCCCGGTGCTCAAGGTGCAACCGAATCTGCGCTACGCCACCGATAGCCGCACCGCAGCGGCCTTCGAACTGGCCTGCCGGGCGGCCGGTGTACCGCTGCAGCGCTACGAGCACCGCGCCGACCTGCCGTGCGGCTCAACCATCGGGCCGATGACGGCCGCTCGAACCGGCATTCCGACTGTCGACGTCGGTGCCCCCCAACTGGCTATGCACTCCGCTCGCGAATTGATGGGCGCCGCCGATGTCGGCTCCTATGCCGCCGCGCTGGCGGCATTCCTGGCACCGGGCTGAGTTAGTGTTGGCGCATGGCGGGCTCCGCGGATCTGACGGTGGAAATGGTGACGTTCGACTGCACCGAGCCGGACCGGTTGGCCGACTGGTGGTCCACCGTGCTCGGCGGCACGGTGGTCCCGGTGGTGCCGGGCGAATTCCTCATGGTGGCGTGTGCGGCGGGTCCGAGGCTGGGCTTTCAGCGGGTGGATGACCCGACCCCCGGCAAGGCCCGCATCCACCTCGACTTCGCGACCCCCGATGTGGAGGCCGAGATCGCCCGCCTCGTCGAACTTGGTGCCGCGGAGACCGGACGCCACTCGTTCGGTGACTACGGCTGGGTGGTGCTGGAGGACCCCGACGGCAATGTGTTCTGCGTTGCGCCGGTGATGGGCTGACGTGACGGACACCGTCGAGCACGCAGCCGCCACTCCCGACCATCCGCAGCCATACCGGGAGCTTGGCCTCAAGGACGACGAGTATCTGCGCATCCGCGAAATCCTCGGACGACGACCGACCGACGCCGAGTTGGCGATGTACTCGGTCATGTGGAGCGAACACTGCTCGTACAAGTCCTCCAAGGTGCACCTGCGCTACTTCGGTGAGACCACCACCGAGGCGATGCGCCGTTGCATGCTGGCCGGAATCGGCGAGAACGCCGGAGTGGTCGACATCGGCGACGGCTGGGCGGTGACCTTCAAGGTTGAGTCCCACAACCACCCGTCCTACGTGGAGCCCTATCAGGGCGCAGCCACCGGGGTCGGTGGCATCGTGCGCGACATCATGGCCATGGGCGCGCGACCGGTTGCGGTGATGGACCAGTTGCGTTTCGGTCCGGCCGACGCCCCCGACACCCGCCGCGTCCTCGACGGGGTGGTGCGCGGGATCGGCGGGTACGGCAACTCGCTGGGCTTGCCCAACATCGGCGGCGAGACGGTGTTCGACGCCTCCTACGCGGGCAACCCACTGGTCAACGCGATGTGCGTGGGTGTGTTGCGCACCGAGGACCTGCATCTGGCTTTCGCCTCCGGCGCCGGAAACAAGATCATCCTGTTCGGCGCCCGCACCGGCCTGGACGGGATCGGCGGCGTGTCGGTGCTGGCATCGGATACCTTCGCCGGCGACGAATCCGGAGCCGGCCGCAAGAAACTCCCGAGTGTGCAGGTGGGCGACCCATTCATGGAGAAGGTGCTCATCGAGTGCTGCCTTGAGCTGTATTCGGCGGGACTGGTAATCGGCATTCAAGATCTCGGTGGTGCCGGATTATCCTGCGCCACATCGGAACTGGCCTCTGCCGGGGACGGCGGGATGGCCATCGAACTCGATAAGGTGCCGCTGCGCGCGGCGAATATGAACCCGGCCGAGGTGCTCTCCAGTGAATCCCAGGAACGCATGTGCGCGGTGGTCTCGCCGGAGAACGTCGAACCCTTCATGGCCGTGTGCCGTAAGTGGGATGTGCTGGCCACAGTGATCGGAGAGGTTACCGGCGGCGACCGACTGACGATCACCTGGCACGGCGAGACCGTCGTCGATGTTCCGCCGCGCACCGTCGCCCACGAGGGCCCGGTCTACTCCCGGCCGCTGTCCCGACCGGACAGCCAGGACGCGCTGAATGCCGACACCACCGCCGCGCTGCCGCGGCCGAAGTCCGGCGAGGAGTTGCGCGCCACCCTGCTGGCTTTGCTGGGTAGTCCGCACCTGTGTAGTCGGGCGTTCATCACGACGCAGTACGACCGCTACGTGCGCGGCAACACGGTGCTCGCCGAGCACGCCGACGGCGGTGTGCTGCGTATCGACGAACAGACCCACCGCGGCATTGCGATGTCGACCGACGCCTCGGGTCGCTACACCCAACTCGATCCGTACACCGGGGCTCAACTGGCCCTTGCCGAGGCGTACCGCAACGTCGCCGTCACCGGCGCCACCCCGATCGCCGTCACCAACTGCCTCAACTTCGGTTCTCCGGAGGATCCCGGGGTGATGTGGCAGTTCGCGCAGGCCGTGCGCGGACTGGCCGATGGCTGTGCGGCCCTTGGTATTCCGGTCACCGGCGGCAACGTCAGCTTTTACAACCAGACCGGGGCGACGCCGATCCTGCCCACCCCGGTGGTCGGGGTGCTCGGGGTTATCGACGACGTACGCCGCCGGCTTCCCACCGGCCTGGGCAGCGAACCGGGCGAGTCGTTGTATCTGCTCGGTGAGACTCGCGATGAATTCGACGGGTCGATCTGGGCCCAGGTCACGGCCGATCATCTCGGTGGTGTTCCGCCCGCCGTCGATCTTGCGCGGGAGAAACTCCTCGCCGACGTACTTACGGCGGCCTCTCGCGACGGACTTGTCTCGGCCGCCCATGACCTGAGTGAAGGTGGACTGATCCAGTCCGTCGTTGAGGCAGCCCTGGCGGGTGAAACCGGCTGTCGTGTCGTGCTTCCCGGCGATTGCGACTCCGTTGCCGACGCGTTCGTGCTGCTGTTCTCCGAGTCCGCCGGTCGGGTCCTGGCTGCAGTACCTCGCACCGAGGAAAGTCGCTTCGTGGCGATGTGTGCGGCGCGCGGTCTTCCCGCCGCCCGCATCGGGGTCTCTGACTCGGCGTCGGATTCGGTCGAGGTTCAAGGATTTTTCACGGTCACCCTGGAGGAATTGCGCAGCACCTCAGAAGGGGTGCTGCCCAGGCTCTTCGGGTGAGTCGTGATTCGGGTGCACCTGCTCTGTGGAATGCAGTGCACCCGGACTCGATGAGGCGCAACGGGAGCCGCCGCATGGGGGCATTTGGACTGGCGAGCGCGCTGGTGGCGTGGAGTCTCACCGCAGGCCTAGAGCATCCGTGGCGACGGCATCCGGTG
>CAMDFY010000171.1 GCA_945897705.1 Bifidobacterium breve | reverse complement strand
CTGCGCGGCCGAGGGAGTGCTTCCGATTCATGTCTCCACCGCGTACCGTCGAGGCTGTCCTGCTGTGCCGGTGCCGTGGCACCGGAAGTGATCGGAGAACGCCCGTGACGGCGGTAGTCGAAGCCAACGAAACCGACCTCGGTAGTCAGGTCCTGGACTTGGCGCGCGGAATGCGCGACCTGGTGGCGGCCAAGTCGGCCGAATCCGAGCAACTGCGCACCCTCAGTCCGGCGATCGTCGAGGAGATGTGGGCCAGCGGCCTGATGTCCTCGTTCAACCCCGTCGACGCCGGCGGTGCCGAACCATCCTTCGCCGAGATGATTGAGACCTGGATCGAGATGGCGAGCCAGGACGGCTCCTTCGGGTGGATCGGCATCGCGAACCTGCCGTCGTCATTCGCCGCCGCGGCGTACCTGCCCGACGAGGGTTTCGCCGAGGTGTTCACCGCCCACGACAACCACGTCACGATGGGCGGACAGTTCTTCCCCAACGGCCAGGGCGCGGCGGTGCCGGGCGGCTACCGGGTCACCGGCGCGTGGAGTTTCGGCTCCGGCACCGGCCACTCAGAATACGTCTGCGCCGGATTCTTCCCGATGGATGATGGCGAGATGCGCTGGGCCAGTGAAGGTTTCCCGGAGATGACGGTCGCGGTGATCCCGCGCGACGAGGTCACCTTCAAGGACGGCTGGCATGTGCAGGGACTCAAGGGCACCGGATCCTACGACTACAGCGTCGAAGACGTGTTCGTTCCCGAGTGCCGCACCTTCGCACTGTTCTCCTCCGAACCGCGGCGGGGCAGCTCGCCGGCCGGCCGGATGGGCATGATGCCGGTGACCGCCGCTGGCCATGCGGCCTGGGCGCTCGGGGTGTCCAAGAGCATGCTCGACGACGTCCAGGAACTGGCCGCGACCAAGTACCGGATGAGCGACATGGCCTCGCTGGCCAGCCGCCCCACCTTCCAGAAGGGACTGGCCCACCACGTCGCGGCCTGGCGGGCGGCGCGGCTGCTGGTGCTCGACGCATTCACCACTGCCGAGTCCGAAGTCGCGGCGGGCGGTGAGCTGACGCCGGGGTTGCGCGCTGATATGCGGGTCGCGGCGGTCTATGCCACCGATGTCGCCCGAAACTGCGCCGAGTGGGCGCACCTGGTGGCCGGCACCTCCTCGATCCGCGAGGGCAGCAAGCTCGAACGCGCGTTCCGCGACATCTACACCGGAACTCAGCACGCCTTCATCAGCGAGAAGGTGGCCATCGACGCCGCGCAGATCTGGCTGGGCATCATCGAGGACCAGCCCGGGCTGTAAGCCTCACGAGCTCAGGGCGCCCGTGCGGCTAGGAACTGTTCGAGCAACCTCCCGGACGTATACGCCGGCCAATGATCTGCATCCGTGACGCCGCGAACCCTGGGACATCGTGCTGCGTCAACTACCGGTCGTCAGATGTTCATTCCTCCGTTGTCTCGCCAGTTCGGTTTTCTCGGGGGCCATTTCTGTCAGACCCGCTCATTAGTCTGCGGGTGTCCGGCACGGCGAGAAGAAGGGGGTGGTGTGGTGGCCCAATCCATCAATACCAGTTACGCGGTCATCGTTCTGGGGGATCACGGGACCCTGGAGGTCGACGACCTTGCGGTCAAGGCGGCCGAGCAGGGCGCGGTGATCGCCGAGTCCTTCAGCTTTGAGCCCGGTGAGCCGGCGAGTTCGGACGACCTGACCGAAGTGGATGCCGTCGTCTCGGCCCTGAGCCGCGCCATCGCCACCAGGACCGACATCTGGGTGCCGTTTCCGATCGCCGACTTCGGCCGGGAGGAGCATCTGCGCCGGGTGAGCCTGGTCCTGCAGCGTCACGGCGTCAACATGCTGGTGGGCCGTGATCTCGAGCCGTGCGCCACCGACGGCGGATTCAACCCGATCGACTATGCGTTGCGTATGGAAGTGCGCGCGGTCGACGGGCTCGATTTCGCCGCGATCGCCGGCGCCGGGGTGAACACCCTGGGTGCTGAGATCGAGCGGGCCTTCGCCGAGGATCGCCCGTCGGATGAGCCCGTCGACCACCCGGATGAACCCGAGTGCCCGTCGGCACCCAGGCGCGCGCGGGCCGTGAAGACCCCCGGCCAGGGGGAGAAGCATTACGGCACCGGGGAGGTGGCGAGGTTCTTCGGGAAGTCGGTGCAGTGGGTCAATGCGGGGCTGCGCAACAACGATTTCGTTCGTGAGGACGGCTCGATCATCGAACCGGCCCGAATCGGCAAGGGCCAACGTCGCCGGTTCAGCCTCACCGACCTCGACGAGATGCTCCGGTCCTGCTACCGGCGGGGTCTGGTGACCGAAGATGAGTACCTGAGCCTGGTTGCGGCGTTGATCTGCGAGCGGATGGGTTTATAAGTCGTGCCGGACGTGCGCGCGGTGGGTTTCGCGGCCGAGGCCAGCCGACAGTCGGCCTTGGCCGCGCACAGCGATCACGCGGAAGACGATCAGGCGTTCGTCGACGCCATCTCGGAGTTCGGCGGTGAGGAAGGCGAGTGAGGCGCGGAGAGGTGTGGACCGCATCCGGCGGCAAGCACTACGCCGGTAAACCGCGCCGAGTCCTGATCATTCAGGATGATGTCTTCGATAGCACCGCATCAGTCACGGTCTGTCCATTGACCACTGGCACGGTCGATGCGCCACTGCTACGGATCCCACTGGAGCCGGACATCGACAACGGGCTGAGCACACCGAGTCGCGTCATGGTCGACAAGGTCACCACGATGCCGAGGGCTAAGCTCGGCGAACGGATCGGCCGGGTGGCGGATACTGACATGGTTGCCCTGTCCAGAAACATTTTCGTATTTCTCGGCTTGGCGGTGAGGAACAATGACTGAAGGCCATGATCGCGACGGGGTTGATCCGTCGTACGTCGCCACTTTGCTCAACGCAGTGAATGAGGACGGCTACGTCATCATCCCCGACCTGATCCCGCCCGAAACGGTGGCGGCGATCCGCGAGGCGTCCGAGCCGTTCCTCACCTTCGACGGCCGCAACGATTTCGAGGGCTACCGCACCCGGCGCATCTACTCCGTCATCGAAAAGACGTTGGCGTGCAACCCGATTGTCGAGCATCCACTGGTCCTGGCCCTGCTCGACGCAATACTGCAGCCCGGGTATCTGCTATCGCAATTGCAGGTCATCAACGTCATGCCGGGCGAGGTGCGTCAGCCACTGCACCACGATGACGGCTTCTATCCGTTCCCTCGTCCGCGCAAACCCATTGGGGCGGCGCTGATCTGGGCGATCGACGACTTCACCGAGGACAACGGCGCGACGTTGGTGTACCCGAAGAGTCATCTGTGGGGCGAGGTTTCACTGGGCGATGTTGACGTCACCAAGATGGTGCCTGCCGTGATGCCGGCGGGGTCGGCGGTGTTCTTCGTGGGCACACTGATCCATTGCGCCGGCGCCAACCACACCGACAAGCCCAGGCTGGCCGCGACCACCCAGTACTGCGAACCCTGGGCGCGCCAGCAGGAGAACTACAGCCTGGCGATCAGCCGCGAGCGGGCCCGGATGTGCAGCGACACCGTGCAGCGGCTGCTCGGCTATTCGATGCTGTTTCCGTTCATCGGATTCGTCGACGGCCGCGACCCGATCCGACTGCTACGCGACTGACGCTGCCGCCGGCTACTCGCCGATCGCGTCGAGGCGCTCGCTCACCCGGGCCAGCGCCTCATCAAGAACTTCCACCTTGTCTCCGCGCCGTTCGTTGGCGGGTTGTGCGGCGCCGCGGCCGCCCTCGGCCTCCACCCGGGCCGCACCCTGGCGACGCAGGAGAGAAAAGTTCTTATCGCGGGCGGTCCTGAGCCGATGTTGCAGATCCTTCAACGACTTCGCGTCGAGGCGCTCCAGGGCGTGCGGCTGGGTCTCGTCGATCAGGGAGGTTTCATCCTTGGACAGGTTCACACCGTGGTTGCTCACCGTTGATTCATAGCCTGCGCGGGCCCAACCGGCAAGCCCAACTGCAAGTGCAGCCGGTCAGTCGAAGAGATCGGGCTGCTCGCGGGTGATCCGGGCGAACAGCGGCTGGAAGCTGAACCACCCGGCGAAGTGACTGCCGATCTGGGTGCTGGTGAGCTTGGCCATCTCCGGATCGATCAGGATCGGGGTGCCGGCGGCCTCGGCCATCAGCTGGGCATGGCAGGTGCGCTCCATGGTGATGAACCACCATGCCGCCTCCTCGACCGACTGCCCGACGGTGAGCAGGCCGTGGTTGCGCAGGATCGCGGCCTTGTTCCCGGCGAGAGCGTGGGCGATGCGCTTGCCCTCTTCGGTGTCGAGCACCACACCCGAGTAGTCGTCGAAGAGCGCGTGGTCAGAATAGAAAGCGCAGGCGTCCTGGGTGATCGGGTCGAGTGTGCGGCCCAGGGTGGACCACGTCTTGCCGTACACCGAATGTGCGTGCGCGGCGCCGATGACATCCGGCCGTGCCGCGTGCACCTGGGAGTGGATGGCGAACGCGGCCTGATTGACCGGCAGGTCACCTTCGACGACGGTGCCGTCGTGGCGCACCAGCAGCAGATCGCTGACCCGGATGTGCCCGAAGTGCATGCCGAACGGGTTCACCCAGAAGTGGTCGGTGAACTCCGGGTCGCGGGCGGTGATATGTCCGGCCACGCCCTCGTCGAAACCGAACTTGCTGAATAACCGGAACGCCGCGGCAAGGTTCTGCTTGCGGTGCAGGCGCTCCTGGGTGATATCGCGTTCCTGGGGCAGCAACGCCGAAACGTTGCCGCCCGCCATCTTCTGAGCCTGTTCTGCGGCGGTGTCAGTCATGGCCGTCAGATTACGCCGGTCGATACCTCGCCGTGCGGCGGCGGGAATGGTGATCTTCGCCATGGGTCCCACGCCGGGATCGTCGGGGGTCTCCTCGCGGCGACGCTGGTCGGCTTCGGCATTTGACATCGTCCTAGTCAACGGCGGCAGCGCACTCGTTTCGTCGTCAGCCCGTGCCGTAACGCGTTACTTGACGTGTGGCGCCAAAAGCGTTTTCCAGGCTTTAGAAATCCGCTGGAATTCGAACTCGCAGCGGTCGGCCCGGCTCTTCGGAAGCCCGACCTGGGCCACCACGTCGGCATTGGC
>CAMDFY010000170.1 GCA_945897705.1 Bifidobacterium breve | reverse complement strand
CCGATGAGCATCTTCTCGTCGAGATTGCGCAGTTCGGTCTGGAGCGTGGCAACCGATTGCGGCTGGCGCCCGTGCGCATCGTTGACAATCTGAAACCCGACCACAATCGCCAGGCAACACAGCGACGCGATGATCGCAGTTCGTAGCTTCAACTGGCGCTTCTAGGCGATCGTGATTCCACCGTCGACGACGATGGTCTGGCCCGTGACGTATCCCGCGGCCGCCGATGCCAGCCACACGGCGGTCGCCGCCAATTCGGCGGCATCGCCGAGGCGGCCCTGAATGATCCGCGGCATCAGCGAATCCAGATACCCCGGCTTGAGTTCGTCGGTCATCTCGCTGGCGAAGAACCCCGGCGCCAAGGCATTGACCCGGATACCCTTGCGGCCACTCCATTGCTGCGCCAGATCCCGGGTCAACCCCATCACCCCGGCTTTGGAGGCGCTGTAGGCGGCCTGCGGCAAGCCGCCCGTGGTCAGGCCCAGCACGCTGGCGATGTTGATGATCGCGCTGCCGGGTTTCATCACTCGTCCGCAGGCCTGCGCCATCCAATACGAACCGTTGAGGTTGACGTCGATGACGGCGCGGAACTCCTCGGCGCTCTCCCGGGTCGCCGGCACGGCCGTGCCCACCCCGGCGTTATTGATCAACACGTCGACGCGACCGAACTGGGCCATCGCCGCGTCCACCAACTGCTGGCACTGCTCGGGATCGGCGACATCGGTCTTGCGGGTGGATGCCCGCCGCCCGGCCGCCTCGACCAGTGCGGCGGTTTCCGTCAGTCGCTCCACTCTGCGCGCACCTAGCATCAGGTCGGCACCGGCCTCGGCGAACGCCTGCGCGAACGACACCCCCAAGCCCGAGGACGCGCCGGTGACGATGACGACGCGATCATCGAGTCGAAAGAGGTCTAGAACGCTCACGGTCGGGCTTCCGCCGGGTCGCGCAGAACCTGGCGGGCGATGGCGTACTTGTGCACCTCGGTGGGGCCGTCGTACAGACGGAAGGCACGCATATCGGTGAAGATCATCCCGACCGGGGTCTCATCGGAGATGCCCATCCCGCCGAGTACCTGAACGCACCGGTCGGCGACCTTGAATAGTTCCTCTGAGACGGCGGCCTTCACCATCGAACTTTCGTGGCGGCCTTTGGCACCCTGATCCAGCGTCCAGCACGCCCACCAGATCGACAGGCGGCACTGTTGCAGCGCAATTTCGTTGTCCGCCAACATGAAACCCACTCCCTGGTGCTCCCCGAGTGGTTTGCCGAATGCGGTGCGGGTACGGGCATGCTCGACGGCGATCGCCTGCGCGCGCGAGGCCGCACCCAGCCAGCGCATGCAGTGGGTGAGCCGCGCCGGCGCCAATCGCATCTGCGCGTAGCGCAGTGCCTGGCCCACCTCGCCGAGCACCGCAGAGGCGGGCAGACGTAGGTCGTTGAACACCACCACGCCGTGGCCCTGCACGTAGTTGCGATCCATGGTGTCCATCACGCGTTCAAGTTCGATCCCGGGTGTGTTCCCGTCACAGAGGAACAGCGTCGGGCCTCCGGCATTGTGATCGTTCGGCGCTAGACGCGCCATGATGATCCACGTCCGCGCGCCGTCGGCTCCGGTGATGAGCCATTTGCGTCCGTTGATCACGTACTCGCCGCCGTCCGGACCGGATTGGTAGACCGCTTCGGTTTTCAACTGGCCCGGATCCGACCCCGCGCCGTCGGGTTCGGTCATCGCGAACACCGATCGCTGTCGGCCGTCGATCACCGGAATCAGGAACTCTTCGATCTGTTCGGTGTTGGCGATTTTCGACAGGATGAACATATTGCCCTCGTCGGGAGCGGCGCAGTTCAGCGCGACCGGCCCGAGCGTTGACCACCCGGCGGCCTCGAACAGCACCGCCTGCTCGCAATGCGACGGCTCCCATCCGCCGAACCGACGTTGGGCTTGAAAGGTCAACAAGCCGGCATCGCGGGCAAGCTCAACCATCTCGGTGCGCAATTCCTCGTTGGGCCCATGTCGGGTCAGCCGCGGGTCGCGCTCGTAGGGCACGATTTTCTCAGTGACGAAGGCGCGGATCTGGTCTCGTCGCGCAGCGACGTCAGCGGGTATCTCAAAGTCGATCATTTATTCTCCATCCATAATGGCCATTGCCCGCTCGAATAACCGGACGGTTGCGGTGTGCAGTACGTCGCCAATCTCTTTGGGTGCCAAGCCCGCCGCGGCGCGTGCGTGAGTGCCCTCCAGAATGATCCCGAGTTTGAAGCAGGACAGCACCGTGTACCAGTCGATGTCCGAAAGGTCGCGAGTGGTGTTCTGCGCATAGCGCTGGAGGAGTTCGTCCGGGGTGGCCAGACCGCCGGAGACCATGAACTCGTTGGGCAGCACCGGTTCGTCTCCGGGCCGGTACCAGGTCGCCAGCATCCAGCCCAGGTCCAGCAGTGGGTCACCGATCGTGCACATCTCCCAGTCGACGATTGCCACCAACTCGGGTCCGCTTCGGGAGAACATGACGTTGGCCGCGTGGTAATCGCCGTGCATGATGCCGGGGGAGAAATCAGCCGGCTGGTGCTCGCGCAGCCAGGCAGCGACGCCGCCGACATCCCCGATATCGGGGCCGGGGTATTTGTCGAACGTGGCGTAGGACTCCAACTCTGAAAGCCACCGCGGCACTTGCCGTTCCAGGAACCCGGTCGGCTTGCCGAAGTCTGCGAGGCCTACGGCGACATGGTCCACGGCGCCGAGTCGGGCAACGGCAGCTGCCATCGACAGGCCCATCTCATGGCGGACGGCGACGGTGGACGCATGCAGTTCGGGCATCTCGGAGCCGGCGTTGAACCCCTCCACCGGCTCCATGAGGTAGAAGACCGCGTCGCCGAGAATCGAGATGTCCTCGCACACCGCGATGAGCGCAGGATGCGGGACGTCAGTTCCGGCCAGGGCACGTAGCACCCGGGTCTCGCGCAGGATCACCGAGTTGCTGACCGGCCGCAGATGCCGCGGACCCCGACGCAACACGTAGTCCCGGCCGGATTGGGTGAACCGCAGCATGACGTTTTGGGTACCGCCGAGGATCGCCGAGACGTCTCCGATCGGACCGTCGCCGAGACCCTCCCTGGACATCCACGCCGCCACCCCTGAGAGTTCGAGCGGCAGGTCGTCCACGCAGGTGAAACTACCTCAGTGCTCGGTGCCGATGGCTTTCGCCCACGGCGTCCGGCCGTCGATGGTCCGAAAGATGCTCCAGCCGACCAGGGTTCCCAATGCGATCGCGGCAATCGCCGCTCCGGCCACGCCCATGGTTGCCACGTCGGCATCGCTGCCGGTGGCCGCCTGGCTGACAGACATGAAGCTCAGGGCACCGGGTACCAACGACCAGAACGATGCCAGCAACATCACCACGGCCGGTGGCGCGG
Source organism: Bifidobacterium breve (assembly GCA_945897705.1). Classification (GTDB taxonomy): domain Bacteria; phylum Actinomycetota; class Actinomycetes; order Mycobacteriales; family Mycobacteriaceae; genus Mycobacterium; species Mycobacterium aquicola. The sequence continues at coordinate 1,709 of CAMDFY010000170.1, read as the reverse complement.
TCCTGATCCGGGCGGCCAGCATGGCAAACAAGACCGCCAGGACCGCCCCGAAAAAACCGGAGTGCGCCGAAGACATGACTGTCTCCGCCAACTTCTGGCCGAGAACCGCGACGGCGATCGCTGCCATGAGCCAGAACAGTGAGCCGGGCGGTGCTGACAGATAGATGAACAAACCGACGGCGACGACGATGATCGACAGGTAGAGCGACCAGGGACCCATCAGTGCCGACGGCGCCCGCGGCGTCATCTCGGACCCCGCGATGTGTATGCCCAGCGTCACGCCGAATACCAGCAGCGCCAACTGCGAGATTCCGTAGATGAGTCGACTTGAGCCGGAAATGATCTGCGCGTCGGCCAGTTCCATCGCGCCGGTGGTCAGTGCCATTCCGGGCAGGGTGGCGACCAGTGCGGGGCTGATCACCCTCAGCAGGCCGTCGTCGGCGGCGGCGACCACGAACCAGGTGGCCAGCAGGGTCACCACCAAGGCCGACAGGGTCGGCAGGATCGGGGTCAGCGACGGGAACCGGCCGCCGTAGGAGACGATCAGTCCCACCACCAGGCCGAGGAACAGATATCCCGGCAGGGTCGCCCAGGTCGGATTGATCATGATGCCGAAACCCAGCGTGGTGATCGCGTATCCGATTGCGGTGGTGAACCGGCCGAATCGCGGCGGCATCTCGCGGGCGGCTTCGATCGCCGCGACAGCATCGGTCGGGGCGATCGCGCCGGCCTCGGCCAGGGTCGCGATGTCGTCGATGCGACCCGCGGCGTCGAGTTGCAGTGACGAGTGCGTCGAGCCGTCGATCTCGTAGGCCTCGCGGCCTATCTGGATCATCAGCACGGTCGGCATCACCACCAGCCGCACCGGCTTGGTGGTGTACTTCGCGGCGATCCGAAAAAGTCTGCTCTCCACGATCGGCGCCGCCTGGGCGACTTCGGAGAGCGCGACGCCGATCTCGCGCAGCATCGCCGCGACGTCGTCGGCAGGGTAGGTATCTGGGGGCGCCAATGCGGTGGGCGGATGTTTGCGCACCGCGTTGAAGATGCGTTCGCGGCGGGCGCGCCGTTTCTCCTCGATCATGGACCCGACTGCGGGGCGGCCTGTTGCTGTTGACGGTTCTTCTGCCAGGGCCAGTACCCGGTGACCTCCAGTTCCAGCGAGAAGCTCAGGAAGGTCCGGATCAGCACGATCCCGGCCAGGACCGCCACGCTACGGGCGTCCGGGGTGACGGCCACCGTCCTGATGATGTCCGCGGCCACCAAAAACTCCAGGCCCAGCAGGATCGAGCGCCCGAGTTGCTGACGGAAGACCCGGTAGACATCTCCGGTCTTGGTGCGCAGGCGCGAAATCACCCCGGCCGCAGAGATCAATGCCCCGACGGCGATGACTGCCACGCCGACCGCGTCGATGGTCTTTCCGACCGTCTCAATGACCTCGTAGAAACTCACCGGGTGAAGTCTAGGGGGCCATCGGATCGGTTGACCTCGACATCAGGGTGGCGGACCGGGCCGCAATGCGGCCACTGCGGCGCGGTTGGTATCGAAGACGCGGTGCCCGGCCAGCAGATGCATCCGATCAAGGTTGGCGTGCAACTGCGGTCGCACCCGCGAGTAGGCGAAGGTGATGCCGTTGCCCTGGAGCCACTGCTGTTCCTTGGCCAGCGCCTCGGCGCCGGTGACGTCGACGTCGGTGACACCCTCCATATCCA
>CAMDFY010000169.1 GCA_945897705.1 Bifidobacterium breve | reverse complement strand
CCCGAACCCGGGAAGTGCCGAGGGGATCGCTCTCGGCGACGCGATACTCGCGTTCGCGATGGCTAACGCGGGTCGGTTCGGGGTTCAGGATGTGATCTGGCGCGGCACCTACTACACGCCGGGCGGTGGCGCCAGCGGCTCGGGCTACGGCCACTACGACCACGTGCATATCACCACCATCGGCGGCGGGTACCCGACCGGTGGCGAAGACTATCCGGTCGGCTGACTCACCTCTGGCGCAGCACTCTTGCTAAACCCTCGTTGACCGCTTTCAGCGCGGTGACCCGGGCGAGCCGTTTATCGTTGGCCGCAATGACGTGCCATGGTGCCGAATCCGATGTGGTCCGCAGGATCGTCTGGTCGACGGCCTTGACGTAGTCGTCCCACCGTTCGCGGTTGCGGTAGTCCTCCTCGGTGATCTTGTGTGACTTGTAAGCGGTCTGCTCGCGCGCGGTGAATCGCGCTAGCTGTTCCTCCGGCGATATGTGCAGCCAGAACTTCGCGACGTAGTACCCGCGTTCGACAAGCTGGCTCTCGAAGTCGTTGATCTCGTCGTAGGCCCGCTGCCACTCGGCCCGGCCAGCGAAGCCCTCCACTCGCTCCACCAGCACTCGTCCGTACCAGGTGCGGTCGAAGATCACGACCTTGCCGGCCGATGGTAGATCTCGCCAAAAGCGCCAGAGGTAATGGTACTTTCGCTCCTCTTCGGTGGGTGCGGCCACCGGGATCACCCGATAGTCGCCGGCCTCCATCGCGCCGGTGATGCGCCGGATGAGGCCTCCCTTACCGGCGGCGTCCCACCCTTCGAAGGCCAGTACGGTACCCACGCCGCGCTCGCGCGCCTCGATCGCCAGTCGGTGTAGTCGGGCCTGCTGTTTGGCAAGCTTGACGCGGTAGGAATCCTTATCGAGCGTGCGAGACAGGTCGACGCCGGAGAGCACGTCGGAGGCGGCGTCAATGTCTCCGAATACCGATTCGGCCACCGACAGCCCGGGAGGCCTGGACTCCTCAGCCAGGCGAGTGGTGAGTGCCGCGAGGATCGTTCGGGCGACGGTCAGATCGCGATAGCGCGAATCGGTGGACTCCACGATGGTCCACGGCGCACCCGGGCCACTGGTCTCGCGCAGGATGCGTTCGGCGATGGGCAATACCGGTCCGAGTGAATCCAGTGCGGCCCAGTCGCGCTGATCCACCTGCCAACCTGACTCCGGGTGCTTCTCGGCCTTCTTCAGTTTCTTCTTCTGCACCTTCGCCGGGGTGTGCAGGAAGAACTTCAGGATCAGCGCGCCGTCGGCGACCAATGCGTGCTGCATGCCGGCGACATGCCGCAGCCAGAGGGAGAACTCCGGTTCATCGATCTCGCCCTCGGCGCGCAGGCTGGCAGCGCGCATCAGACCGCCGACGAAAAACGCTGCCCGGCCCTTGGGCGGTAGCGATCGCCACAGCCGCCAGAGTTGCGGGCGCTGATACTCCTCATCGGTGGGGTCGGCGAACACCCGGGTGTCGGCATAGCGGGAGTCCATCCACTCATTGAGGCGGTTGACCAACGCATTGGCCGCCAGGCGGTCATCGCCGGCGATCCAGATGACCACTGGGAAGTCGGCGTCGCGCAGGTCATACTGGGCGTTGATCAGACCGACTCGCAGATCGGGGATCGCCGCCTCGTACTCGTTCTTGTCGATCGCGTTACCGACCTCGGATACCTCGAGCATGCCCCAGCATCCCATCGTCGCCGCGCCAGCGGGCCATAATTCAGGTGGCGCTGCGCTCGTCGGCCTCCAGAGCCTCCAGCACGGCGGCCCGGGTGTCGGGATTAGCGGACACGGAGGGACCGCCGCCGCCCCTGCGGAGCAGTTCGCTGAGCACCGCCGGATCGTGCTCGGCGGCCGTGGTGGTGCCGATAAAACTCGTTAACAGCGCGACGAACCGAGTTGGATCGTCGTGGAACGGGAAATGGCCTGAGTTCCCGAAGATCTCCAACCGTGAACCGGGCATGGCGGCGTGTGCCATCATGGCATGGCTTACCGGGACAACGTAATCGTCTGCTCCCCAAATCAATTGCACTGGAACGGATTCCGTGAGATAGCAACGGTCAAGCATCGTAACGACTTGTCCGCGCCAGTCGACGACGGCGCGCAATGTCCGGGTGAATGCTGAGGATGCGGTGGGTTCGGGCAGATCGGCCAGGATCCGCAGCATAGTGGGGATGTCCCGACCCATCCCGGTCGAACCGATGACCGTGCCCAGCAGACGACCTGCCGACTGCAGGGCCGGCAGCACCAGGGGAAGGCGCAGCAGGGCTAGGGCTTCGGCGCCACCGGGCAACGACGCGATCCGAAGCGCGATGTTCACGTCCCTGGTTACTCCGCCGGAACCCACAAGGACCAGACGTTCGACCAGGTGCGGGAATTGGTAGGCGAATTGCATCGCCACCCCGCCGCCGAGGGAGTGCCCGACGACGGTCGCCCGGTCGATACCGAGAACGCTCAACAGATCGCGCATCCCGTTCGCGTAGGCGGCCACCGAATAGTCCGCCCGCGGTTTATCCGACTCGCCGTGCCCCAACAGATCCGGAGCGATCACGGTGAAGTTCCGAGCCAGACTGCTGTGCACGGGTTGCCAGGTGGTCGAATTGTCGCCGACGCCGTGGATCAGGACAAGCGTCGGCCCGCGACCCGCGATCCGGAACGCCCGTCGGTAGCCGTGGATCGTCGTGAATCGCAACTGCGGTGTCTGGTCTGGGACCGACTTCAGTCGGTGCTTAGGCCGTGCCATAACCACCTCGGCGATCCGGAGACGATGGGACTCCGATCTTAAACTCGTATCCCGACCGCTTCCACTCGAGGAGAATCCGGTCGCCTACTCGTTATCACCACCGGTCGCGACGGTGGCGGCCACCGTGGACATGTCCACCAGTCCGCGGGCGGCCGGCCATACCCAGTCGCGAACTTCGGGAATGTCGTCGCCGTGCTCACGGGTGTACTCCCGGGCGTGGATGCGCTTGTCCACCATCTGCTGACGGAGTGCGGCATACCGGGAACCGAGCGCCGGTACCCGGTCGATGACGTCGATCACCAGGTGGTAGCGGTCGAGGTCGTTGAGCATCACCATGTCGAACGGGGTGGTGGTGGTGCCCTCCTCCTTGTAGCCCCGGACGTGGATTCGGGCGTCGTTGCTGCGCCGGTAAACCAGTCGGTGAATCAGCCACGGGTAGCCGTGGTAAGCGAAGATGACCGGCTTGTCGGCAGTGAAGATCATGTCGAATTCGCGGTTGGACAAGCCGTGCGGATGCTCGCTGGAATCCTGCAGGCGCATCAGGTCCACGACATTGACAAAGCGCACCGTGCACTCCGGAATGTGTTGACGCAGAAGGTCAGCGGCGGCCAGGGCTTCCAGCGTCGGCACGTCACCCGCTGATGCCAGCACGACGTCCGGGTCGCAGCCGTACTCCTCGGTCCCGGCCCACTCCCAAATGCCCACTCCTCGGGTGCAGTGCGCGATCGCCTCGTCCATGGTCAGGAAGTTCGGGTGTGGCTGCTTTCCGGCGACGACGACATTGACGTACTGGCGCGAACGCAGGCAATGGTCGTAGGTGGACAACAGGGTGTTGGCATCCGGCGGCAGATATACCCGCACCACCTCGGCGCTCTTGTTCACGACGTGATCGATGAAACCCGGGTCCTGGTGGCTGAATCCGTTGTGGTCCTGGCGCCAGACATGGCTGGACAGCAGGTAGTTGAGGCTGGCGATCGGGCGGCGCCATGGGATGTGGTTGGTGACCTTGAGCCACTTGGCGTGCTGATTGAACATCGAGTCGATGATGTGGATGAACGCCTCGTAGCAGTTGAACAAGCCGTGCCGACCGGTCAGCAGGTAGCCCTCGAGCCAGCCCTGGCACTGGTGTTCGGAGAGCATCTCGACCACCCGGCCGGCGCGCGCGAGGTGATCGTCGACCTCGGGGCCGAAGAACTCCGCATTCCACTGCTTGTCGGTGACCTCGAAGACCGGTTGCAGCCGGTTCGACGCCGTCTCGTCGGGTCCGAAAATCCGGAAGTTGTCCGGGTTGAGCCGAATCACGTCGGTCAGCCATTGGCCGAGCACCTTGGTGGCTTCGGCCAGCGTTGCTCCCGGCGCGGGCACGTCGACGGCGTAGTCGCGGAAATCCGGCAGCCGGAGATCTTTGAGCAGCAAGCCGCCATTGGCGTGCGGGTTATCGCTCATCCGCAGTGTGCCCTGTGGCGCCAATGCAGCGATGTGTGCCTTGAGTTTGCCTGTCTCGTCGAACAATTCGTCGGGACGGTAGGAGGCCAGCCAGTCGCCGAGCACCTGCAGATGTTCCGGCGTATCACGGGCGCTGGCCAGCGGAACCTGATGCGCGCGCCAAGAACCGGTGGTCTTCTTGCCGTCGATGTAGGCCGGGCCGGTCCAGCCTTTCGGAGTGCGGAAGACGATCATCGGCCACTGCGGTCGGGTCTCATCCCCGGCGGCGGCCCGAGCCTTGATCGAGGCGATCTCGTCGAGCACCTCGTCGAGCAGTTGAGCGAACCGGCGGTGTGCGTCGAGATGGTCGGCCACTGTTTGTTCGCCGCCATCGGCGACCTCGAAGAAGTACGGGCGGTGGCCGTATCCGATCATCAGGCTGCGCAGTTCTGCTTCTGGGATGCGATCGAGCACCGTCGGATTAGCGATCTTGTAGCCGTTGAGGTGCAGGATCGGCAGCACGACTCCGTCGTTGGCGGGGTTGGAGAACTTATTCGAATGCCAGCTGGTGGCCAGGGCTCCGGTCTCGGCCTCGCCGTCGCCGATGACCGCGGCGACGAGCAGACCGGGATTGTCGAATGCTGCTCCGTAGGCGTGCGAGAGAGCGTAGCCGAGTTCGCCGCCCTCATGGATCGACCCTGGAGTCTCTGGGGCGACGTGCGAGGGGATGCCACCGGGAAAGGAGAACTGCCGAAACAGCCGTCGCATGCCCTCGGTATCGGTGGTGATATCGGGGTAGGTCTCGGAGTAGGTGCCGTCGAGGTAGGCGCTGGCCACCAGTCCGGGACCGCCATGGCCCGGGCCGGTGATGTAGATGGTGGGCTGCCCGCGATCGGAGATCACCCGATTGAGATGTGCGTAGAGGAAGTTAAGTCCCGG
>CAMDFY010000168.1 GCA_945897705.1 Bifidobacterium breve | reverse complement strand
TCCAACGCACTGCTGGAATTGCCGGGCAGTGGGGACTACCGCGACGACGACGGCACCGACACCCGTAATTACGGTGGCCTGCACGGACTGCCCGGTCTGCGCGCAGTCTTCGGGGAATTACTGGGCATTGGTGTGCCCAACCTGATCGCTGCGAACAATTCCAGTTTGGAACTGATGCACGACATCGCGGTGTTTTCGATGCTGCACGGCGGTGTGGATTCGCCGAGGCCCTGGATCAGTGAGCCCGCGGTGAAGTTCCTCTGCCCGTCGCCGGGATATGACCGGCATTTCGCGATCACCGAGAGCCTGGGTATCGAAATGATCGCCGTCCCGATGCGCGACGACGGGCCCGACACCGATTTGGTCGAGGAACTCGTGGCGGCCGACCCGGCGATCAAGGGAATGTGGTGTGTTCCGCTCTTCTCCAATCCCACCGGTACCGTTTATTCGTGGGATGCCGTGCGCCGGCTTGTCCAGATGCGCACCGCCGCAACGGATTTCCGGCTGTTCTGGGATAACTCCTACGCAGTCCACACCCTGACGTCGGACTTTCCCCGCCAGGTGGACGTTCTGGGCCTGGCCGCCGCCGCAGGTCACCCGAACCGGCCCTACGTGTTCTCCTCGACCTCTAAGATCACCTTTGCCGGGGCGGGCGTGAGCTTCTTCGGCGGTTCGCTGGGCAACATCGCCTGGTACCTGCAGTACGCCGGCAAGAAGTCGATCGGGCCCGATAAGGTGAATCAACTGCGCCATCTCCGATTCTTCGGCGACGCCGACGGGGTGCGACTGCATATGCTGCGCCACCAACGGGTGCTTGCCCCGAAGTTCGCACTGGCACTGGACATTCTCGATAAACGGCTGTCCGAGTCCGGGATCGCGTCGTGGACCGAACCCAAGGGCGGCTACTTCATCAGCCTCGACGTGCTGCCCGGCACCGCCGCGCGAACGGTGGCGTTGGCCAAGGACGCCGGGATCGCCGTGACCGAGGCGGGTGCGTCGTTCCCCTATCGGAAAGATCCCGACGACAAGAACATCCGGATAGCGCCGAGTTTCCCGACCATCACCGATCTGGCCCCGGCCATCGACGGCCTGGCGACCTGCGCACTGCTGGCCGCGACCGAATCCCTCCGGGACGCCGACGCCGTCACCGGCAGTCGTTAACCTGCTGAGGTGGCGCTTTACCGGAAATACCGCCCGGCCACCTTTGCGGAGGTGGTGGGGCAGGAACACGTCACCGAACCGCTGTCGACGGCGCTGTCGGCTGGGCGAATCAATCACGCCTATCTGTTCTCCGGGCCTCGGGGCTGCGGCAAGACGTCCTCGGCGCGCATCCTGGCCCGGTCGCTGAACTGCGAGCAGGGCCCCACCCCGGCGCCGTGCGGGGTGTGCGATTCGTGTGTGGCCCTGGCCCCTAACGGGGGTGGCTCGGTCGACGTCGTCGAACTCGACGCGGCCAGCCACGGCGGGGTGGACGACACCCGAGAACTTCGCGATCGAGCGTTCTACGCTCCGGCGCAGTCGCGCTACCGCATCTTCATCATCGACGAAGCGCACATGGTCACCACCGCCGGGTTCAACGCGCTCCTGAAGATCGTCGAGGAACCACCCGAACACTTGATCTTCGTGTTCGCCACCACCGAGCCGGAGAAAGTGCTGCCGACCATCCGCTCGCGCACCCACCACTACCCGTTCCGGCTGCTGGCACCGCGCACGATGCGCGGTCTCATCGAGCGAATTCTGGCCTCCGAGGACGTTGAGGTCGACGATCCGGTGTTTCCGCTCGTCATCCGGGCCGGCGGGGGTTCACCCCGCGACACCCTCAGCGTCCTGGACCAACTACTGGCCGGCGCCGACGGCAATCGGGTGCACTACCCACGGGCACTGGCGCTGCTGGGCGTCACCGACGTCGCCCTGATCGATGATGCGGTCGATGCGCTCGCCGCCGGAGACGCCGGCGCGCTGTTCGGTGCGATCGAATCGGTGATCGACGCCGGACACGACCCGCGCCGGTTCGCCGTTGATCTGCTGGAGAGGTTTCGCGATCTCATTGTGCTGCAGGCCGTTCCGGATGCCGCAAGCCGAGGTGTCGTCGACGCTCCCGATGATGTGCTCGACCGGATGCGCGAGCAGGCCGACCGGGTCGGTCCCGCCACGCTGGCCCGTTATGCCGAGGTGGTGCATGCCGGGTTAGGGGAGATGCGCGGCGCGACCGCACCGCGGCTGTTGCTGGAGGTGGTGTGCGCCCGCCTGTTGCTGCCCTCAGCGAGTGATACCGAGTCGGCGCTGCTGCAACGCGTCGAGCGAATCGAGACCCGCCTGGATATCTCGATCCCCGCCGGCGAGGCCGCGATGAGTGCGGCCGTCAAGACGCCAGACCTGCAGGGCTCTGAGAAGCGCTACGCGCGCAAGATTCCGGCGCCCGCGCCGAAGGCGACCCCAGCGACACCGCCGCAGGCCGAATCGGTTCCACCGGCGGCGGCCCCCCCGCCTCTACCTACGCCAACGCCCAAGCCCGAACCCGAGCCCAAACCCAAACCCGAGCCCGAACCCGAGCCTGAGCCCGCGCCTCGCATCAGGGCTGAACCGGAGCCTGAGGCCGCGCGCACGCCTGCTGCGGTGGCGGGAACGGCCGAGTTGAGCGCGACGTCGGTGCGCAGCATGTGGCCCACCATTCGGGAAAAGGTGCGCGAACGAAGCCGCAGCACCGAGGCACTGCTTGCCGGCGCGGTCGTGCGGGCGGTAGCAGAAGACACGTTGACCTTGGCCCATGAGTCCGCCCCGCTTGCCAAGCGACTGAGCGAGCAGCGCAACATCGATGTGATCCGCGACGCTCTCAAGGACGCTCTGGGCGTGGATTGGCGAGTGCGATGCGAGTTCGGCGTCGGCGAACCGGCGGGGGATGCGGCGTTGCCATCGGCGGCCGGTGCGGATCCCGCGGACACGCAGCGAGCCGAAGAGGACAACATGATCGCCGAGGTGGGCACCGTCGATGACGCTGCACCCCGGCGTGATCCCGAAGAGGTGGCGCTGGAACTGTTGCAGAGTGAACTCGGTGCCCGCCGAATCGACGGCTAGCTCGGGCTGGGCCTAGTAGGTTTTGGGCGCCTGCGTCTGCAGGAACGCGACCACCCCCGAGACGACGGCGTTCGCGTACTTCTGGCGCCCCTCTTCGCTCTGCATCAGCGTCGAGTCCACGGGGTTCTTCATATTGCCCAGCTCCACGAGAATCGACGGGTACTGCGCGAGGTTCAACCCGGCGATGTCGGCGCGCGGGTTGAGTCCGTCGGTCCCGATGTAGGTCGCCGGCGGAATGCCGGAGTTGGACAGTTGATCGCGCATGATCCGGGCAAACTGTACCGACGGTCCGGCCTGGGTCTGAGTCAGCGGGGGGTTGGAGTACAGGATGTGGAAACCGCGCCCGGTGGGCGGACCGCCGTCGGCGTGGATCGACACCACCGCGTTGGGGGAGAGGGCGTTGGCCATTGCGGCGCGTTCGTCGACGCAGGGCCCGACGGCGTCATCGTTGCCGCGGGACATCGCGGTGCGAACCCCGAATTGGCTCAGCGCCGCCCGGATCCGCAGCACGGTGTCCCAGTTGAAGGTGTGTTCGGCGTAGCCGCTCTCGGTGGCGGTGCCGGTGGTTTGGCAGTCCTTGGTGCCGCCCCGGCCGTTCGGCACCTGCCGGGTCATGGAGGCGTCGTTGGCGCCGTTGTGGCCCGGGTCGAGGAACACGATCATGCCGGCGACGCTGCCGGGTGCGGCGTGGGAATCGGGTGCTGCCAGCGACGTCGTTGCTAGCAAGAGGCCGATAGCTGTCGCAGCGACGACACGACCGGGGGCGTTCTTGAGCACGGGCGTCACGGTAAACCCTCGGCGTCTAGGCTGGGAAGTCACCGGCGGGTGAAACGCCAAGCCGCAACGAACTCGAGACCGCACTGCAAGGAGACCGTCATGCAACCCGGCATAACCCCCGGCGACCCCGGTGATCTGGGCGCTTTCGGCAGGCAGGCCCAGCAGGCCCAGCAGGCCCAGCAGGCCCAGCAGGCCCTGGGCGATCTGCAATCGGCCCTGGCTCAGGCCCAGCACATGCAGCAGCACCTGCTCGCCGCCCAGCAGCAGATCGCTCAGACCGAGGTCCAGGGCCAGGCCGGTGGTGGTCTGGTCGAGGTGACCCTCAACGGCCAGGGCAAAGTGGTCTCGGTGCGAGTCGACCCCAGTGTCGTGGACCCCGCTGACGTCGAGACCCTGCAAGACCTGATCATCGGCGCACTCGACGATGCCGCCGAGAACATGCGCGACACGGTGAAGACGATTCTTGGTCCGTTGGCCGCCGCAAGCGGCCGTCCGCTTCCGGAGTCCTGACTTGATCCGTCATGTTTGAAGGCCCGGTTCAGGATCTGATCGACGAGTTCGGCAAGCTGCCGGGCATCGGGCCCAAGAGTGCCCAGCGGATCGCCTTCCATCTGCTCTCGGTTGAGCCTCCCGATATCGATCGGCTCACCGCGGTGCTCGCCCGGGTACGCGATGGCGTCCAGTTCTGTGAGGTGTGCGGCAACGTTTCCGACGCCGAGCGCTGCCGGATCTGCGCCGACGCCCGGCGTGACGGCACCCTGGTGTGCGTGGTCGAGGAGCCCAAGGATGTGCAGGCTGTCGAGCGCACCCGGGAGTTCCGCGGCCGCTATCACGTTCTGGGCGGGGCGCTAGATCCACTTTCGGGAATCGGCCCCGACCAGTTGCGAATTCGCCAGTTGCTCAACCGGATTGGGGAGCGCGTCGACGGGGTGGACATTACCGAGGTGATCATCGCGACCGATCCCAACACCGAGGGCGAGGCCACCGCCACCTATCTTCTACGCATCCTGCGCGACATCCCGGGTCTGACCGTCAGCCGCATTGCGTCCGGGCTGCCGATGGGCGGCGACCTCGAGTTCGCCGACGAACTGACACTGGGTCGTGCCCTGGCCGGCCGTCGCGCGATGGTCTGACCGGGTCAGACCACTGTCTTTCGCTCCACGTTGCGGTGGGTCGTAATACTGTTCAACAGATGTACCTCACGGTCAACAGATGTACCTCACAGGGATTGTGATGAAGCGCGGGGTGCGCGTCGCGCCGGGCGCTCGGTGGCTGTGGGTCGGCGTCCTCACCGCCGCACTCGGGGGGACTGCGTTGATTGGCGGCGCCGGCGATGCCGCAGCCTCTCCCCGCG
>CAMDFY010000167.1 GCA_945897705.1 Bifidobacterium breve | reverse complement strand
ACCGCACACCCGAGCAAGCCGCTGCGGCGGCGGCGGCAGGGGTGTCAGTCGCCGACCTCGAAGGTCCGATGGGTGAGGCCAGCCCGGATACCCTCGTCGCCGCCGCCGCGACCAAGGCAGCCGGCGATGTCGGCGTCACCACCGAGATTCTCTCGCCGCTGGAAGGAACCATCATCGCGCTGAGTGACGTTCCCGATCCGGTGTTCGGCAAGGGAATCCTGGGTCCGGGAATCGCGGTGATTCCGTCCGGAAACACCGCGTATGCGCCCGGCGCGGGCGTGGTGGTCGCCGCGCAGCCGACCGGCCACGCCTTCGGCCTGCTGTTGGACAGCGGTGTCGAGGTGCTGATCCATATCGGTATCGACACCGTCAAACTCAAGGGCGAAGGATTCGACGTGCACGTCGCCAAGGGCGATCGGGTCTCCGCTGGAACCCCGCTCGTCACCTTCGACCGCAAGGTCATCGAAGCTGCCGGTTATCCACTGACTACCCCGATCATCATCTTGAATTCAAAGAAATTTGGATCGGTGGAGCAAACCGCTGACGGCGAAACGACTGTCGGCGCACCGATTCTCGCGGTGACGCCGGCGGCCGTCTCCGCGGAGGTGGGGCTGTAATTTCTGCGCCGAGCGTTACTCCAGCGCGCCGCTCGATGCCCGCTGTCGCTCTGGAGTAACGGTCGGCGGGTTCGGGCTAGGCCTTGATGCGGATCCGACCGGGCGACCACAGCCCGCTGCGGGTCGCGGTTCCTAACTCGATCTGCGCCGGCTCGGCATCGAGGATGGTGTCGAACCTGCGCAGCGATCCCCAGTCGCGGCCCCAGTCCTCGGACAGATAAGTCGCCATGACGTGGGCCCGCAGCATCACGTCGCTGATTCCGAGGAGGCCACCGTTGCGGCCGTCCTCCCAGGTGTCGGTGTCCTGCTTCTTGGCGGTGTAGTCCGGTGTGATCCGGAACTTCGGCACCTGGGTGACACCGTTGGAGTGCAACATCGGCTGCTGGCATGGGAAGGCCAGGCCCACCGCCCAGTCCATCAGCACGGGCTGGGTGGATCCGACGTAGTCCTGCACGGAGAGCAGCCGGGGCACGCGCGGCGGGGTGACGGCGATCCAGTCGCCCAGGGACAGTGACCGATCCTCGGCCACGATCCGCACCGCAGTCGCATCGGCGGGGATTGCCGATCGCGGGTAACGCAGATTTCGCCAGGATGGGGCCGGGCCCAGGTCGTAGGGTTGCACCCGGCCGGCCGGAACCAGATCGCCGCCAGGGCCGGGTCTGGCGTACTCCAACTCGATGGTCTGGCCGTCGGTCTTTCCCTTGAGCACGCTGTTACCGCCGATGGTGCCGGCGGCGGTCACCACCACCAGAGGCTGATCGGCCGCGGCGGGCAGGAGATACCAGGCCGACGTCAGCAGACTCTCCTTCTGGGCCGTGCCAACGTAGCTGCCGGCCACCGGTACGCGATCCGGATCTAATCCGTACGGAAGCGGAGTTTTCGAGCCGTTGATCCCGGCTTTGTCGAGTTTGACCGGCGCTTCCCAGTCGTAATCGATGCCGGGTGTCGGGTTAAGAACCCGAATTGCCTCGGCCACAATATGTTCCGGCACACCGTTGGGGGTGAACCCGACCGGGTTGGTGCCGCCGAGCGGGCCAAGCGGTCCGTAGTCGCCGGACAGTGGGGTCATGAATCCGACATTGGTGTCGGGTTCGACGAGCACATCGTCGGCGAGTCCGCAACCCCCGGACAACGACCGGATATTGGCCAGTGCGTTGGAGTAGGTCGGATACTGGCGCACCACGCCCGCCGTCATGGACGCGATGAACACCAGCACCATGAATCCAGCCGCCACCGGTATCGGCGCGGCCGTGAGCACCCGGACGACGCGGCCCTCGCCGTGCTCCCGGGAGGCGAAGTGCAGCCAGCCGGTGTAAAGCGCGGAGATCAAGAAAAGCGCGAAGAAGATCAGGCTGACGCTGATGCCGCCGATGCGGGGCATCTCGTTGTTGAACGGCACGCCGTAACTCGACACGTACCACCAACCGTTAGTGGTGGCGAAGCACAGAGCGAGCAGGAACAGCACCGCCGTCACGACGGTCATCCGGTTGCGCGACCAACGCAGGACACTGCGCGACACCAGCACCGTCGCCAGGGCGGCCATCGCCGCACCGACGGCGGCGAACAGCCCGAAGTGATGGACCCACTTCGTCGGCGTGAACATCAGGGTGAACATCGTCGCGAAGATGACGCCCATCAGACGCCAGGCCGGACCGCGTGCCACACCGGCAACCTTCTTGCGGCGCAACATGATGAACATGGAAACGAACAGCGACAGCGCGGTGATGAGGAAACCGAAGCGTCGCGAAAGTGAGCCGTCGACCGTCGGCAGGATCAGGTAGTAGTAACGCAGGTTCTCGGTGTACCAGGCCTGGCTCGGACCGATGTCGGTGCGAATGCGGGTCGCCTCGAGCACGGTGGCGAGTGTCTGATCGGCGAAGACCACCGTGAGCACAATCGTGCCGACGGCGAGCAACGGGGCCACCAGTGGCCAGGTGCCCACCACCGCGCGACGGCGCGCGAGGATCCGCAGGATGGGGCGGCCGCCGGCGATCAGTGCCGCCACAGCGATCAACCCGGTCGGCTGGATGCCCAGGGTGAACGCAGCAGTAAGGATGGCCAGCGCGGCCGGTGTGAGCCGACCGGAGCTGATCGCCCGTTCGATCAACACATAGGTGATCAACGCCCCGGTGGCGATCTGACCCTCGGGCCGAAGGCCGTTGTTGAACGGCATCCACGCGGCCAGCAAGACCAGGCCGGCCGCCCACAGTGCCGGTCTGCTGCCGACAACGGCAGGACCCAATCGGGGCAGGACTTCGCGGGACAGCAGCAGCCAGCACACCAGCGCGCACACCAGATCGGGCAGTCGGATCCAGATGCTCGCATCGCTGACATGCGTCATCCACGCCAGCACGTTGTAATACCAGCCAAACGGGTCTTCGGGGCTGCCGAACCACCGGAAGTAGTTGGACATGTATCCGGCATTGTCGGCGACCCGTGCCATCCCGAGGATGTAGCCGTCGTCAGATGAGTTGGCACCCAACACATGCCAGACCAGGAAGCTGGTCACCACCGTCACATCGACGGAGGTGAACGTGCGCCAGCGTTCGGGGACCAGAGAGCGCATGCGGCGACCGTCGAGTCGGTCGAGCCGCCACAGAGCCGCAAGCGCGATCGCGGTGGCGGCCATGGCCAGCAACATCGCCGCGAGTTTGATCGCCGTCGGTCCGCTGGAGAACCGGGTGTCAATGGTGGCCGTGACACTCAAGCCGGGTGGCGCGGGCCCGGTCAGATCGGTAAAGACGCCGACGATCGCGGGCCGCAGGTTGGGGTCTTTAAACCCGCTGCGCAAATCCCGGTAGCCGGTCTGGGCCGAGTCCTCATCCTGTTCCTGATCCGTGGTGCTCGGTGGCAGGCCCACAAACATGGCGTAGGTGCCTGCTTCTGATGACGTGATCTCGATGCGCTGACAATTCGGCGAGTCGACCTCGCTGCGCGGCACACTGGCGACGACGACGTTGCGATCGGTGATGTCCACCCGCTTGGCGGTGAGGGTGAAGAACAACGAATTCAATGCCGCATCTTTGCCTTCCGGCGGTGCCAGGCCGAGCACCAGACCGCCCTTCGCCGGCATCCCTCGGATCACCTCGCACGGCACCGTGACATCGAGTGATACCGGTGCCTGTGAGATCAGCGGCGCGCTGACGTTGTTGAGTTTCCCGTCCTGTGGCCAGTTCAGTGTCGCGGTGGTCTGCACCACCGGCAGTAGCGGTGTAAGGACTGACAGCACAAAACCCAGCAGACCGGCGATCGTGGCCACCCACCGGGTGATCTTCACGTCGTCGGCCGCGTCGCGTGTGCCGGACTGGAGGGCCCGCGTCATATCTCGATTCATGGGAGCGCCCTGATCGGTCCGTTGCGGCTCCAGCCGAGTACTCGCTTGGAACCCTCGTCGATCACCGCGTCGGGTGATTGCGCCGCAGGCACCACCCGGACGTAGCGTTCGATCGCCCCCCAATCGCGGTACCAGTCGTCACGCAGGTAGGTCGGCACCGTCGCCGTGGTGAGCAGGGCCTGAATGAACAGGAACGGCCCGCCCGCCCGCGCGGACTGCCACATGTTCGACGACACCACCACCTGCTTGAGGTTGGGCAGGATCCGGTAACGCGGAAGTTCAGCCACCCCGAACCGCTCAGCGAACGGACGCTGACAGGGGAAGTTCGCGGCGGTGGCGATGTCCATCAGAACCGGCGTCTGGTCGCCGAGATATTCCTGCGCCGATTCCAGCGTCGGCACCCGCGGCGGGGTGAATCCGAACCACTGATCCGAACTCAGGTTCGGATCGTCGGCCACAATCCGGGCGACGTTCGCCTCCGGCGGTGCCCACGCTAGTGGGAAACGCAGATTGCGCCAGGCTTTCTGTTCGGTGGTGTCGATCGGCTGCACCTTGTCCAACGGCGCGAAGCTGCCGTCCGGGCGCCGAACTCCCCACTGAAGCTTCAGTGACTGCCCGTAGTGAAACTCGCCCTCGTCGTCGTAGTACCAGATTGCGCCGGCCGCGGCGACGGTCACCAGCGGTCGATTCGGCGAACGCGCCGGTAGTTCGTACCAGGCCGAGGTCACCTTGGCTGCGAGCGTGTTCTCCTTGTAGCTGCCCATCACCGGTGTGGTTTTGGGGTCAAGCCCGAACGGCAGGAACACCTTTGAGCCGTTGACACCGACGGGTCCGTAGCCACCTCCGGTGCCGCCGGAGAAAGCGATCCCGAAGCTCGGCTTGTCCGGCGAGCCGTCAGAGTTGACGGTCCCGGGGTTGGCGATGAACGGTGCGATTGGGTCCAGGTTCTCACTGATGCCGTTGGGAGTGAAGCCGATCGGCTTTTCGCCGCCCAGCGGTCCGTACCGTCCCCACTGCTGTCCGGGGGCTACCTGCAGCATCCCCGCGTTGGTGTCGGCCTCAACCAGGACGTCGTCGGCCATTGCGCAACTCGTGCCAGACAGGCCCGAACTCAGGGCCGCAAGGTTCGCTTTCCCGGTGGTGTAGGCCGGGTAGCGCTGCGCGAACCCCTTGGTCATCGACCCGACCGACAGCACGACCACGACAATCGACAGGGCCAGCAGCGGAGTGGCGGCCAGCATCCGGTTGCGACGAGTGTTCTCGACTTCGGCGTGGACGGTGTA
>CAMDFY010000166.1 GCA_945897705.1 Bifidobacterium breve | reverse complement strand
ACGCTCAAGCGGGGAATCATCAACACCCGCGACGAACCGCATGCCGACGCCGACAAATACCGCCGGTTGCACGTGATCATCGGTGATGCCAACCTCGCGGAAACCTCCACCTATCTGAAGGTGGGCACTACCTCGCTGGTACTGGATCTGATCGAGGCCGGTGTCGATCTCAGTGACCTGACGCTGGCGCGGCCGGTGCACGCCGTCCATGTGGTCAGTCGCGACCCGTCGTTGCGTGCGACGGTGGCTCTCGCCGACGGCCGCGAACTTACCGCTCTGGCGTTGCAGCGCATCTATCTGGAGCGGGTGGCCGCGATGCTGGCCGGCCGTGATCCGGACCCGCGCGCGGCCCACGTCGTCGAGACCTGGGCAGAGGTTCTGGATTTGCTGGAACGCGATCCAATGGAATGTGCGGAGTTGCTGGATTGGCCCGCCAAGTTGCGGCTGCTCGAGGGTTTCCGGCAGCGGGAGAACCTGACCTGGTCGGCTCCGCGGCTGCAGCTGGTCGACTTGCAGTACTCCGATGTGCGGTTGGACAAGGGGCTGTACAACCGGCTGGTGGCGCGCGGCTCGATGAAGCGGCTGGTCACAGAACAGCAAGTACTCGATGCCGTGGACAACCCGCCGACGGACACCCGGGCCTACTTCCGCGGGGAATGCCTGCGCCGATTCGGTGCCGATATCGCCGCCGCCAGCTGGGACTCGGTCATTTTCGACCTCGGCGGCGACTCGCTGGTACGGATACCGACACTCGAGCCGCTGCGTGGCAGCAAAGCTCACGTCGGCGCACTGCTGGACTCGGTGGACAGCGCGGCGGAACTCGTCGCGCAGTTGACCAGCTGACCACGGGACGGTCCAGCCCGCACCGAACGGTAGGGTGGTCAGCGGCGGTCCAGGGTTGATGCCGGTCCGCGTGACGGGAGCAGGAGGCAGCGGTGGCGCAGGAACAGACCAAGCGTGGCGGCGGTGGCGGCGAGGACGACGACGTCTCCGGCAGCGGGGCCGGCGGGCAGGAACGCCGCGAGAAACTGGCCGCCGAGACCGACGACCTGCTCGATGAGATCGACGATGTGCTCGAGGAGAACGCCGAGGACTTCGTGCGCGCCTACGTCCAAAAGGGCGGCCAGTGAGCTGGTCGTTTTCTGATCGACTGGCCGCCAACGAGACCTCATCCTTCTCCGGAACCTCGTCGTTCTCGGAGTTCCTGCGCCGGCAGGCCCCGGAGTTGCTTCCGGTCGGCGGCACCGCAGACGGTGCCCGCGCCGGTGATTCGCTGCCGCACGGCACCACCATCGTCGCGCTGCGATACCCGGGCGGGGTGCTGATCGCCGGGGACCGGCGTTCCACCCAGGGCAACATGATCGCCGGCCGCGATGTGCAGAAGGTTTACATCACCGACGATTACACCGCGACCGGCATCGCCGGCACCGCGGCCCTGGCGGTCGAGTTTGCCCGCCTGTACGCGGTCGAACTCGAACATTACGAAAAGCTCGAGGGCGTGCCCATGACGTTCGCCGGGAAAGTCAACCGGTTGGCGATCATGGTGCGGGGCAACCTCGGCGCCGCGTTGCAGGGTTTTGTCGCACTCCCGCTTCTGGTTGGTTACGACCTCGCCGACCCTGACGCCAACGCGGCCGGCCGCATCGTGTCCTTTGACGCCGCCGGCGGTTGGCACATCGAGGACGAGGGGTATCAGGCGGTGGGCTCGGGCTCCCTGTTCGCCAAGGCATCGATGAAGAAGCTGTATCCCGCTGTGACCGATGCGGACTCGGCATTGAAGGTGGCCATCGAGTCGCTCTATGACGCGGCCGATGACGACTCCGCGACCGGTGGGCCGGATCTGGTCCGGGGCATCTTCCCGACGGCGGTGACCATCGGCGCTGATGGCGCACAGGAGGTGTCGGGGGAGCGTGTCGAGCGGCTGGCCCGCGATGTGATCGCGGCGCGCACGCGCATAGACGAGTTCGGTCCGGGTTCCGGTCCGAGTAACGTTGCGCCCCGGGCGGATTCATGAGTTTCCCTTATTTCATCTCTCCTGAGCAGGCGATGCGGGAGCGCTCGGAACTGGCGCGCAAGGGCATTGCCCGGGGCCGCAGTGTGGTGGTGATGGCCTACGCGGGCGGCGTGCTGTTCGTCGCCGAGAACCCGTCGCGGTCGCTGCAGAAAGTCAGCGAGATCTACGACCGGGTGGGGTTCGCCGCGGTCGGTCGATTCAACGAGTTCGACAGCCTCCGGCGCGGTGGAATTCAGTACGCCGACACCCGCGGCTACGCCTACGACCGCCGTGATGTCAGCGGTCGGCAACTGGCCAATGTATACGCCCAGACGCTGGGCACGATCTTCACCGAACAGGCCAAGCCCTATGAGGTTGAACTGTGTGTAGCAGAGGTGGCGCACCACGGGGAGACCAAAGCGCCGGAGATCTACCGGATCACCTACGACGGGTCGATCGCTGACGAGCCCGATTTCGTGGTGATGGGCGGGACCACCGAGCCGATCGCGAACGCGCTGAAGGAGACCTACTCGGCGAATGCCGAATTGGAGGAAGCCATCCGCATCGCCGTGGGGGCCCTGCAGGTGGGTATCGCGAGCACCGCCGGCAATGCCACCCCGGCGGCCGAACCGCGGGCACTCGGACCGGCGACTCTGGAGGTCGCGATTCTCGACGCCAATCGTCCGCGCCGGGCGTTCCGGCGCATCGCCCGGCCGACACTGGCAACGATGCTGCCGGATTCCGCGTCCGAATCGTCGACCACGATCGAACCCGCCGCCGGTTCCGATCCAGTGGGTGCGCCGGACGACTGATCAGCGCGTGCAGACGTAGGTCAGAGCGCGGGTGCCGTAGTTGGGTGCCGCCCAGAATTCCGGTGCGCACTGCTGGTAGGAGATGTTATTCACCGGCCGGGTCGACGCCGGTGGTGGTGACTCGTGCTCCGGGGCCAGCCAACCCGGTGCCAGCCGGCCCGGGGCCAGCCAACTCAGCGCCACGACGGCCACCGCCAACAGCGACAGCACAACAATCCTCACCCGCCGTCGGAGACCCACGGAATGCATAGCGGCCAGCGTAGTGATTGCCGGGCCGCGACGGCGATCCCACGCCGGTATTGTCGATTTGCTCAGGTGATTTCAGCGATGCCCGCTGATGTTGCTCCCTACTGAAGACCGCCCGGCGGGCACCGGCAGGCCGGGAGGCGCGTGGCTGACGCCACGGCAGGATAGGACACTGCGGCAGGACACCCAGTACGCTCAGCGTTGTGCAGCGCAGAATCATGGGCATTGAGACCGAGTTCGGAGTCACCTGCACATTCCACGGCCACCGTCGGCTCAGCCCCGATGAAGTTGCTCGCTATCTGTTTCGCCGTGTCGTGTCCTGGGGCCGCAGTTCCAACGTGTTCCTGCGCAACGGGGCACGGCTATACCTCGACGTGGGCAGCCACCCCGAGTACGCCACCGCGGAGTGCGACAACCTAATCCAGTTGGTCACCCACGACCGCGCGGGTGAGCGAGTGCTGGAGGACTTGCTGGTCGACGCCGAGCAGCGGCTTGCCGATGAGGGCATCGGCGGGGACATCTATCTGTTCAAGAACAACACCGATTCGGCCGGCAACTCCTACGGCTGCCACGAGAATTACCTGATTGTGCGGGCCGGTGAGTTCTCCCGGATTTCTGATGTGCTGCTGCCGTTCCTGGTCACCCGGCAACTTATCTGCGGCGCGGGGAAGGTACTGCAGACCCCGAAGGCCGCGGCGTTCTGCCTTTCCCAGCGCGCCGAGCACATCTGGGAGGGCGTCTCCAGCGCCACCACCAGGTCGCGTCCGATCATCAATACGCGCGACGAACCCCATGCCGACGCCGAGAAATACCGGCGCCTGCACGTGATCGTGGGGGACTCCAACATGAGCGAGACGACCACGATGCTGAAGGTCGGGTCCGCCGCGCTCGTGCTGGAGATGATCGAGGCCGGGGTGCCGTTCCGCGACTTCGCCCTGGACAACCCGATCCGGGCCATCCGCGAGGTCAGCCATGATCTGACCGGCCGCCGGCCGGTCCGACTGGCCGGCGGCCGGCAGGCCAGCGCGCTGGATATCCAGCGCGAGTACCACTCCCGCGCCGTCGAGTATTTGCAGTCCCGAGAACCGAATACCCAGATCAATCAGGTGGTCGACCTGTGGGGACGGCAACTGGATGCGGTCGAGAGCCAGGATTTCGCCAAGGTCGACACCGAGATCGACTGGGTGATCAAGCGCAAGCTGTTTGAGCGCTACCAGGACCGCTACACCATGGATTTGTCCCACCCGAAAATCAGTCAACTCGATCTCGCCTACCACGACATCAAACGCGGCCGGGGAGTCTTTGATTTGCTCGCGCGCCGGGGCCTGGCGGCGCGGGTCACCACCGACGAGGAGATCGAGGCCGCCGTCGACACCCCACCGCAGACCACCAGGGCCAAGCTTCGCGGTGAGTTCATTGCCGCCGCCCAGGAAGCCGGCCGGGATTTCACCGTCGACTGGGTGCACCTGAAGCTCAACGACCAGGCGCAGCGCACGGTGTTGTGCAAGGACCCGTTCCGGTCCAGCGATGAACGCGTGAAGCGACTTATCGCCAGTATGTAAGCGCACCGGTTGCCGCCCGGAATGCCGCTAAGGTTGGGCCCGTGGCGGTGTCCAAAGTCGAACGGCTGATGAACCTGGTCATCGCGTTGCTGTCGACGCGCGGCTATCTGACCGCCGAGCGAATCCGGGCCAACGTCGCCGGCTACGCAGACTGCCCCACCGACGAGGCGTTCTCGCGGATGTTCGAACGCGACAAGAGCGAGTTGCGCGATCTTGGGATTCCGGTGGAGACCGGCCGTATCTCGGCATTCGACCCGGCTGAGGGCTATCGCATCACCCCGGACGCCTATGCACTGCCGGATATCGACCTCACCGCCGACGAAGCGGCGGCGGTGGCGGTAGCGACCACGCTGTGGGAGTCCCCGGAGCGCATCACGGCCACCCAGAGCGCACTGCTCAAACTCCGGGCCGCCGGCATCGACGTGGACCCCGCCGTCGGAGTCGCCATCACCACAGGCGCCGGGGCGGCCGGCTTGCGGGGCTCGGAGGAGGTATTGGGAGTTCTCTTCTCCGCCATCGACGCACAGCAGGCGGTCCGGTTCCAGCACCGGCCCAGCCCCGTCGACCCCTTCACGGTTCGCACCGTCGAGCCGTGGGGCGTGGTCACCGCCCGCGGCCGCTG
>CAMDFY010000165.1 GCA_945897705.1 Bifidobacterium breve | reverse complement strand
TCTCGGTGTCCTTGTCGGCGAACGACTGGATCACAAGCCCAAGTGTACCGCGTAGCGTTACACGAGCACAAGTACATCCCGGGATTCGAGACGTTGGCGGTGGCTGCCTTGCGTGAGATCGTCACCCCGTCCTCGCGCAGATCGGCCAGGACGCGCGGAGCGCGGTACACAGGTCGGAGACGTCGTAGAACACCCTGAGGGAACCCGCCGACGATATCCATCTGCCACAACTCCATCGGCGCCCCGCGCTCCCAGCGCTTCCACTTCCGCGATCGTCGATCCCGCAGTGCCGGATCGATCATCCCGGCCCGCAGCAGCGCCCGGTACACCGCCGACTCCGAGGGCAGCGGAGCCACCTTGCGTTTGGCCAACTCGAACACCGGCCGCCGCGGACCCCAATACGGCCGCGACCGCCGCAACTCCAACACCGCCGCCTCGACACGTGCCGGCATCTGATGCGGACAACTCTCAGGCCGATGCGACCGATCCGTGAGCCCCTCCAGGCCCTCGGCCTCATACCGGGCCAGCCACGCATGCACCGTCTGCCGCGACACCCCGACCTTGGAGGCCACCTGCGAAATCGACAACCCATCACTGATGACCGCCAACACGGCCTGATACCTCTGCTCAGCCACACTGATCTCCCTCATAAACGGGAGTGTCAAGGATCAGCCGAAGTAGCTGTCAAGCATCAGCCGAAACAACGTCAAGCATCAGCCGGAGACGAAATGGCAAGCATCAACCGAAGTAATACAGCTAGATGGTGCGCCCGAAGGGATTCGAACCCCTAACCTTCTGATCCGTAGTCAGATGCTCTATCCGTTGAGCTACGGGCGCCGTATTCAGTTGTTCGTGGCCGACGTGTCAGCCGCGGCGGAGGCGAGAGGATTTGAACCTCCGGTCCCCTTTAAGGGGGACAACTCATTAGCAGTGAGTCCCATTCGGCCGCTCTGGCACGCCTCCCGAACCATCGAGAGCGTACACAGGCCCGATAACCCATGGCAAAGCCGTCCTGATCCGATTCCGGTCCGGCCGGGGTCCCGCCTAGACTCAGCGCGGTGACCGCTCGCCTCCGCCCGGAATTGGCCGAGCTTCCGGCATATACGCCCGGGAAGACCGTGTTGGGCGCCATCAAACTGGCCAGCAACGAGACCGTGGATGCCCCGCTGCCCAGCGTCCGGGCCGCCATCTCAGCGGCCGTCGACTCCCTCAACCGGTACCCGGATAACGGGCATGTGGAACTGCGGGGGCAGCTGGCCAAACACGTCGACTTCGCCCCGGAGCACATCGCCGTCGGTTGCGGCTCGGTGAGCCTGTGCCAGCAGCTGATTCAGATCACCGCCGCGGCCGGCGACGAGGTGATGTTCGGCTGGCGCAGCTTCGAGGTGTATCCGCTGCAGGTGCGGGTGGCCGGTGCCACCCCGGTGCAGGTACCGCTGCGCGATCACGCCTTCGACCTTGACGCGATGACCGCCGCCATCACTGATGCCACCCGGCTGATCTTCATCTGCAATCCGAACAACCCTACGTCGACCGTCGTCGACCCCGACGCGCTGGCCCGGTTCGTCGCCGCGGTTCCCACCGACATCCTCGTCGTCATCGACGAGGCCTATGCCGAGTACATCCGCGACGGTCTGCTGCCCGACAGTCTCGGTCTGGCCCGCGAGCATCGCAATGTGGTCGTGCTGCGGACTTTTTCCAAGGCCTACGGCCTGGCCGGGCTACGGGTCGGCTACGCCGTCGGCGATCCGGCGGTGATCACCGCGCTGGGCAAGGTTTATGTGCCGTTCACCGCCAGCACCCTCGCCCAGGCCGCCGCGATCGCATCCCTGCAGTCCGCCGATGAACTGCTCGCCCGTACCGACGCGGTGGTCGCCGAACGCCGCCGGGTCAGCGCTGAACTCACCTCCCTCGGGTACCGATTTCCGCCGTCGCAGGCCAACTTCGTGTGGCTGCCGTTGGCCGAGCGCACGGTGGAATTCGCCCAGCAGGCCGCTGAGGCCCGGGTGCTGGTTCGCCCATTTCCCGGCGACGGCGTCCGGGTGACGATCGGCGCGCCAGAGGAGAACGACGCGTTCCTGCGCTTCGCCGGCGACTGGATCAGATCCTGATCGGCAAATCCGCCGCGTGACGCCGCGACGCAACCCGGTAACGTCGAGTTCAGACGCAACCCACCAGGAGGATCAGCCATGGGCAGGATCTACGGCGACGTCACCGAGTTGATCGGACACACCCCACTGGTTCGACTCAACCGGCTGACCGAAGGGCTCGGGGCGCAGGTTGTCGTCAAGCTCGAGTTCTACAACCCCGCCAACAGCGTCAAGGACCGTATCGGGGTGGCGATCATCGACGCCGCGGAACGCTCCGGTGAACTCTCCCCCGGCGGCACCATCGTCGAGGCCACCAGCGGCAACACCGGCATCGCCCTGGCGATGGTGGGCGCTGCTCGCGGGTACAAGGTGATCCTGACCATGCCGGAGACGATGTCCACCGAGCGCCGGGTGATGTTGCGCGCCTACGGTGCCGAGATCGTCCTGACCCCAGGGTCGGAGGGCATGGCCGGAGCGGTGGCCAGGGCCAAGCAGATCATCGCCGAGACGCCCAACGCGGTCTCGGCCGATCAGTTCGCCAACCCGGCCAACCCAGCGATTCATGAGAAGACCACGGCCGAGGAGGTGTGGGCCGATACCGACGGCAAGGTCGACATCTTCATCGCCGGTGTGGGCACCGGCGGCACGGTGACCGGTGTTGGCCACGTCCTCAAAACCCGCAAACCGGGCGTGCAGATCGTCGGGGTCGAACCCGTCGACTCACCGTTGCTGACCGAGGGCAAAGCCGGCCCGCACAAGATCCAGGGCATCGGCGCCAACTTCGTCCCCGAGGTGCTCGATCGGGAGATCTACGACGAGATCATCGACGTCAGCCTGGAAGACTCGATTCGGGTGGCCCGGGATCTGGGCACCCGGGAGGGCATCCTCGGCGGCATCTCCTCCGGCGCGATCGTCTGGGCGGCACTGGAATTGGCCAAGCGACCGGAGAACGCCGGCAAGCTCATCGTGGCGATCGTCTGCGACTACGGCGAGCGCTACATCTCGACGGTGCTCTTCGAGGACATCCGGGACTGATCGCTCCGTGACACTACTGTCGGCACTGCGCGAGGACCTGCGCAACGCGCGAAGCCACGACCCCGCCGCGCGCGGTGATCTGGAGAACGCTCTCGTCTACTCCGGTTTGCACGCCATCTGGTCCTACCGGCTAGCCCACCGAATGTGGTCGACGCCGCCGTTGCGCGGGCCCGCGCGAATTCTGAGCCAACTCACCCGGTCCCTCACCGGGATCGAGATCCACCCGGGCGCGCGGATCGGCCGGCGGTTCTTCATTGATCACGGTATGGGGGTGGTGATCGGAGAGACCGCCGAGATCGGCGACGACGTCATGCTCTATCACGGGGTGACCCTCGGCGGACGAACCATGCAGCAGGGCAAACGTCATCCCACCCTCGGCGATCGGGTGACCGTCGGGGCTGGCGCCAAGATACTGGGTCCGGTGCGCATCGGTGATGACAGCGCCGTCGGCGCGAACGCGGTCGTCACCCAGGATGTGCCGGCGGATTCGATCGCGACCGGGATCCCAGCCGTCATACGCGCGCGTACCGAAAAGCAGCGGGAACCGTTGGTGGACCCGACCACCTACATCGACCCGGCGATGTACATCTGAGTAGCCTCTGAACCCATGAGCACCCACGATTCCCTCGACGTCGAGGTCAAAGACAATGTCGCCCAGGTCACGCTGATCGGGCCGGGCAAGGGCAACGCCATGGGTCCGGAGTTCTGGGCCGAAATGCCGGTGGTCTTCGCCGACCTCGACGCCGACCCTGAAGTCCGGGCGATCGTTTTGACCGGTTCGGGCAACAACTTCTGCTTCGGCCTCAACCTGCTCACCATGGGCAACACGCTGTCCGACACCATGGCCTCGGACGTCTCGGCGCGACCGCGGATGGACTTCCACACCCACCTCAAGGCACTGCAGCGGTCCATCACCGCCGTGGCCGACTGCCGGACACCGACCATCGCCTCGATCCACGGCTGGTGCATCGGCGGCGGGGTGGACCTGATCAGTGCGGTGGACATCCGCTACGCCAGCGCCGATGCGAAATTCTCGGTGCGCGAGGTCAAGTTGTCGATCGTCGCCGACGTCGGCAGCCTGGCCCGGCTGCCCTACATTCTCAGCGATGGCCATCTGCGGGAGTTGGCACTGACCGGCAAGGACATCGACGCAGGCCGCGCCGAGAAGATCGGTCTGGTCAACGAGGTGCTGCCCGACGCCGAGGCGACGTTGGCCGCAGCACACGCCACCGCCGCGGAGATCGCGTCGAACTCGCCCCTGGTGACCCGCGGCATCAAGGACGTCCTCGACGAGCAGCGCACCGCCGACGTCGCGGCCAGCCTGCGCTACGTGGCGGCGTGGAACTCCGCGTTCCTACCGTCGAGGGATCTGAAGGAGGGCATCTCGGCGATGTTCGCCAAACGAGAGCCGAACTTCACCGGCGAGTAGCAGGGGCACGTTCCCGACCCACGACCCACGACCCACCGAGCATTCGACGAAAGCCACCATGTCCGAGGATCAGAGCACCGACGTCCCACCGAATCATCTCTCCATTGATCAGCACAGCCCCTTCTACAGCGAAGAGGCACTCCGCCGCGGCGTGGGTATTCGCTTTAACGGCGCCGAAAAAACCAATGTCTACGAGTACAACGTGGCTGAAGGGTGGGTGCGTGTTGAAGTCCCCACCGCTAAAGATCGCCGCGGAAATCCCATGGTCGTCAAGCTCAGCGGCACCGTTGAACCGTATTTTCGTCTAGCTGAATAGCCGGGTAGCGCCGCGGAGATGTCGCGACACGGGACGCAAACACAGCGACGACTACGACCCTGGAGAGCCGAGTAAGCGGGCGCCCAATTGCCCGCGGCCGCGTGGGAGCGTTAGGTGTTGACCATGACCGGACGAACGAGGTAGCGGGTGTACCCGAACACCGGCGGCACGGCCGCTGAGGTCGCCGTTGTGACAACTCGCCGGGTCGACGACGACCGGGTCGCCGACTACCTGCTGTGGAGTGAGAAGGTACAGGCCTGCCTGGAACGGACGCCCGGGTTCGTTTCGGCAGAGCAGTTGCCTGCCATCCCTGGCCAGCAGGATTTCTGGACGCAAGTCGTGCGGTTCTCCAGTAAGGACCACTCAGT
>CAMDFY010000164.1 GCA_945897705.1 Bifidobacterium breve | reverse complement strand
CAGGTTTCGGAGATCTTCACCGAGGTGATCATCGCGCCGGCTTACGAAGAGGGTGCGGTGGCGATCCTGGCCGGCAAGAAGAACATCCGGGTGCTCATCGCCGGCGAACCCGAGGTGGGCGGCGTGGAGATCCGCCAGATCGGTGGCGGACTGCTGATGCAGGAGCGCGACGGGATCGACGCGCCCGGGGATGATCCGGCCACCTGGACGCTGGCGGCCGGGACTGCAGTCGACGACGCCACCCTGACCGATCTGATTTTTGCCTGGCGCACCTGTCGGGCGGTGAAGTCCAATGCGATCGTCATCGCCGCGGCCGGCGCCACCATCGGTGTCGGGATGGGACAGGTGAACCGGGTCGACGCGGCCCGGCTTGCAGTCGAACGCGGCGGCGACCGGGTGCGTGGCGCGGTCGCCGCCTCAGATGCGTTCTTCCCGTTCCCCGACGGGCTCGAGGTGCTCGTGGCGGCCGGCGTCAAGGCCGTCGTGCATCCGGGTGGATCGGTCCGCGACGACGAAGTCACCGCCGCGGCCGCCGCCGCGGGTATCGCGCTATACCTCACCGGTGCGCGGCACTTCGCGCACTGACTTGTCCTGCGGACTTCCTCCGCGGGTGTGACGGAACGCTGACCGACGCAGCAGCGACTCGACAACCGTCGTAGCGTGGGGGGCGTGACTGCACCCCTTACCGGCTCCGAAGACCTTCCGCGCACCCTCGGCGAGTTGCGAGCCTCCGGCCACCGTGAGCGCAGCGTCAAGGCGGAGATCCGGGAGAACCTGCTGGCTGCCCTGGCCGCCGGTGCCGACATTTGGCCCGGCATCTTCGGATTCGAAGACACGGTACTGCCGCAACTGGAGCGCGCGCTGATCGCCGGACACGACTTCGTTCTGCTCGGTGAACGCGGCCAGGGCAAAACCCGGCTCCTGCGGTCCCTGGCCAATCTCCTTGACGAGTGGACGCCGGTGATCGCCGGGTCCGAACTCGGTGAGCACCCCTACACACCGATCACCCCCGAGTCGATACGGCGGGCGGGTGAACTCGGTGACGAGCTGCCGGTGGGGTGGCGGCACCGCAGCCAGCGCTACACCGAGAAACTCGCCACCCCGGACACCAGCGTCGCCGACCTCGTCGGCGACATCGATCCGATCAAGGTAGCCGAAGGTCGCACCCTCGGCGATCCCGAGACCATCGCCTTCGGGCTGATTCCGCGCGCACACCGCGGCATCGTCGCGATCAACGAGTTGCCCGACCTCGCCGAGCGCATTCAGGTCTCGATGCTCAACGTCATGGAGGAGCGGGACATCCAGGTGCGCGGCTACACCCTGCGGCTGCCACTGGACGTGCTGGTGGTGGCCAGCGCCAACCCGGAGGACTACACCAACCGCGGCCGCATCATCACCCCACTCAAGGACCGTTTCGGCGCCGAGATCCGCACCCACTATCCGCGCGAACTCGACGCCGAGGTGGGCGTTATCAGCCAGGAGGCCCACCTCAGCGCGACGGTGCCGGAATATCTGCTGCAGATCGTCGCCCGCTTCGCCCGCTACCTGCGGGAGTCCAACTCGGTGGATCAGCGCTCCGGGGTGTCGGCGCGCTTTGCCATCGCCGCGGCCGAGACGGTGGCGGCATCGGCCCGGCACCGCGGCGCGTTGCTCGGCGAGGACGAACCGGTGGCCCGGGTGGTTGATCTGGGCACCGTGATCGACGTGCTGCGCGGAAAGCTGGAGTTCGAATCCGGCGAGGAAGGCCGCGAGCAGGCGGTGCTGGAGCATCTGCTGCGTCGCGCCACCGCCGACACCGCCCAGAAGTCGCTCGGAGGTATCGACGTGGCGCCACTGCTGGCCGCGGTCGAAGCCGGTTCGGCGGTGACGACAGGCGAGCAGGTGCCGGCCAAGGATGTCCTGGCCGCGCTGCCGGGGCTGCCGGTGATCGACACGATCGCCGAACGACTCGGCGCCGGGACCGACGGCGAACGTGCCGCCGCGCTGGAACTTGCGCTCGAAGCGCTGTATCTGGCCAAGAAGCTCGACAAGACCACCGGCGAGGGCGAAACCGTCTATGGCTAGAGCCGACCGCCCGCACGCGCACGACTCGCGGTACTCCGGCTACACCGGGGGCCCGGATCCGCTGGCGCCCCCGGTGGATCTGCGCGAGGCACTCGAACAGATCGGTCAGGACGTCATGGAGGGCACCTCGCCGCGTCGGGCGCTGGCCGAGTTGCTCCGCCGGGGTAACAAGAACATGAAGGGCGCCGACCGGTTGGCCGCCGAGGTCAATCGGCGACGGCGGGAACTGTTGTCCCGCAACAACCTCGACGGCACGCTGCAGGAAATCAAAAAGCTGCTCGATGAAGCGGTGCTCGCCGAGCGCAAGGAACTGGCCCGAGCCCTGGACGACGACGCGCGCTTCGCCGAGATGCAGATCGCGTCGTTGCCGCCGTCACCGGCCAAAGCCGTTCAGGAACTCTCCGAATACCAGTGGCGCAGCGACGAGGCGAGGCAGAAGTACGACCAGATCAAAGATCTCCTTGGCCGCGAGATACTCGATCAGCGTTTCGCCGGGATGAAGCAGGCACTGGAGAACGCCAGTGACGAAGATCGGCAAGCGGTCAACGAGATGCTCGATGATCTCAACGATCTGCTCGACAAGCACGCCGGTGGCGAGGACACCCAAGAGGACTTCGAGAACTTCATGGCCAAGCACGGCCAGTACTTCCCGGAGAACCCACGCAATGTCGACGAGTTACTCGACTCGTTGGCCAAGCGGGCCGCGGCCGCACAGCGGTTCCGCAACAGCCTCTCCGCCGAGCAACGGGCCGAGTTGGACGCGCTGGCCCAGCAGGCGTTCGGCTCCCCGCAGTTGATGAATGCGTTGGGCCGCCTCGATGGCCACCTGCAGGCGGCCCGGCCGGGGGAGGACTGGAACGGCTCCTCGGAGTTCTCCGGCGATAACCCGCTCGGCATGGGCCAGGGCGCGCAGGCACTGGCCGATATCGGCGAACTCGAACAGCTGGCCGAGCAGCTTTCCCAAAGCTATGCCGGCGCCACCATGGCTGACGTCGACCTCGATGCGCTGGCCCGCCAACTCGGCGACGAGGCCGCCGTCGACGCCCGCACGCTGGCTGAGTTGGAACGCGCGCTGATGAACCAGGGTTTCCTGGATCGCGGTTCCGATGGACAGTGGCGGCTGTCCCCGAAGGCGATGCGGCAGCTTGGTCAGGCGGCGCTTCGTGACGTCGCCCAACGGCTTTCGGGTCGGCACGGTGAGCGGGAAACCCGGCGCGCGGGGGCGGCCGGAGAACTGACCGGTGCCACCCGAGCGTGGGAGTTCGGTGACACCGAGCCGTGGAACGTCACCCGAACCATTACCAACGCTGTGCTGCGCCGAGCCGGAACCGAGCGGATCGACGGCCCGATCAGGATCGCCGTCGACGACGTCGAGATCTCCGAGACTGAGACGCGTACCCAGGCGGTGGTCGCTCTGCTGGTCGACACCTCGTTCTCGATGGTGATGGAGAACCGATGGTTGCCGATGAAACGGACCGCGCTGGCGGTCAATCAACTGGTGAGCACCAGGTTCCGTTCGGATGCGTTGCAGATCATCGCCTTCGGTCGGCATGCCCGCACGGTGAGCGCCGCCGAATTGACCGGGTTGGAGGGCGTCTACGAACAGGGCACCAACCTGCATCACGCCTTAGCGCTGGCGGGCCGGCACCTGCGGCGGCACCCCAACGCCCAACCGGTGGTGCTGGTGGTCACCGACGGTGAGCCGACCGCCCACCTGGAGAACTACGGGAGTGACGGAACCTCGGTGTTCTTCGACTACCCGCCGCACCCCCGGACCATCGCCCACACCGTTCGTGGTTTCGACGAGGTGGCCCGACTGGGCGCGCAGGTGACGATCTTCCGGCTCGGCGACGACCCCGGCCTGGCCCGATTCATCGACCAGATCGCCCGCCGGGTGGAAGGCCGGGTGGTGGTGCCCGAACTCGACGGCCTGGGCGCGGCCGTGGTCGGGGACTACCTGCGTTCGCGGCGCCGACGCCGGTAATCCGGTCCCGCCGACTGCGTGAGCGCAGCGAGCACCGACTGCCGTGTGACCACGGCGAGCAACACCTGCCCGGGGTGCTTCGCGGGTTCCGGGCTAATGTCCGGTCGGGGCGCCCGCGGCGCCGGGCGGGCCGGTCCGGCAGGTGAGAAAAAATCCCGGGGGACCGCGTGCCGCGGATGGCGGCGATTGCTCAACGACGGTTGCCGTTCCGTTATCCGGTGGTCATCCCAGCTGTGACGGGCGATCACCGTTTGCTGACGGCGGCGGATCGGCGCGCGGGTTTCGCTGATGGCGTAGCGCCGCGATGAACCGCTGGCAAACATCCCTAGGGCCAAAAGACCCTGAGAGCAAACTGAGAGAACGGTTAATTTGCGCTGGCAGGCAGTGGTCAGCAACGTCGCAACCGCAGGTTGACGGCAAATCGTTGCCTGGCTGGGCCGGGGCCCCCTCTGCAGGCGGGAACGAATATGTCGCTTCGGTTTGCCGGATGGCAAACTTGCCCGTACTATCGAAGCGTCCACCCACCACGGGTGCAAGCACACCGGCGAGTTCGCTGCGACCAGCGCGAACCTCATGCAGACAAGAGGGGAACCACCATCATGGCGACTCAAACACGACCGTTCTTGACTCGGGGAGTGGCACTGGCCAGTGCCGCCGCTATCGCGGTCGCCACGCCGGCGATCGCCCCCAACCTCGCGCCCACCCCGACCGCCCTGTCGGCGGCGCAGGTGGAACTGACCACCTTCGCGGATCTGCTGTCGATCACGCCCGCGGACTGGAACAACTACTTCTTCGTGGGCTGGGGCGGTGCCCTCGGCGCGATCAACCCTGACCCGGAAGTCCTCGACCCGACCTACTACGTCAACTGCGACTACGACTGCGTCATCCCCGGCGTCTCCGGCCTGGCGTATCTTGCCCTGGACGCGCTGATCAACGGCAACGGCGCGGGAATCCAGAACGTCAACGGGATCCTGGAGGACCCGGACCTGCCCTACCAGCCGGATCCGTCCCAGCCGGATTTCAACCCCTACACGACGCCGCCCTGGGGCACCTCGGCGCTCAACTACTTCTTCGAGGGCAGCTTCAGCACGGGCCTGCAGTACATCGCCCAGTCGCCGTTCGCCCCGGGCGCACCGCTGGCCAATGAGCAGATCTTCAACGCCATCGCCCTGGCATTCCAGGGTGAGTACGCGCTGACCACCCTCTAC
>CAMDFY010000163.1 GCA_945897705.1 Bifidobacterium breve | reverse complement strand
GGCCACCTCGGTGACGAAGTCGACCTCGCCCTTGCCGGCGATGTCGTCGACGATGCTCCGGGAGTTGGCGACGATGTGCTCGTCGATACGGGCCAGTTGCTTCGGCGTGAACGCCGCCGCCATCAGGCGGCGGATCTTGGTGTGCCGGGGGGGATCCATCGCGATGAAGCCCTGGGCCGCGTCGAGAACCTCCAGTGGCAGCGACTCGAAGGTAATGCCCTTACCGGAGAGGAAATCACCGGGCCGCCGGGTCACCTCAACGAGGTCGGCGTGGCGCACCACGGCCCAGAAACCCTGATCGTTGGGATCGGCGAACATGCCGTTGCTCACCGGGCGGTGCCAGGAGATCGGGCGGTGGGCGCGCAACTCGGCGAAAACCTTCTCGCGGTCTGCCGCGGTGGCCGCCCAGAACTCCGAGGAGGAGATGTCGGCGGGGTCATACGGTCGCTCGGCACGGGTCAGGGTGGCGGTCATTCCATGAGCATCTGACATAAATCAGAAAATGTCAAGAGGGTTCGACGTTCAATTCACTGATGTCGTCTGCGCTAGACTTTGCCGCGTGACTGTCGTGGACCTCCGGGCCGAAACCCGGGCCTTCGGACGGGCCCGACTGCGCGAACTCGCGCTCGACGCGGCCCGCGACGTCGTCCTTACCCGCGGTTGGGCGGCGGTCCGGATGGGCGCGATCGCCACCGCGATCGGTATCAGCCGACAGAGCCTGCACGGCGAGTTCGGCACTAAGGACGAACTGGGCAACGCCCTTGTCATGCGAGAGACCACGGCCTTCCTCGACGGCGTCGCAGCACGGCTCGCCGAACACCCCGGAGATCTCGCGGGCGGGGTGGCGGACGCGGTCGAGTTCATGTTGTCGGCGACCCTCGACGATCCACTCCTGCAGACGATCCTCACCCGCGCGCCGGTCAATGGCGGCGATCAATCATTACTTCCGTTGCTGACCACCCGCGGTGAACCGCTGATCGAGCACGCGATGGAAATCGTTGGTCGCTGGGTCGGCGAACAGTGGCCATCAGCAGACCCCGACGACACCCGGATTATGGTGGAAAGCGTTGTGCGCCTTGCGCATAGTCATCTCCTTACCCAGACCCGGTCGCCGTCTGAGTCGGGTCGCGACCTGGCTTTGGTGGCATGCAGATGTCTACGCATGCCCGATCCGCCCCGCTGAACCCGCTACTCTATTTCCCAATCGCCCGGAGGGAACCGATGACGAGGATCGCAGCGCGGCAATCGCGCAGACCGCATCTGTCCTGGCTGCCCCGTGGATTGGTGGCCGGTGCGGCCGGAACCGCGGCGATGGCGACTTGGTACCACGTCGAACGCACGGTGCGGCGTGGCCGCTACACCGGCGTTGTCGCCCTGGCCGACGGAACTCCGGTCGAGGGCCTCTGGTCGCACGAGGGCCTGGACTACGACGACAGCATCGTGCCCGGCCAGATCGTGGCCAGACTCCTACGACTGCCCGAACCCACCCCGCGCCAGGCCGGCGCGATCACGCTGGCGCTGCGGTGGACGTACGGGTCGGCATTCGGCGTGGCGCACGTGCTGTTGCGCAATCGCCTCCGGGAGCCTTACGCCAGCCTGATCTTCGGCAGCATGCTGACCACGATGACGTCGGTGGCCTTCCCGGTGCTGGGCCGCACGCCGGTGCCGTGGCGCTGGCCGGTCGACGCTCAGATCAGCGCGGCCGGCAGCCACGGCGCCTACATCCTCACCGCCTCGGCACTGGACAACCTGCTGCGATGATCAGGCCGACCGGCCCCGCTGCAACCTGGTGTTCACCTTGAGATGTTCACCTTGATTTGTTCGCCTTGCGATCGTCGTCTTGACGGCCCAGGCCGGACGGACTGAAACGCCCGCGGTGCAGGCCGCGACGGCGATAACCTACACACCTGTCCTGCCCTATTGCGCGGAAGGAAACACCATGGCAAGTCCCGAACCGGGCCGCCGCCACCGCGTCGTCGTGATCGGCTCCGGATTCGGCGGGTTGAACGCGGCCAAGTACCTCAAACGCGCCGACGTCGACGTGACACTGGTCGCCAAGACCACCAGTCACCTGTTCCAGCCCCTGCTTTACCAACTGGCCACCGGAATCCTCTCCACCGGCGACATCGCGCCGACCACCCGGCTGATCCTGAAAAAGGTCAAGAACTGTCAGGTGCTGCTCGGCGATATCGAAGAAATCGACCTGACCAATCGGACCGTCACCTCGAGACTGATGGCCAATGAGACGGTGCTGCCGTTCGACAGCCTGATCGTCGCGGCCGGAGCGCAGCAGAATTATTTCGGCAACGACCACTTCGCCACGTTCGCCCCGGGCATGAAGACCATCGACGACGCCCTGGAGTTGCGCGGTCGCATCATGGGGGCGTTCGAGGCGGCCGAGGTCACCAACGACCCGGCTGAGCGGACCCGACGGTTGACCTTCGTCGTGGTGGGCGGTGGACCCACCGGAGTGGAACTGGCCGGCCAGATCGCCGAACTCGCCCGGCGCACACTGCCCGGGGCGTTTCGCACCATCGACCCCACCGAGTGCAGGGTGATGCTGTTCGACGGCTCGCCGTTCGTACTGTCGCCGATGGGGGAGAACCTCGGCCGCAAGGCCCAGCACCGGTTGGAGAAGATGGGCGTGGAGGTCCACGGCAACTCGGTGGTGACCGAAGTCGACTACCTGGGCGTCACGGTCAAGGACAAGGAAACCGGAGAGGAACGCCGGATCAACTGTGCCTGCAAGGTGTGGGCGGCCGGGGTGCAGGCCAGCCCACTGGGCGAAACCCTCGCCGAGCAGTCCGATGGGACCGAGATCGACCGGGCCGGCCGGGTGGTCGTCGAACCCGATCTGAGCATCAAGGGCCACCCGAACGTCTTTGTCCTCGGCGACATGGCATCGGTGCCCAACGTGCCCGGCGTCGCCCAGGGCGCGATCCAGGGCGCGAAATATGCGACCAAGACCATCAAGCGGATGATCGCCGGCACCGATGACCCGGCCACCCGCGTGCCGTTCAAGTACTTCGACAAGGGCAGCATGGCGACGATCTCGCGCCACCACGCCGTGGCCAAGGTCGGCAAGCTTGAATTCAGCGGCTACTTCGCCTGGCTGTCCTGGCTCGTCCTGCATCTGGTGTACCTGGTCGGTTTCAAAAACCGGGTCAGCACGCTGGTGAGTTGGATGATCACCTTCTCCTCGAACAGTCGCGGCCAACTGGCCACCACCAGTCAGTGGGTCTACGCCCGGCTGGCGATGGGCATCGTGGAGAAGCAGTTCCACGATGCCGCCGAACGCGCGGAGGAACGCGTCGAGGAACTCGACCCGGCGTAGAACCAGCGTCACAAACAGAGAGTGCGTGATGGCGAGATACAGCTACACCTGTGAGGATCACGGGGCGACTGAGGTCGCCCTACCGATCGGCACCGCGCCGCAACAGTTGGACTGCCCGCAGTGCGGCGAGGTTGCCCGACGGGTCTACTCCTCACCGATGCTGTCGGCGGTCGATCGCAACCGGATGTCCCTCATCGACTCCACCAAGGAGACAGCAGATCGGCCCGAAGTGGTCACATCCATCCCCCGAGGCGGCCGCATCAACAGCCGGCCGACCCCGATGGCGCCGCCGGACCCGCGGCTGCAGAAGCTGCCGCGTCCCTGATCCGGCGGGGCTCGGTCTAGTTCTTCCAGGGGTGCGGCGCCCAACCCTTGTGGTCCTTCCACAGCGACTTCGGCACGGCCATGCCGCCCGACACCTTGGGCACCTTGCCGTGGCCCGGCCGCAGGTCGACGTCAAAGATCGCTGTCGGCAGGTACACCGTGGAGCAGGCATTAGGAATGTCGACCACGCCGGACAACCGCCCCTCAATGGGCGCGGTGCCCAGCACCATGAGTGCCTGGATCCGGCTGTAGCCAAACTTCTCCAGGAAGTCGATGGCGTGCAGGCACGCGCGCTGATAACCCAGGAACGGATCAAGATATTTCTGCTCACCCTCGAGGGTCACCGAGGTGCCGGAGAACGCCAGCCACTCGCTGTACTGCGGATCGGTGGTGCCCGGCATGAAGATGGCGTTCTCGCCGACGCCGTACTTGGCCATGCCGTCCTTGATCACGTCGACGCCGAGGACCATGTAGCCGCCCATCTCGATGGCGCCGCAGAACGTGATCTCGCCGTCGCCCTGGGAGAAGTGCAGATCGCCGAAGGACAGGTTGGCACCGTCGACGAACACCGGATAGAACACCCGGGTTCCCTTGGTGAAGTTCTTGATGTCCTGATTGCCGCCGTTCTCGCGCGGGGGAGCGGTGCGGGCAGCCTCGCCGGCCACCCGGTCAAAGTCCTTGCCCTTCAACGATCCGAGGATCGCGCTGTCCGGAAGGGGCGGCAGCGCCAGTGGCGGAACCCGGTCGGGATCAGTCGCGATCAGTGCGCCCTCGCGCTTGTTCCACCGAGCCAACAATTCCTTCGAGGGCGCGGTGCCCATCAGACCGGGGTGCTGGATGCCGACGTAGGACACGTCGGGCACGTGGCGGCTGGTGGCGACGCCGCCGCGGAAGTCCCAGATCACCTTGTAGGCGTCCGGGAACCACTCGGTGAGGAACCCGCCACCGTTCTCGGTGGGGAAGATGCCGGTGTAACCCCACCCCTGACCCGAGATGCCTTTGGGGTCCTCGGTGTCGCAGGGGCCGATGTCGAGGATGTCGACGACGAGCAGGTCGCCGGGCTTTGCGCCTTCGGCGCGGAACGGGCCGGAGAGCACGTGAACGCCCGGCAGTGGCGCGTCGCGAACGTCGTCGGCGGAGTCGTCGTTGCGGATCGCACCGTCGAACCACTCCCGGCAGTCGGCGCGGAATACGTCGCCGGGCTTGACCGTCACGTTGGCCGGAACGTCGGGGTGCCAGCGGTTGTGGCCGACGTGCTTTTGGTTTTGGAACGACTTCTTGTCATCGAGGGGGAAGAGATTTTTCGGCACTTGGGGTGTTCCTTCCTAGTGGGGTTGACCGGAGCGGTCGGATTTTCTACGCGGTCGCCGGTGCCGTGCTGCGCTCCGGTTTGATGAGAATTGCCAGGGCGCCGAAGACGACGACCCCGAAGACGGCCAAGCCGATGGCGAGGTCCTTGCTGGCGAATTCCTGCCAGCCTTCGGTCAGCAGCAGGAACGCCGGGATGGCCCCGGTGACCCAGCCCTGGACGACAGCGACCGCGCCGGTGTAGCGGCCCAGTGAGTCCCGCCCGCGACCGAGCAGGAAGAAGAACAGCAGCCACAGGAACGACCAGTAAAGCCAGATCAC
>CAMDFY010000162.1 GCA_945897705.1 Bifidobacterium breve | reverse complement strand
GTGATGAACGACGGTGACGTCGTGGAGTTCCGGTTCAACGTCTAGGTCTGTCCGGTTGGCCTTGCGCCAGTGTGGGGGATATGCACGCGATCGGGACGTCTTTCGTACACGCTGCCCACGCTGGCGGGTTACGCCTGAACTCATCGGGTGACGAAGTCGACCACGGCCGCGCTGAACGCATCGTTGTCATCGCCGGCCGCAGTGTGTCCGGCGTCGGAGAGTTCGATGAAGTCCGCATGCGGCACCTTGGCCAGAAAGTCCTCGACGCCCTCTCTGCTGACGACATCGGACAGCTTCCCGCGGATCAGCAGGATCGGAATCTGAAGGTCGATCGCCTGCTGCTCGAGTCGCTCGACCTCGACGAAGGGGTCATCCCCGGCGGAGGTGACGAAAGCCGGATCCCAGTGCCAGTGCCACCGGCCGTCGCGGTGGCGAAGGTTCTTCTTCAGCCCATCGAGGTTGCGGGGCCGTTTGCGGTGCGGGAGGTATTCGGCGATGGCATCGGCGGCCTGATCGAGGGTGTCGAAACCGTGGACGTGGCGGGCCATGAAATCGCGGATGCGGTGGCTGCCCTCGCTCTCGAATCGCGGCACCACATCGACGAGAACAAGTTTGGTCACCACTGCAGGTCCGGCGTGGTGCGCGGCGACGATTCCGGTCAGACCGCCCATGCTGGCGCCGATCAACACCACCGGCCGGCCGATCTGTTTCAGCACGGCGGCCGCGTCTCGGGCGAAGGCGTCCACGGTGTATTCGGCGTTGGGCGACCGGTCGCTGTCGCCGTGGCCGCGGGCGTCGAGGGCAATCACGTGAAAGCCTCGCTCGGCCAGTAACTGGCCGGTGTTCTTCCAGGAGAACCGGTTCTGTCCGCCACCGTGCAGCATCACTATCGTCGGCGCTTGGCTCTGGCCGCGGTTCCATTCGTCGGCGATGAGTCGCAAAGACGAGTCTCCACCGAACTCGACGGTAACCGGGCCGGCGTTCACAGAATCCTCCTCGATGGCAGCCATCCCTAATGGCAGCCGCTCTGATCTAGGTGTGCACCGGACGTTACCCGCGGCGCAGGCCGGTAGCCTTTGGGGCCGGTGCGCGCGCACGGCCGCACCCTACGGAGGAGCCGCCATCGCTATCGGGGACGACGCGACTGATGCGGCCGGGCCGCCACCGGTCCGGCGGGTATCGCCTTTGCGGTCGCGACGCGCGGTTGCCGCGGTACTGGCCGCACTGGTGG
This sequence comes from Bifidobacterium breve, assembly GCA_945897705.1. Lineage (GTDB taxonomy): Bacteria > Actinomycetota > Actinomycetes > Mycobacteriales > Mycobacteriaceae > Mycobacterium > Mycobacterium aquicola. Next base: position 4,074 of record CAMDFY010000162.1, on the reverse strand, counting down.
CGCTGACCGGCTGGCTGGGCTGGCGCGACCTCGAGGTTCGCCGGGCCGAAGACCTGCGCGCGGCGATGGTGCAGGCCGGTCGGGACGGCGTATTGGCACTGACAAGCATCGACTACGAGCGGGTGGATGAGGACGTGCAGCGCATCCTGGACTCCTCAACCGGGCTGTTCCGCGACGACTTCGCTGTGCGCGCCGACTCTTTCAAGGCTGCCGCGCGTCAGGCGCAGTCGAAATCGGTCGGCACGGTCACGGAAGCCGGCGCGGAAACCGTCGACGGCGACCAGGGCCGAGTCCTGGTGACACTGGTCGTCATGACGTCCAACCGCGGCGCACCTGAGCAGCAACCCAAGGTCTGGCGGACCAGGGTGAGCGTCGTCAAAGAGTCTGACGCTTTCAAGGTCGCTGCGGTGGAGTTCATCTGATGACCAAACGCCGGCATCGCCTCGTGGTGGCTGTCATCGCGACCGGCCTCGTCGTCGCATCGGCCGCGCTGGCGTGGGACGGCACTGCACGCCTCGGCGCCGAGCAGGCTGGTGAGGATGCCGTGGACGTGGCGCGCGAGTCGATCGTTGCCATCCTCAGCTACCGACCGGACTCCGCCGAGGAGGATCTTGCCACCGCCGCCCGGGAACGGCTCACCGGACGGTTTCTGGAGGACTACTCGCAACTCATTACGACGGTGGTAGTGCCCAACGCTATTCAGAAGGACATCACAGCCTCGGCGCGGGTACCCGCCGCGGCGGTGGTGTCGGCCGCAGCCGATCGCGCGGTGTTGCTGGCTTATGTCGATCAGACCACGGCGGTCGGCAAAGAGTCACCAACCCAGACCAACTCCAGCGTGCGGGTGACGATGGAACGGGTCGACGGGCGTTGGCTGATCGCTGGATTCGACGAGATCTAGGAGGCAGCGATGACCGAGCCCCGTTGGATTGACGTCCCCGCACCACAGGTGCAGCTCCGAGCCCTCAGCTGGGGGCCGGTCGACGGCCCAATTGCCCTGTGTCTGCACGGGTTCCCCGACACCGCCTATGGCTTTCGCGCGCTGGCCCCGCATCTGGTGGCCGCCGGCTACCGGGTGATCGCACCGTTCATGCGCGGCTACGTGCCGTCCTCGCTGGCTTCGGATCGCGCCTATCACGTGGGAGCTCTGATGGATGACGCGCTGAGAGTGCGCGCAGCATGCGGCCCGAGTGATGCCGATGTGGTGATCGGCCACGACTGGGGTGCCATCGCGGCGACCGGACTTGCCGCGATGCCCGACAGCCCATTTCGACGAGCGGTGGTCATGTCGGTGCCGCCGTCGGCTGCGCTTCGGCCTCTGCGCCGCGGGGTGTTGAAGCTGCTCCCGGCACAGTTGGTCCGCAGTTGGTACATCAGCTATTTCCAGTTGCCTTTCCTGCCCGAACGGTCCTCATCATGGGTCGTGCCGCTGCTGTGGCGGCGCTGGTCGCCCGGCTACGACGCGGCCGAGGATCTTCGTCATGTCAGCGCGGCGATCGGGGCACCAGATCGATGGCGCGCGGCGCTCAGTCTTTATCGGGCGACCATCCGCAACTCGGCCCCGCCGGCGCGTTACGCCGAACTTCACCGTTGGTGGACCGAGTTGCCGCGAGTGCCGACGCTGTACCTGCACGGCGCCGACGACGGCTGTATGACATCCGACTTCACCGCATTCGTCGCAGCCGCGCTGCCGGCCGGCAGTGACGCGGCGATCGTCGAACACGCCGGGCACTTCCTGCAACTGGAGAGGCCCGATGAGGTCGGCCGCCGCATCGTCGAGTTCCTCAGGACCTGACCTCGGGGCGGGCAGGCCGATGGCTGCGGTCGATGCGCAGATGCTCCTGCTCTCGGCCAAGATCGCCAATGACCAGTTCGCGCTGTTCGCGTTCGACGGTGCCCCTGATGACCTCGGTGCGGCGGTCGCACAGTTGCGGAATCGAGCACAGCTGTGTGCCGATCTCTGTCTTCGGGTGGCCGACGAGCATCCGTGGCGCTATCCCCGTTGGGTGCCCGGCCCCGTCACCTCCGAACAGTTCATCGTCCACGCCGGTAAGGGAGGCGACTGGCAGAGTTGCCTTGATCGGGTGTCGCGGCTGGCGGAACAGCAACTCGACGCATCCCAGAGGTGTTGGCGGGTACACATTTTTCCCGACGTCACCGACGTTCCCGGGGCGTCAGCGGCTACCTCCGTGGTGGTGGTGCAAATAGCCCACGCGCTGGGCGACGGCACTCGATCTGCCGAGCTTGCGGGTGTTCTGCTGGGGCGTCGTGGACCGATACGGACAGTGGCCGACTCAGGCCGCGGGCATTTTCTGTGGCGGGCCGGCGCGGCTGCGCGCGCACACCGAGGCCTGGTTCGCGACACCCGGGCCGGACTGCTGGCGCCGCCGACGCCGCCGGTGCCCGCGCTGGTTATCAACTCAGGTTCCCGTGGCCCTTCGGTTCTGCGCACCATCGCGGTGGATCGCACCTCGCTGACGGGCCATTCGGTGACGGTCGCGGCCCTGGTGGCCGTCGGTGAGGCGCTCTCCGGTTATCTGGAGGCGCGGGGTGAGGACATCAGCAGCTTGAGCGCCGAGGTTCCGATGGCCACCGGGGTACAGCTTTCGCCGTTGGCGCACAACAACTTCCGTAACGTCGGTGTCGCCCTGCATCCGGAGTCCGGCCGGGTCCGGCGGGCGGAGCAGATTCGCAGGCAACTCGACGACCACCGTCGTCGCCGTGAGCATCCTGCTGCGAGAGCGTCGGCGGCAGCGTTCGACGCGGTACCGGCCTGGCTGCTGCGGTGGGGTATGGGCAGGTTTGATCCGGCGGCCCGATCGTCGACCGTCACCGGCCACACGGTGGTGTCGAGCATCAACCGCGGTCCGGCCGACCTGAGCTTCGGCGGCCGCCCGGTGATTCTCACCGCGGGTTACCCGGCGCTGTCGCCGATGATGGCGCTGACCCACGGACTGCACGGGATCGGTACAACGATCGCGGTCAGCGTGCATGCCGACGCGGCGGTGATCGATGTCGATGACTACATCGGCCGACTCCACGAGGCTCTGGTCGCGCGACCACGCGCGCTCTAGTCTGGCTCCTATGGGTTTTCTGAAGCAGGAAGTGCCGGTCATCGATTTCGACGAATGGAGCAAGGGCACCCGCTCGGAGAAGATCCGGCCGATGGCCCGGCACTGGGCCGAGGTGGGCTTCGGCACGCCGGTGGCGTTGCACCTCTTCTACGTCGTCAAGATCGGTCTCTACATCCTCTTCGGAATGCTTTTCGCGCTGGCTACCAAGGGCATCGACGGTCTGGGCAACATCGGTCAGTGGTGGAGCGAGCCAATCGTTTTCCAGAAGGTCGTGCTCTACACCATGTTGTTCGAAGTGATCGGTCTGGGCTGCGGCTTCGGTCCGCTCAATAACCGCTTCTTCCCGCCGATGGGGTCGATCATCTACTGGCTGCGGCCCAACACCATCCGGTTGCCGCCCTGGCCGCGCCGGGTGCCGCTGACCGCGGGAGATAACCGCGATCCGTTCGACGTCGTGCTCTATGCCGCGCTGCTGATCATGCTGGTGGTCGCGTTGGTCTCCGATGGCACCGGGCCCGATCCCGCCCTGGGCACCTCGGTCGGCCTGCTGCCGGCCTGGCAGTCGTGGACAATCCTGGGTCTGCTCGCCGTGGCCGGCCTGCGCGACAAGATTCTCTTCCTGGCTGCTCGCGGTGAGGTCTACGCGCCGTTTGTGGTCGCATTCCTGTTTGGCGGTGAGAACGTGATCATCGCGGCCAAGCTGGCGTGCGTGGTGATCTGGATGGGTGCGGCCACCTCGAAGCTGAACAAACATTTTCCGTTCGTCATCTCGACGATGATGTCCAACAGTCCGGTGATCCGGTCCCGGGCGTTGAAACGGAAGTTCTTCGAGAACTTCCCCGACGACCTGCGGCCCGGAGGGCTTTCCCGGATCGTCGCCCACATCAGCACCGCAATCGAGATGGGCGTGCCCCTGGTGCTGCTGTTCTCCGGCGGCGGCCCGGTCACCTACGCGGCCGCCTTCGTGATGATCTGCTTTCATCTCGGAATCCTCAGTGCG
>CAMDFY010000161.1 GCA_945897705.1 Bifidobacterium breve | reverse complement strand
CTCCCGGCGCGACAGCAGTCCATCGACGTGGTCGGTCGCGATCTCCTCGGCGAGGTATCTTCCCAGTGGCGTCACCTGAAGAAGTATGCGCGGCGACCGGGGCGCGTGGGCCGCACGTGCTAAAACCGGACAGTGGCAGCAGGCAAACCCTCGAGAGCGCGGCGCCGGCTTCTGGCCGCCGTGCTCGCGGTTCTGGTCGTCGCCGCCGTCGCGGGGGCCCTGTACTGGCAGGAACGGTCGGTGCGCGAACGCACCTCCGGGCCGTCCCCGACCTGGCGCGCCGAACCGACGTCGATCTCGGCACTTCCGTCATCCGCACCCCCGCCACCGGCGCCCGACAACCCCGCCCGCTTCGACACCGCCCGCGAGCAACTCAAGAGGCTCGAGGTCCGCGGCTGGGACCGTACCTCGGACTTCAAACGCTCTCAGTTCGGCAAGGCCTGGAGCGATGACGTCAACGTCGAGTTCGGACACAACGGCTGCAACACCCGCGACGACATCCTGCGGCGCGATCTGAAGAACCTCGTCGTGCGCCCGCGCACCTGCTACGCGCAGACCGGCACGCTCGTTGACCCCTACACAGGCGAGACCATCGCGTTCACCCGCGGCCCGGATACGTCTAATGCCGTCGAGATCGATCACGTCGTCGCGTTGGCCGACGCCTGGTACAAAGGCGCGCGGTCCTGGGATCCGCAACGCCGCCTGGACTTCGCCAACGACCCGCGGAATCTGCTCGCGGTGAGTCCGAAAGCCAACTTCGACAAAGCATTCCGCGATGCCGCGTCGTGGCTGCCACCGAATGAAGCTTTCCGGTGCGACTTCGTCGCCCGTCAGATCGAGGTCAAAACCGCCTATGGGCTGTGGTTGGCGGCCAAAGAGAAGAAAGCCATGGAGGCGGTACTCAAACGCTGCTAGCCCGTCCGGCCATCCGGTCGGCACGATAGCGTCGGGAAATGGACGCGAGACGAGTTGCCGTGGTCACCGGTGCCAGTCGCGGCGCCGGCCGAGGTATTGCCCATGCGCTGGGTGCCGCGGGTTGGCGGGTCTACCTGACCGGCCGCACCGACGGCCTCACCGCGGCCGCCCGTGAGGTCACCATCGCCGGCGGCGAGGGCATCGCGGTGCAGACCGATCATGCCGATGACGCATCGGTGGCAGCGCTGTTCGCCCGGGTCTCGGATGACGCCGGGCACCTCGACCTGCTGGTGAACAACGCCGCTGCCGTTAGCGACGCACTGACCAACCCCGCGCCGTTCTGGGAGAAGCCGTTGGATCTGGCCGATGTCCTCGATGTCGGTCTTCGGTCGGCCTATGTCGCTTCCTGGTACGCAGCACCACTGCTGTTGCGTGCCGAACGCGGGCTGATCGCATTCACCTCCTCACCGGGATCGGTCTGCTACATGCACGGTCCGGCCTACGGTGCGCAGAAGGCCGGCGTGGACAAAATGGCGGCGGATATGGCCGTCGACTTCGCCGACACCGGCGTCTCGACGGTGTCGATCTGGATGGGGATCCTGCTCACCGAACGACTGCGACGATCTTTCGGCGACAATGCGCAGGCGCTGGCCGGCTTCGCCGAACACGCCGAAACTCCGGAGTTCACCGGACGTCTCATCGACGCGCTATACCGCGATCCTGACTTGGCGACGCTGACCGGCCACACCGTGATCGCCGCAGAACGTGCCGCCCACTACGGCCTGACCGACGAGGCCGGACGACGCCCGCCCTCGCACCGAGAAGCCCTCGGGTCACCGCGCGAGCCAAGCGCCGTCGTCGTGCGCTAGCCGACGAGTAGCCCGGCACGCCATGCTAAGTTGCCCGCCATGAGCGTAATGAAAAAGGGTCTCGGTCCTCTTCTGGGTACCGCAGCAGGCCTCGCCGGTCTCGCCATTGCGGCAGCAGCGCCGGCATCTGCCGACACTCTGAACACCACCACATGCTCGCAGCAACAGGTGATGGCATCGCTGCAGCAGAGCGCCCCCTTGATCTGGGGCAAGATCAGCAGCGATCCACAAACAGAGCAGCAGTTGCGGATAGCGCTTGATGTGATCCTGGCCGCTCCTCCGGGCCAGCGGGATCAGTTAGCGAACACGCTGGAGGCGGCCCTCGGCAAAGATCAGTTGACGGACATCAGCGATGACGTCCTTAACGCCTCTGGTGGTCCGATCGGCAGAGCGGTCAACGGCTGCAAGAACTTCTGAACCAGCACCCAAACGCTGACCGCTCTAGTCCTGTTTGCGGATCAGCTTCTGCAGAGCGGCGCGGTCGGGCGCCAGCAACTCGGCGATCCGTTCCTGGTTCACGTCGGCGACGATGATCTCACCGACATCCTCCTTGACGGCGCTGAAGATGCCATGCGCCTTCATCTTCTCGGTCTGGTAGCGGTTGTCCTCCGTCGGCGCGACGTAGTACACGGCGTCGGCTTTGAAGCGGTTCACCAACCACAGATGGACCACCGTCATCAGACGCTTCTGGCGCATCTTGGCGGCGTAGGTGTTCTGGTCGCGCACCGTGAGGATACTGCGGCCGTGGCGGTCCTTGATCGGGTCGAACACCACGTCGGCCAACTTCTCGCCGTCGGAGTCCCCAAAGATGGCCAATTCCAGTACATCCGAGCCGGCTCGCCGAGGCCGCAGTTGGACCCGCAGGCGCTCGCCGAGCTTGTAGTGCTCACTCCAGAGCGCCAGCCAGTCCTCGAGCAGTTTTTTGGGCACCTCGGTCTGCACCAGGTGCTGAACCTGGGTCGAACCCTTGCCCATCGACTTGGTGGTTGCGGTGCGCCCGGACGAGGCCGCCAGTGCCGCGTCGCTGCGCGGACCACCGACCAGCGTCTGCGGCGTGCGGTAGGGCGATTCGACCAAACGCATCTTGCGCTGCAACCTGGCCAGCGCCAGCATGCCGTCCTGACGCAGTGCGGTGGCGAACTCTTCGGCGGCCACACCGTCGATCTGATGTCCGCCGTAGGTCATGAAGTTGAAAACGAAGCCCATCTTGCCGAGTTCCTCTGGGAAGGCCCGCATCTCGTCGTCGGACATCCCGGTGGTGTCCCAGTTGAACGACGGCGACAAGTTGTAGGCCATCATCGCGTCCGGGTACACCGCGTGAATCGCCTCGGCGAACTCGCGGGCCTCGGCCAAGTCGGCAGTCTTGGTTTCCATCCACAGCAGGTCCGCGAACGGCGCCGCGGCAAGGGATTTCGCGATTGCGTACGGAATGCCACCGCGAACCTGGTAGTAGCCCTCCGGGGTCCGGGCTCGCTCGCAGTCCCACGCGGCGTCCACCCCGATCTCGGCGGCCTTGCGTTGGGCGGCGTACAGCGATGCAGTCCTGGCGAAGTCTGCCCACTCGGCCGGCTTCATCGACAGCGCTTCGCCCTCGCTCTCCTTGAACTTGAGCAGTTCACCCACGGCGTTGCCGTAGGTCTCCAGCCCGGCGTCGTCCTGCCAGGCGTCGACGAACTGCGACTCGACCCGGTCGAACAACACGTCCAGCGAACCCTGACGATTTTTGGTCCACGCTGCTGCCGCCTCGTCGATCAGTGGCGTGATGCCGCGGTTCTTGAGCCAGGTATCGGCCGCCGCGTACTCGCCCTCAGGCAGTGCGTAGAGCAGGTGGCCATTGAGTTCGGTGACCCCCTGGGTGTGGAAGCGACGCAACATCGCCAGGAAGCACGCCTTGTACGGCGGGATGTCGAGGTTGGTGACGCCGAGCAGGAACGGCTGATCGCGCTCGTCGGAACGGCCGTCGATCAGGTTGGCTGCCTCGGCGTCGGTGCGGGCCACGATGATTCCGGGCACGCCCATGATGTCGAGTTGGAACCGCGCAGTATTGAGACGCTTGATCTGCTCGTCCGAGGGCACCAGCACCTTGCCGCCCTGATGCCCGCACTTCTTGGTGCCGGGCCGTTGGTCCTCGATGTGATAGCCGGTCACGCCGGCTTCGACGAATCGACGGATCAGGTTTCGCACGTGCGGATCGCCGCCGTGGCCGGTGTCGGCGTCGGCGATGATGAACGGTCGGTAGTCCACGGCGGGCGTGGCGGCGCGCTGCTCGTCAGTCATCTGCAACCGGAGGTACTGCTGGTTGCGATCCGCGGTCAGCAATGCGCGGACCAGGCCGGCGGCCTCGTCGGGCACCTGGCTTAAGGGGTAGCTCGCCAGGTCGGGCCCGGGATCCTCCGTCACCGAACCCTTGGCCGAGGTCGCCCAGCCGCCGAGGTAGATCCCCTCGATGCCGCAGCGCTTCATCGCCACTGCCTGACCGGGTGTGTACGGCCCGAACGTGGTGATCGACCGGTGCTCTCCGAACAACTCACGCAGGCGAGCGTGGAATGCCGCTGACGTTTCGCGCGCCACGGTGTAGTCCACCGCAATGGTGCCGCGCTGCTCGACGACCTGGCGGGCGGTATAGAGCCGCGTGATACCGGCGAACCGGGGGCTGTCGAAGTACCGCTGGGTAGCGGCGACGTCGTCCTCGAAATCGGTGCCGATGGCTGCGTCCGCCTCGATGATGGTCATGGCTGCTCCTATCGAGCCTGGTTGAGCTGGTTCCTGCGGGTGGTATTTCGCCCCCGCGCACACTGATTATCCCGAGTGGTCGCACCGGACCCGGCAGCGGGTACGTTTTTACTGAAGTGAACTTCTATGACCGACAGCCACACAAGCTCGCCGGCCTGGTGTTGCTTGTTGTCATCGGCACGGTCGCGAGCCTGCTGTTCCTGCAATCCCGAGGCGCGTTCTCCGACACGATCCGGCTGATCGTGATGTCGGGGCGATCCGGACTGGTGCTCGATCCCGGCGCCAAAGCCACCCTCAACGGCGTACAGATCGGACGGGTCACAGCTATCGAAGCAGTGCGGGGCGACGGCCAGTCGGTGGCGCGCCTGGAGGTAGATGTCGATGCCCGCTACCTACCGGTCATGCCGGTGAACGTCGGCGCGGATGTGGTGGCCTCCACGATTTTCGGCAATAAGACATTGGCCTTCACCGCCCCGCGGAATCCTGCGGCGGAGCGCATCTCCGACGGTGACGTGATCACTGCAACGACGGTCACCACGGAGTTCCAAACCCTTTTTGAGACCGTCTCCGGCATCGCCGAGAAGATCGATCCGGTGCAACTCAACCTCACCTTGTCGGCGACCGCCGTGGCACTGACCGGGTTGGGGACATCCTTCGGGCGCTCGCTCACGGACGCGAACGCGATCATCGCCGAACTCAACCCGCGCCTGCCTCAACTGCGTACGGGGGCGCGCAAACTGACCGAACTGGCCGACATCCTCACTCGCTCGGCTCCGGAGTTGCTTGACGGCCTCGACAA
>CAMDFY010000160.1 GCA_945897705.1 Bifidobacterium breve | reverse complement strand
TCTGGCACGCCCGCGAGTCCGTCGCCGAGGTGGTGGGCTTATTCGGCCCACCGGTCAAATTCGATGTGTCGCTTCCTCTTTCGGCGATCAGTGCGTTCGCCGCCGATTCCACCCGTCTGATCCACCACTGTTCCCCTGACGCGATCCCGCTGCTGTTCGGACACGTCGGTGAGGGCAACCTACACCTCAACGTCTTGCGCTGCGACACCGATGCGGAGTCGCGGATCTACCCTGCGATGATGAAACTCATTGCCGCACATGGTGGCAACGTCAGCTCCGAGCACGGCGTCGGCAGCCGCAAACGCGGCTACCTGACGATGGCACGAACATCGGCCGACATCGCGGCGATGCGCGCCATCAAGAACGCCCTGGACCCGACCGGCTACCTCAACCCCGCTGTTCTGTTCGACTGACCTCCGGCCCATGCTGTGGCGATCCGAGCAGGAAGACCGCCGCCAGCACACCGAATAGGGCGACGAACGCGGGCAGCAGGACTGACTGCGACATCGCGGCGCCGAATGGCTCGTGCAGGGATGCGGGAAGCTGCGTCGTGCCCGATCCCGCACCCCTTCCGGCACCCCCCATCTCGGCGTTGACGCGCGCCGACATGAACGCGGCGATGCCGGCGCTGCCGAGCACGGCACCGACCTGGCGAGTGGTGTTGTAGAACCCGGATCCGGCCCCGGCCAACCGGGCGGGCAGATTGCGGGTTGCGGTGGCGCCGAGCGGGGCCCAGATGAACGCCATGCCCACCCCCATCGCGCCCAGCGGCAGCATCAGCCGCCAAGTCGCGGCGCCGGGGTTCATCTCGACCGACAGCCACAGCAGCGAGACCGCCAGCGCCGAGAATCCGAACCCGATGATCGGTCGCGGGTGGGAACGGTCCACCAGGCGGCCCACAAAGGGGGCCAGCACCCCGCTGAAGACGGCCATCGGGGCCGTGAGCAGGGCGGCCCGGGTCGGGGTCAGGCCACCCACGGTCTGGGCGTAGAACATCACCGGCAGGATCATCGCGGTGGTGGCGAACGCGATCACCGCAATGCCGATGTTCGCGAGGCTGAAGTCGCGGTCTCGGAACATCTCCAGCGGGATCAGCGGCTCGCTGGGGTTGACCGCCTGCCAATAGACGAACGCCGCCAAGAACGCCCCGCCGCCGGCGATCATTGCCCAGATCCACGGCTGCCAGTGATAGGCCTGGCCTTCCTGCAGGCCGAACACGATTCCGAAAAGGCCGATGCCGGAGAGCACCACGCCGAGCACGTCGAAGCGGTGGGGATGGGTGGGCAGGTCCGGAATCAGCCACACCGCGAGAACCAGACCGATGATCCCGATCGGCACGTTGACGAAGAAGATCCACGACCACCCGAGGTGATCGACGAGGACCCCGCCGGCCAACGGGCCGACCAGGGTAGCCACGCCGGCGGTGGCACCCCATGCACTCAGCGCAACGCCTCGCCGGTCCGCCGGAAAGATCCGGGTGATCGTCGACAGGGTCTGCGGGGTCAGCAGGGCCGCGCCGATGCCCTGCGCCACCCGGGCGGCGACCAGCATGCCGATCGAGTCGGCGAATCCACACCACATCGATGCCGCGGTGAACACCGCCAGGCCGGCGATGTAGAGGTTCTTCGGGCCGAACCGGTCGCCGAGTCGGCCGGCCAACAGCAGCGGCACCGCATAGGCCAGCAGGTAGGCGCTGGTAGCCCACACGACGATGTCGTAGTCGGTGATGTCCAGTGCGGTCATGATGGCGGGGTTGGCCACCGCGACGATGGTCGAGTCGACCAGGATCATGAAAAACCCGACCAGCATGGCCCAGAGCGTGAGCCACGGGTTGCCGTGCCGTGGTTCGACGGGTCGCCCGGCCGCGGGCTGCTGCGGCTGGTCACGTCCCGTCGTCGCGGTCATGGATGACGATGCTGCCACGCGCCCCTGCCCACGGGAGTGATGGTGATCACCATCCGGGATCGTGGGCAACCTTGCGTTCGTTAACCTTCACACGGGAACCTGAGAGGAAGGCGTGTCATGAGGCTTCGTCGCAAGAAGAGCGAGGATCCGTCGGCCGGGCCCACCGAGGCCACGATGTCGGCGCGGGTGCTCTCCGGGGTTCTCGAGTCGAGCAGCCGGGTGCAGGCTCCGGCGGTCGCGGCCTACGTGGATCGGTTGCGTCGCACCAATCCGAACGCCACCCCGGCCGACATCGTCACGAAGCTGGAAAAGCACTACCTGGCTGCAGTGATGGCCAGCGGAGCGGCGGTCGGCTCAGCGGCCGCCTTCCCTGGTATCGGCACCCTGGCCGCGCTCTCGGCCGTCGCCGGCGAGACACTGGTGTTCCTGGAGGCAACGTCGCTGTTCGTGCTGGCAGTCGCCGAAGTGCATGGCATTCCGGTCGACCAGCGCGACCGCCGCCGGGCGCTGGTGCTCGGGGTGCTGGTCGGCGAGGACAGCAGGGGCGCCATCACCGAGTTCCTCGGACCGAGTCGGACCAGCGGGGCCTGGCTCGCCGAGACCGAACTGCTGCCACTGCCGGCGGTCTCGCAGCTGAACTCCAAGCTCATGTCGTACTTCGTGAAGAAATTTGCGATCAAACGATCGGCGATGGCGTTCGGCAAGGTGCTGCCGGTGGGCATCGGCGCGGTCGTCGGTGGGGGCGGCAACCGGCTGATGGGTAAGCGAATCATCACCAATGCCCGGCAGGCCTTCGGACCGGCGCCCGAACGCTGGCCGGGCACCCTGCGGCTGCTGCCGGCCGGGCAGGACGATCCGCAGGGGGAATTGCCCGCGTCAGGTATGCACTGAGCAGCTTCGCCGCCTACCCAGACGCGATAGCCTTAACCCCTATCCACCGCCTGTGGAATCGAGGCAGAGGAATTGAGGCAGAGGAATTGAGGCGAGCGACTCTGTGAGCAGTACAAGTTCACCATTCGGCCAAAACGAGTGGCTGGTTGAAGAGATGTACCGCAAGTTCCGCGAAGACCCCGCCTCCGTCGACCGGAGTTGGCACGAGTTCCTTGCCGGATACAGCCCGGACGCCGCCGGTGGCGCGGCCGCGAACGGTCATACGAAGCCGGCAACGCCCGCCGCCACCCCGTCGCCCGCCGCCACCCCGGCCCCCGCCGCCAACGCCCCGATGCCGGTCCCGACTCCCCCCGTCGCCACGGCAGTTCCCACCCCCGCTCCTGCGGCCGAGACCACCGGCACCGACGCGCAGGTGCTGCGCGGTGCCGCGGCCGCCGTGGTGAAGAACATGAACGTCTCGCTGGAGATCCCGACCGCCACCAGCGTTCGGGCGATCCCGGCGAAGTTGATGATCGATAACCGGGTCGTCGCCAACAACCATCTCAAGCGCACCCGCGGCGGCAAGATCTCCTTCACCCACCTGCTCGGGTACGCGATCATCCAGGCGATCAAGAAGTTTCCCAATATGAACCGCCACTTCGCCGAGATCGACGGCAAGCCCAACGCGGTCACCCCGGGGCACACGAACCTGGGTCTGGCGATCGACCTGCCCGGCAAAGATGGAAAACGCTCCCTAGTCGTCGCCGCCATCAAGGGTTGCGAGACAATGGGATTCGCTCAATTCGTCGCCGCCTACGAGGACGTCGTACGGCGTGCCCGAGACGGCAAGCTCACCGCCGAGGATTTCTCCGGCGTGACCATCTCGCTGACCAATCCGGGGACCATCGGCACCGTGCACTCGGTGCCGCGCCTGATGGCAGGCCAGGGCGCCATCATCGGCGTCGGCGCGATGGAACTGCCGGCCGAGTTCCAGGGCGCCAGCGAGGAGCGCATCGCCGAACTCGGTATCGGCAAAGTCATCACGCTGACGTCGACCTATGACCATCGGATCATCCAGGGCGCGGAGTCCGGCGACTTCCTCCGGACGATCCACGAACTGCTGCTGTCCGATGACTTCTTCGACGACATCTTCCTCGAACTCGGCATCCCCTACGAGCCGGTGCGGTGGCGCACCGACAACCCGGACTCGCCCCTGGACAAGAACGCGCGCGTCATCGAACTGATCGCGGCGTACCGCAATCGCGGCCACCTGATGGCCGATATCGACCCGCTGCGGCTGGACAAAAGCCGGTTCCGCATGCATCCGGACCTCGATGTACTTACCCACGGCCTGACGCTGTGGGATCTCGATCGGGTGTTCAAAGTCGACGGTTTCGCCGGCCAGCAGTACAAGAAACTTCGCGACGTGCTCTCGGTGCTGCGCGACGCCTACTGTCGTCACGTCGGCGTGGAATACACCCACATTCTCGAACCCGAGCAGCAGCGCTGGCTCCAGGAGCGCATCGAGGTACGCCACGATAAGCCGACGGTCGCCCAGCAGAAGTACATCTTGAACAAGCTCAACGCTGCGGAGGCCTTCGAAACCTTCCTGCAGACCAAATACGTCGGCCAGAAGCGGTTCTCCTTGGAAGGCGCCGAGACTGTCATCCCGATGATGGACGCAGCCATCGACCAGTGCGCCGAGCATGGTCTCGACGAGGTGGTCATCGGGATGCCGCACCGTGGTCGGCTCAACGTGCTCGCCAACATCGTCGGCAAGCCCTACTCGCAGATCTTCAGCGAGTTCGAGGGCAACCTGAACCCGTCTCAGGCGCACGGGTCGGGCGATGTCAAGTACCACCTCGGCGCCAACGGCAACTACATCCAGATGTTCGGCGACAACGACATTGCGGTGTCTTTGGTGGCCAACCCGTCCCACCTGGAGGCCGTCGACCCGGTCTTGGAGGGCTTGGTGCGCGCCAAACAGGACCTGATCAACGGTGCCGACGAAGACGGACTACCGCGCAATTTCAGTGTGGTTCCGATGATGATGCACGGCGACGCCGCCTTCGCCGGACAGGGCGTGGTGGCCGAGACGCTGAACCTGGCTCTGCTGCGGGGGTACCGAACCGGCGGCACCATTCATATCGTCGTCAATAACCAGATCGGTTTCACCACCGCACCGGAGAACTCCCGTTCTACCGAGTACTGCACCGACGTCGCGAAGATGGCCGGCGCGCCGATCTTCCATGTCAACGGCGACGACCCGGAGGCGTGCGCGTGGGTGGCCCGACTGGCGGTCGACTTCCGGCAAACGTTCCACAAGGATGTCGTCATTGACATGCTGTGCTACCGCCGCCGCGGCCACAACGAGGGCGACGACCCGTCGATGACAAACCCCGCCATGTACCAGGTGATCGACACCAAGCGTGGGGCGCGCAAGGCCTACACCGAGGCGCTGATCGGCCGCGGCGACATCTCGCTGAAAGAGGCCGAGGACGCCCTGCGCGACTACCAGGGTCAACTCGAGCAGGTGTTCAACGAAGTCCGCGAATTGGAGAAGCAGGCGGTCGAACCCAG
>CAMDFY010000159.1 GCA_945897705.1 Bifidobacterium breve | reverse complement strand
TTGCGGAACCGGCGTTTGTACTCCTCGATCTTCGACAACGCTTCTTCGATCTCGGTGCCGGTTCGGATGATGCCCACCAGATCGTTCATGGTCTGTTGGAGTTCGGCATGCAGGGTGTAGGGGTTCTCCGGTTTGGCCTGACCCTGCGGCCCGGTGAAGGGTGCCAGGGCCATCGCGGTCGCGTTCTCCAGCGCCTCGGAGGACACCGAGGGTCGATGTGAGAGTGCGCGAACGTAATCCGCCGCACCGAGTCCGGCACGGCGGCCGAACACCAGTAGATCCGACAGCGAGTTACCACCGAGACGGTTGGATCCGTGCATTCCGCCTGAACACTCGCCGGCCGCGAAGAGCCCGAGAGTGGCGGCCGCTCCGGTGTCCGGATCCACTTCGATGCCGCCCATCACGTAGTGACAGGTCGGTCCGACCTCCATCGGTTCGGCGGTGATGTCGACCTCGGCCAGTTCGATGAATTGGTGGTACATCGACGGCAGTCGCCGCTTGATCTCCTCGGCCGGCATGCGCGAGGCGATGTCGAGGTACACCCCGCCGTGCGGGCTGCCGCGGCCGGCTTTGACCTCGGCGTTGATAGCCCGTGAGACCTCGTCTCGGGGTAGCAGATCCGGGGTGCGCCGGGCTGAGTCGTTGTCCACCAGCCACTGATCGGCCTCGGCCTCGGTCTCGGCGTACTGGCCCTTGAACACCGGGGGGATGTAGTTGAACATGAAGCGCTCGCCGTTGGCGTTTTTGAGCACGCCGCCGTCGCCGCGGACACCCTCGGTGACCAGGATTCCCTTCACCGACAGCGGCCACACCATTCCGGTCGGATGGAACTGGACGAACTCCATGTTGATTAGGGACGAACCCGCGCGCAGGGCCAGTGCGTGTCCGTCTCCGCTGTACTCCCAGGAATTCGACGACACCTTGAACGACTTGCCGATGCCCCCGGTGGCGAGGACCACCGCGGGCGCCTCGAACAGGATGAACTTGCCGGTCTCGCGCCAGTAGCCGAAGGCTCCGGCAACCCTGTTCTGGCCGCCGGTGTCGTCGAGGATCAACTCGGTGATCGAGCATTCGGCGAAGACCTTGATGCGCGCGTCATAGTCGCCGAGTTCGGCTTTGTCCTCCTGCTGCAGCGAGACGATCTTTTGCTGCAGGGTGCGGATGATCTCCAAGCCGGTGCGGTCACCGACGTGCGCCAGTCGCGGGTAGGTGTGTCCGCCGAAGTTGCGCTGGCTGATTCGGCCATCTGCGGTTCGGTCGAATAGTGCGCCGTAGGTCTCGAGTTCCCAGACCCGTTCGGCGGATTCCTGCGCGTGCAACTCGGCCATCCGCCAGTTGTTGAGGAACTTGCCGCCGCGCATGGTGTCGGCGAAATGCACCTGCCAGCTGTCCTTGGAGTTGGCGTTGCCCATCGCCGCGGCGCAACCGCCTTCGGCCATCACCGTGTGAGCCTTGCCGAACAGGGACTTGCTCACCACGGCGACCCGCAGGCCGCGCTGCCGGGCTTCGATCACCGCCCGAAGACCTGAGCCGCCGGCACCGATCACGACCACGTCGTAGGAATGCCGCTCTATCTCCGATGAGGCACTCGGCCGAAGAGCATCAGATTGCGTCATTGAACCTCGCTTCAGAACTCGGTAGGGGAAATCCCCAGTCAGCCAATGAATCTCAGGTCGGAGATGGCGCCACTGGCCACCATCATGATGTAGAAGTCAGTGAGCATCAGCGTACCCAGCGTGATCCAGGCGAACTTCTTGTGATGAACGTTCAGCCTGCTGACCTCCGTCCACAACTTGTAGCGCACCGGGTGTTTGGAGAAGTGCTTGAGTCGGCCGCCGATGACGTGCCGGCAGGAGTGGCACGACACCGTGTACACCCACAGCAGGATGACGTTGACCCACAGGAAGATATTGCCCAGGCCGAACCCGAAACCTGTCGGTGAGTGCATCGCCTTGACGGCGTCGATGGTGTTGATCACCGAGAGGATCACGGCGACATAGAAAAAGTATCGATGCAGGTTCTGCATGATCAGCGGGAATCGCGTTTCCCCGGTGTATGTCGCGTGCGGTTCGGCGACGCCACACGCGGTGGGCGACTGCCAGACCGAGCGATAGTAGGCGCCGCGGTAGTAGTAGCAGGTCAGCCGGAACAGCAGCAGGAACGGCAGCGAGAACAACGCGTAGGGCAGGTACGACAGCAGGCCGGTGCCGGGAAGAATCTGAGGCCAGAAACCGCTGGCCTCACCGCAGTTGACGCTCATGCACGGCGAGTAGAACGGCGTCAGGTAGTGGTACTTCTCGACGAAGAAGTTGTCCCGTTGGAACGCCCGCACCGTCGCGTAGATCACGAATGCGGCAAATCCCAGATCGGTGAGGATGGGGGACTTCCACCAGTTGTCGGTGCGCAGTGTTTTCTGCGAGATCTCGGCCCGGCCCGGCGAGAAGACGCCGGTTCCTCGCCGGTTCGCGGTGGGTGCGCTCATCTGCGGTGATCCTTCAGGTCAGTTTGGGGCAGGTTACACCGCGGTGAAGGCACCCGTTGACTGGTGGGTCAGCGCCTGTTGTGCCCGCCCACACCTTCGTCATCGACGTCGCGCCAGAACTCTCGGTCGTACGGTGTGTCGGGCACCTGGATCTTCTCGCCGGTGAACGGCCCGGCGTGCGTCGCCAGTTCCAGTTCACCGGCATCCATCTCGAGAAGTTCCAGGTCAACGAGTATTCGCTCGGTATCTAAGATGACGCGCCGCATCTCTGGGGCATCGCCGAAGCGGTCGTGCAGAGCGTTGACGCACCGGCGCAGGCTTCCGATGTGCTGGTGCAGTTCGGCGAGTTCAGCGGCCTTCGACATCGGGACTCCTCGACAGTGTTGAGAATCACACTACTGGTCTCGATGCTAGTCACTGCTCGTCGCGATGTCTTCCGGGTCCCGATGCCCAGACGAGACGCAACTGCTGGCCACCGCGAACTTGGGCGATCCGGTCGGTGTCGGTGTCGATGACGACACCGATCACCGGGTAACCACCGGTGACGGGATGGTCGACCCCGAGAATGATCGGCTGTCCGTCCGGCGGGACCTGCACCGCGCCGCGAACGGTGCCCTCGCTGGGAAGCTGTCGCCCCGGCCACCGATGTTCCAGCCCCGGCCCGGCAAGCCGCAGACCAATGCGGTCACTGGCCGGTGATGCCATCCACGTGGTGCGCACCAGCGCGTCGGGGTCGATGAACCAGTCGTCGCGCGGCCCCCGGAGCAACCGCAACTCGACGGGGCCACCGGGGATCGCGGCCACCGGCGCCAGATCGAGTTCCGGCAAGTGCCCCACTGGCTCACCGACCGGCAGAACATCACCCGGCCGAAGGGGCGGCGGTCCGATTCCCGACATCGTGTCGTAGCTGCGCGAGCCGAGCACAGGAGCCACCGCGAAGCCGCCGCGGACGCCGAGATAGCTGCGCACCCCGGAGCGCGGCGTCCCCAGCGAGATCACCTGGCCTTCTCGAATGCGGGCAACGCTGTTGACGCCGAACGGGATTCCGTCGATCGCCGGCTGAGCTTCAGCACCGGTGACGGCGATGTCCAGACCGCCGCCGAGTACCCGGGCGCTGAACTGACCGAAAGTGATCTCGATCGTGGCTCGGTCTTCGGCGTTGGCGAGCAACCGGTTGGCCAGTCGGTGGGCGCGCCGGTCGGCGGCACCGGACCGGGTGACGCCGAGATGGGCAAGACCTGCTCGACCGAGATCCTCCACCAGGGCAAGCGGCCCCGTTTCGCACACCTCAAGGCGGATCATGGGGGGCCGATCATGGAGCGTCCACCGCACGGAAGGTCACCCACATGCCGGGTGTCAGGAGAGCCGGTTGGGTCCGCTCGACATCCCACAGCACCGCTTCGGTACGGCCGATCAGTTGCCACCCGCCCGGCGACTCCCGCGGGTAGATCCCGCTGAACTCGCCGGCCAATGCGACCGAACCGGCGGGTACCCGGGTTCGGGGCTGGGTCCGGCGGGGAACCGATAGCCGACTGTCGCCGTCGACGAGGTAGGCGAATCCGGGCGCGAATCCACCGAATCCGACCCGCCACGGCGTCCCGGTGTGGGCGTCGATCACGTCGGCGACAGTCATCGTCAACAGCGCCGCCACCTCAGCGAGATCGGCGCCGTCGTAGATCACGTCGATCACCGCATCGCCCGGACCGGGCCGCGCCGGGTCCGCCGGGGTGGTGAAGTCGACCGTCGCCAGCCGTGTCCGCGCCGCGGCCTGCTGCGCTGGGTCGGTCAGCGTCACCAACACCGTTCTTGCGCCGGGGACGATGTCGGCCACCTCGGGAAGGCCCGCCGCACGCAGTGCTGCGGTCGAGGCGAGAACCTCGGCCGTGGAGTCGTACTCAAGCAGGAGCGCCCGATCGCCGTAGTCGCGGATCGTCGGCGCGCTCATCACACCAGGGCGGTGTAGGTCGGCTCGCGGTGCTTGATGTAGCCGATCAGCGAATAGGTGACGGGCAGCAGCAGGACCTCGACCGCGGTCTTGTACACCCAGCCGAGTGTCGCGTAGGTGGCGAAGTCGGCGAAAGTGGTGATTCCGATCGCCGGGGCGGCGATGGCACAGAAGACCAGGGTGTCGCCGAGTTGACCGGCGAATGTCGAACCGACAAGCCGGGCCCAGAGGTGTTTCTCCCTGGTGCGTTCCTTGATCTTCACAACGGCCCAGGCGTTGATGGTCTGCCCTACGAGGAACCCGGCAAGGCCCGCGGCGATCAACTGGGTGTAGGCCCCCACAACGTTGGCAAGATGCTCCTGGTTTGGATAGAAGTCAGCGGCCGGCAGATAGACCGTTACCCAGAAGACCAGAGCCGCAAGAGCATTCATCGCGAAGCCGAGGATGATCGCACGCCGGGCCGCCCTGAATCCGTAGATCTCCGCCAGCACGTCGCCGATGATGTAGGTCAGCGGGAAGACGATGAAACCGCCGTCGGTGATGATCGGTCCGAACGCCACGCCCTTGGTGGCCGCGACGTTGGAGATGATGACCAGGGCGGTGAAGACAGCGACCAGCACGGGGTAGTAGAGGCTGCCGACGCGCGCGAACCCTGGCGCCTCCGGCGTTGTCTCGACGTCACCGGTCACGAGTTTCATCCAAGCACGATGCCCAACTCAGTGTGTGGGCCAGCACGCCCGGCGGGCATCGCATTTCACCCTAAAGCCATCCAGCTGCCGAGCGCGATCATCGTCAGCGCGATCAGCCCGTCCAGAGCCCGCCACGTTGCCGGGCTGGCGAACAGGCCGGCCAGCCGGCGCGCCCCGAACCCGAGGCTGAAGAACCAGACCACGCTGGCCGTCGCCGCCCCGGCACCGAAACGCCACCGCGCCTCGCCCTGCTGGGC
>CAMDFY010000158.1 GCA_945897705.1 Bifidobacterium breve | reverse complement strand
GGGAACGGTTAGGGTTCGAGGATGGCACGCCTGCGTCCGGGGTGGTTGGTGGCCCTGGCCGCGGCGGGCCTGTCGGTCAGTGCCTGGCTGCCCTGGCTGACCTCGCCGGTCGGCGGCGGCGGCCGCGCCAGTGCCATTGGCGGAACCCTCGGCAGCATTGAGTTGCCCCCGCGGTTCGGCGTCGGGCAACTCATCGTGGTGCTGTCGTCGGTCCTGATCGTTCTCGGGGCAATGGTGGCGCGCGATCTCTCACCGCGATTGGCCGGCTCGGCAGCGGTGGTGATCTCGGCCCTGGTCGCGTTTTTGACCTGGTGGTACTTCCGGGCCAACGTCGCACCGCCGGTGGCCGCCGGATACGGGTTCTATCTCGGGGCGGCCTGCGCGCTCGCGGCGCTGGCGTGCTCGATGTGGGCTTTGCTCGCGGTGCGCCGGTAGGCTCGATCGAGATTCGCGTCGTTGCGTGGACAAGCCGGTTCCGAAGGGAAGCAGATGGGCGTTCCGATGGCAAGCGGGAGTCGCGTTGCCTGCGGGCTGGCCGTGGTTGCGGCGCTCGCCATCACCGGCTGTTCGGGTTCCAAGCCCAGCGCCGAGAAGTGCGCGGAGGTTTCGGCCGCGCTCAGCGACGTTCCGACGCGCACCGATCAGGAGCCGAAAATGCGGATTCCGCTGCCACCCGGCTGGGAGCGCAGCACCAAGATGGACAACGAGTCCATCCGGTTCGCGATCCGCAATCCCTCCCTCACCGTGGACGGCTTCACACCCAACGCGGTGGTGACGCTGCAGAAGATCGCCTCCGAGATCCCCAAACCGGAGAAGGTTCTCCAGGCGCAGAACGAACAGCTCGCTACGAAGCTCAAGCTGACCGATATGAGCACCAGCCCAGGTCAAGTGTGTGGCGCGACCGCCCTGTCAGCCACGTACACCGCGCCCGAGGTGAAACTCGGACCTAAGATCCCGCCGGTACCGCCCCGGACGGCGAGTGCGGTGAGCGCGGTCTACCGGGGCAGCGAAGCCAACTACATCGCAACGCTGACCGTGCAGACCATCAGGCCCGACGATAAGACCTACGTCGCTGATTCGGCGACGATCCTCAAGGGATTCCAGCTACTGCCGCCTGGCTGAGCAAGGATCGCCCCATTACGGTTACCGGCCGGCGCCGGTGAGTCCGATCGCCTCGGCCGCCGAGTCGGTGTGGTGCCACCGGCGCATGGCGGAGCCGGCGACCCAGGTCGCATGCGTGCCGCTGGAGATCCGTTCGGGCAGTTGCAGTTTGCACACCGGACCGTCTGCCAGGCGCGCGGCGTCGAACACCAGACAGTAGGAGGCGTCGGCATTCATATCAGTGGTCAGTGTGATCAGATATCCGTCATCCTCGGCGCGGGACCCAGTTCGCGGCGCCATCGCGGTTTCGCTGCCATAGACACCGTCGGCGAACCGGTGATGCTGCTCGGTGCCGGTGAGCACGTCATGGCGAATCAGGCCGTCGAACAGAAACCACCCGGGTTTGGCGGTGGCCGCGTAGGCATAGCGGTACGGTTCGCCGCCGTGGCCGGCATTGATCGTCCCGAACTCGGAGATGCTGTCGCTTAACGGTTCCTCGGTGGTGGCCCCGGTCCGCAGGTTCAGTCGCCAGCGATGGAGGCGGGATTGCATCCGGTCCAGAGCGAGGAACCGGAAGGCGCGCTGCCATCGGGATCCGTCGCCGGTATCGGCCGGCTCGGGGTCCCCCTGGAAGAATCCGTCCAGCACGATCTCGTCGCCATCTTCGTAGGCGTTGGTGAAATGCAGCACGAAGGTCGGATCGGCGTCGAACCAGCGGATGTCGGCGGCATCGCCCCGTCGCGGCAGCACTGCGAACCGAGACGGCATATCCCGGTGGAAGCGGGCGACGTGGACGTCTTGCTTCAGCAGTTCCGGATCCCAGAACAAGGGGAAGTCGTTGAAGATCGCGTAGTTCCGGGTGAACGCCATGTCGTGCGGGAGGCGTGGTCCGGGAAGCGGAACATCGACGTAATGCACCAGGTCGTTGTGTGCGTCGACGATGCCGTAATGCAGATAGGGTGAGCGCTTGCTGTAGTTGAAGAACAGCATCTCGCCGGTGCGGTCATCGACCTTCGGATGCGCGGAAACTCCCCAGTCGGCCGGGAATCGGTCGTTGAATGTCTCCCTACCGAGGGTGCTGCCGGTGTAGGGGTCGATGCGGTAGAGATCGCCGCACTGATAGAAACTTGTCAGTGCGGTACCGCGGTGCACCACAACGTCGGTACTTGAGGCGTCCTTGAGTAGCGTTCGTGCGCCCCAGCCGTGGTCGACTTTGGCTAGCGATAACGGCTCGGCCAGGCCCGGCCACAGTGGTCCGCCGGCATCGTTTTCGGCCTCGAACGCCTCGGTGCGGACAAAGCGGTTGCGGTAGAACGCTTTTCCATCCCGGAAGCCGACGATGTGCAGCATCCCGTCGCCGTCGAAGGGATGGTAGGACTTCAGTGCGGGATGCAGCGGATTCTCGGTGTTGCGAAGATAGATTCCGTCGAGGTCGGCGGGGATCTCGCCCTCGATGATCATCAGATCATCGGTGTGCCACTCGGTGGTCTGCGGTCGCCACGGTCCACTTCGATACGGGTGGTCGTCGTCCTCGGGCAGGGTCGATAGGAACTTGCCGACGATCTCGACGTCCATTACGGGCTGCCGATCAATTCATCATCGCCGGCGGCGATCACGAAACTCACGGTGGTCGCGGTGCTTCCGCCGAAATTGAGGGTGCCGAACCGTCGCGCGCCGCGTACCTGGTAGTCGCCGGCCAGGCCGCTGACCTGTTTGGCGGCGTCGAGCATCATCCGAATGCCGGAGGCGCCGACCGGGTGGCCGCCACCGATGAGGCCGCCACTCGGATTGATCGGCAGGCGCCCGTCGATCTCAATGTCCCCACTCTCGATCGCCTTCCAGGACTCGCCCGGTCCAGTCAGTCCGATGTGATCGATGGCCAGATACTCACTTGGAGTGAAGCAGTCATGCACTTCGAATCCGTCCATGTCGTCGAGAACCACTTGTGCGCGGCCAAACGCATCGTGCACCGCGGCGCGCACGTGCGGAAGGACATAGGGATTGTCGGCGTCCCGGTCGAGTTTCTGGCGCAGACCCAGTCCGACGGTGCGGTGTCCCCATCCCTGGATCAGCCCGATCGGCCGCACGCCGGGGTGCTCGCGAAGGAAATCGTCGCCGACGAGGACCACGCCGGCACCGCCGTCGGTCATCTGACTGCAGTCGAATCTTCGGATCCGGCCCTCCACGGGTGGGTTGACCGAGTCGTCGCCACCGTCGGCCAGCAGATCGGGTACCTGCCAGTCGCGGGTCTGGGCGTTGGGATTGCGGCGGGCGTTGGCGAGGTTGAGGGCGGCGATCGCGTGCAGGTGAGTGTCGTCGATACCGAATCGGCGGTCGTATTCGTCGGCGATCTCGGCGAACATCGACGGCCACAGGAACTTGGCGTCGGTGCCCTCGTGGCCGGTCCAGGCGGCCGCGCCCAGATGTTGGGCGGCGGTGTCGCCGGACACGGTCTTCTCCAGTTCCAGGCCGACGACCAGTGCGGTTTGGTAATTCCCGGCGCGCAGATCGGCGATCGCGGCCAGTGCGGCGACACTGCCCGACGCGCAGGCCGCCTCATGCCGCGTGGCCGGAGTGTCCCAGAGGCCGTCGCACACCGTGGCCGGCATAGCACCGAGGTGCCCCTGGGCGGCGAACATCTCGCCGAAGGCGTTGGCGACGTGGACCACACCGATGTCGGTGGGATCAATCACCGCGTCGGCCAGGGTCTGGTCCACCACCTCGCGGGTCAGGTCGGCGAAATCCCGGCCCTCCCGGCATAGATTTCGGGCGAAATCGCTCTGATACCCGCCGAGGATCCACACGCGAGGACTCACCGGGTCAGGCTACTCTCGTCGGCCTGCGGCCCCGTGTCGGTGTGCTCGGCAAACCTGAGGACTAAGGGCCCTTATGCTACGTTCAGGAATGTATTAGAAAGGTCATAGGTCCGCGAAGTTCGCTGGCTAACTCTTCAGGGGGGAATTCACTACATGAACAGTTCCACACGGTCGTTCGCAGTGAGTGGGGTGGCGCTGGCCGCCGTCGGCGCACTGATCGCCACGACGCCTGCCGCGATTGGCAACGCCGCCGCGCCGACGCCCGAGCCGACCCCGGTGACCGCCGATATCGGCCTGCTGTCGCACTCCAAGGGTGGCGGTTGGAAGGTCAAGGGCGACGTCTATGTCGGCTACTTCGGCGCCGGATCCTTCGATGACGATGACGATGACGACGACGACGAGTACCAGGGGAACGGCCACTCCGACGATGACGATGACGATGACGATCACCATGGCTGGGGCGGCGGCGGCTTCGGATCGTTCGTCACCGACTTCCTCGCCAACAACCAGGCTGAGGTTATTGCCGTGACGGCAATGATCCCGGTCTTCAACCTCGGCCCGGTTGCGGTCGGTAATTCGTTGCTGGCCAACGCCTACTACGACGGCTACAACGGCTCGGCTGCCGGCGTGGACGGTGTCGTCAGCTACGTCACCAGCCAGATCGGGGTTCCGCCGGCCGACCTGGTGCAGGGCCTCGTGCTGGGCGCGACGTCCCTGATTCCACGGTTCAACCTCGGGCCGGTCGCGGTCGGCAATTCGCTGCTGGCCACCGCCTACTACAGCGGTTACAACGGTTCGGCCACCGGGATCCCCGGCCTGGTCTCCTACGTCACCAGCGAGCTCGGAATTCAGGCGGCACCGGCACCTGCCGCTGCGCTGAAGGCCAGTGCCGTCAAGTCCGGCGCCGCCGCCGCGGCGAGCATTCCGTCGGTAGCGGCAGCTCGCTCCGCGGTAGAGGTCGCTGAGGCTGGCGACAACAGCGCTGCGGGGACCGCGAAAGCCGACAGCGTTCGCGCCGAGCGCCCGGTGAGCGGTCGGGTGGTCGCCAAGGCCGCTCGTGCAGCCGGCCAGGCCAAGGCCAGCGCCGCCCGCGCCAAAGCCGAGTCGGCTGCCGACGCGAGCTGAGCCGGCAGCGCACAGCTGACGCAAGAAAGCGAGGAGCCCCGAGCCGACAGGTTCGGGGCTCTCTCGTATCGCGTCGTGCACAAAAAACGCGTCCGTGCCCCCGGCATGATTCGAACATGCGACACCGGCTTTAGGAGAGCCGTGCTCTATCCCCTGAGCTACGGGGGCGGACCCGGATGGCAGCTTACCGCCCTCTTGGCCAGCGTCCGATCACTCAGCGTCCGATCACTCAGCCGCTGCGCTCATCGCAGTGCACTGATCGCTTCCGCGAAGTACGGGCCGTGATAATCCTGCACGGTGAAGTAGGTGACGCCGTAACTGTCGCGCAGCCTGCGGAGCGTGTCGACGA
>CAMDFY010000157.1 GCA_945897705.1 Bifidobacterium breve | reverse complement strand
GTCTCGATCCACCGGGTGTGCACGGTGAAGCCGTTCTCATCGCCGATGAACGCCGGATCGCTGACCACCGCCCGGTGAAACGGGATGACGGTGGCAAGTCCCTCCACGTGGAATTCGTCGAGTGCGCGCCGGGCGCGCTGAATGGCCTCGGCGCGGGTGGCTCCGGTGACGATCAGTTTGGCCAGCATCGAGTCGAACTGGCCTCCGATCACCGAACCGGCCACCACACCGGAGTCCAGTCGGACGCCGGGACCGGTAGGCGCGTCGAACCGGGTGACCGGCCCGGGCGCGGGCAGAAATCCGCGACCGGCGTCCTCGCCGTTGATCCGGAACTCGATCGAGTGCCCGCGTGGGGTGGGATCTTCGGTGATGGCGAGCTTCTCGCCGTTGGCGATGCGGAACTGCTCAAGCACCAGGTCAATGCCGGAGGTCTCCTCAGTGACCGGATGCTCCACCTGCAGGCGCGTGTTGACCTCCAGGAAGGAGATCAGACCGTCCTGGCCGACCAGGTACTCGACGGTGCCCGCGCCGTAGTAGCCGGACTCCTTGCAGATTCTCTTGGCCGACTCGTGAATTTCCTTGCGCTGCGCGTCGGTGAGGAACGGCGCCGGTGCTTCTTCGACGAGTTTCTGAAAGCGGCGCTGCAGCGAGCAGTCCCGGGTGCCGGCGACGACGACGTTGCCGTGCTGATCGGCGATCACCTGGGCTTCGACGTGACGCGGCTTGTCGAGGTAGCGCTCCACGAAGCACTCGCCGCGGCCGAACGCCGCGATCGCCTCGCGGGTGGCCGACTCGAACAGCTCGGGGATCTCCTCCAGGGTGCGGGCCACCTTCATGCCGCGACCGCCGCCGCCGAACGCGGCCTTGATCGCGACCGGCACACCGTATTCCCGAGCGAAGGCCACCACCTCGTCGGCATTCTTGACCGGATCAGGTGTGCCGGGCACCAGGGGAGCCTGCGCGCGGGCGGCGATGTGGCGCGCGGTGACCTTGTCGCCGAGGTCGCGGATCGACTGTGGGCTGGGCCCGATCCAGATCAGTCCGGCGTCGATGACGGCCTGGGCGAAGTCGGCGTTCTCGGAGAGGAAGCCGTAGCCCGGGTGAATGGCATTGGCACCGGATTTCGCGGCGGCGTCGAGGATCTTGCCGAAGTCGAGGTAGGACTCCGCGGAGGTCTGCCCGCCCAGGGCGAAGGCCTCGTCGGCCAGGCGCACGTGCGGGGCGTCGGCGTCCGGTTCGGCGTAGACCGCGACACTGCCCAGTCCGGCATCCTGCGCTGCCCGGATCACCCGCACCGCGATCTCGCCGCGGTTGGCGACGAGGACCTTGGAGATGGTCTGATTCTGAGCGGGCACGGCGCCTCCTGGGGGACTCTTAGAACCGCTTTAAGAATAGTGGTTCGCCGGTAGTGTAGATCGTGGGCCGAATCCGGTTCAGGACGGCTCCACGGCTCAGCGCAAACGGCCCGTGACGTCGCGGTGAACATCAGGTGACTCCGGCGGCAAATTCGCGGCCACTGCCTTGAACTACCGACGGCGGCTGGTTATGTATTGACTATGCCCCCTGGATCGCCCTCTGGATCGCCCCGCGTCGCGGCCCTGATCGTCGCCAGCGCCCTCCTGACGGCGGCGTGCGCCGGCGAGGGTCCGGTACAGCCCTACGCCACCGACGCCGCGGTCAACTGCGCCGGCAAACCATCGATCACCGCGAGTGGCTCGACCGCCATGGCGAATGCAATGACCCGGTTCGCCAAGGCCTATGAGGCCGCCTGCCCGGAGCAGACACTGACCTACACCGCCAATGGATCGGGCGCTGGCATCGCGGAGTTCGTCAGCGCCAAGACCGACTTCGGCGGCTCGGACTCGCCCCTGCAGGGCGAGCAGGCCGGTGCCGCGAAGAAACGCTGCGGCGGCGCGGACGCACTGAACCTGCCGGTGGTCTTCGGCCCGGTGGCCATCGCCTACAACCTCCCCGACGCCAACGTGCTGATCCTGGACGGACCCACGCTGGCCAAAATCTTCTCCGGCGCGATCACCCGCTGGGACGATCCGGCCATCGCCGCTTTGAACCTGCCGACGGACCGAGCACACCCGAATCCGCGCACCGCCATGCCCGCCGAGAAGATCACGGTGATCCACCGCGAGGACGCCTCCGGTACCACCGACAACTTCCAGCAGTACCTGCAGGCGGCGTCGGCCGGAGCCTGGGATCGCGGGGCGGGCCAGACTTTCACGGGCGCCACCGGCCAGGGAGCCACCGGCAACCAGGGCGTGGTCGCGATGGTGAAAGACACCCCGGGCGCCATCGGCTACAGCGATTGGTCGTCGGTCATCGACTCGGGTCTGTCCACCGCGGACATCAAAACTCCTGCCGGCGTCACCCACATCGGCACCGACTGGGCCGGCACATCCATCACTCCGGTTGAGGTTGTGGGCAAGGGCGCGGACATGACCCTGGACATGACGCCGGCCTTCACCCCGTCCGCCAAATTCGGTTACCCGATTCTGTTGGCCAGCTATGCGATCGTCTGCTCGAAGTACCCCGACCCCGAAGTCGGCAAAGCCGTCAAGACATTCCTGCAGTCCAGTGTCACCGGTGGGCAGACCGGTCTGAACAAGAGCGGCTACATCCCTCTGCCGCCCGAGTTGCAGGCCAAGGTCGCCGCCGCCATCGACTCCCTGTCCTGAGGCAGTCGGTCTCAGTCGGTCGCGAACGCCGCCTCGGCATCGCGTTCAAGGTCGACGTAAGCCTTCTCGCTGACGTCGAACGCGACGACCTTGATGGTCCCGCCGGTAAAGGTGCCCGGGTTCTTGTACTTCTGAGACACGTTGTCCCCGCTGTCGTAGCCCACGCACAGGCCGTCGCCGGCGAGGGTGAACTTTCCGATCTGGGCGCGCATCGGTCCGCTGGTTACCGGCTTGCCGTTGACGAAAAGCGTTGTGGTTCCCAGAGACTCGCCATACTGACCGGCCTTCTCCCGCGTGAACGACACACCCAGTGTCTGCTTGCCGGGCGCCAATGGCGGTGAGACGAATTCCTGTTCGGGCTTAATGCCCAGGAAGTTGTAGACGTAGTGCAACCGGCCGCCGGAGATGAACATCGTGTGCCCACCGAATCGGGAGCCGTGGGCGAAGATCACGCCCTCCGCATCGGGTGTTAGGTCAACGTTCGCGGCGATGTTGTACGACTTGCCCCGGATGCTGACCGCGACGCCCTCGGGCACCGGCGCGGTATCGGGGTAGTAGAGGTAGCGGTCCCGCGGCGGTTCGGCCTGTGGCCGCGGGGTGCCGGCCTGTTCGACGGCCGAGCGGTCGTCCAGAGGCAGTACGAAGTTGTTCTTGGCCTCCTCGAACCAGGCGTCGATGAGTTCTTTGACCTTGTCGGGGTATTGCTCGGCCACATTGGTCGACTCCGAGCGATCCTCGGCAACGTGATACAACTCCCAGCGGTCTTGATCGAAGTTTCCCTGGTTACTGATCGGCGCGTGCAGTGCGGCGGCCTTCCAGCCGTCCTGCCAGATGCCGCGAGTGCCCAACATGGCGAAGTACTGTCGCTTGCGTGTGGTGGGGGTCTGTGGTTCGTCGAAGCTGTAGCGCATCGACACCCCGTTGAGCGGGTACTGCTTAATGCCCTTGTACACCTCGGGCATTCCTAGGCCGGCCACGTCGAGAACCGTGGCAGCGACATCGGTCGCGTGGTGGTACTGGTCGCGCACCTGCCCCTTGGCCTTGATCCCCTTCGGCCAGGAGATCACCATCGGGTCGCAGGTGCCACCGGCGAACTGCGCGTAGCGTTTGAACATCTGGAACGGGGTGGAGAAAGCCGTCGCCCAGCCGGTGGGGTAGTGCTCGTAGGTGTCCGGGCTGCCCAGGGTGTCGATGTACTTCATGTTTTCCGACAACTCGTCGGGATAGCCGTTGAAGAACTTGTTCTCGTTGACCGAACCGTTCGGTGAGCCCTCGCCGGACGCGCCGTTGTCGGCACAGTAGAACACGACGGTGTTCTCGAGTTGACCGGTCTCGGTGAGGTAGTCGATGATTCGACCGACCTGGGCGTCGGTGTATTCGGAGAACCCGGCGAAGACCTCCGCCATTCGGGAGAAGAGCTTCTTCTCATCGGCGTTGAGGGTATTCCACGGCCGCACTGCATCATTGGGTGCCGTTGCCGCAACATCGGTGGGCAGCGGGTTGATCGGCGTCATCTTGGTGCCTTCGGGCAGCACCCCCTTGGCGATCATCCGCGGTAGCACCCAGTCCCGGTAGGCCTCGTAGCCGTCGTCGAACTTGCCCCGGTATTTGTCGATGTACTCCTGCGGGGCCTGATGCGGGGCATGGTTGGCGCCCGGGCAGAACCACATGTACCAGGGCTTGGACGGATTGGATGATCTCTGGTCCCGCAGCATCCGGATCGCATTGTCAGTGAGGTCTTTGGAGAGGTGATAACCCTCTTCGGGGCTGTAGGGCTGCTCGATGAAGCGGTTGTCCTCGACAAGGTCGGGATACCACTGATTGGTTTCCCCGCCGAGGAATCCGTAGAAGCGATCGAAGCCCTTCTGCAGCGGCCACTCCGACTTGCTGCCGCCGCTGGAGACGTCTTCTTCAGGCACGTTGTGGTTCTTGCCGATCCAGAAGGTGCCGTAGCCGTTGTCCTGCAACACCTGCGCGACGGTGGCGCACTGCGCGGGCAGTCGGGCGGCCATACCGGGAAAACCGTTGGAACCCTCGGTGATCGATCCGGACCGGTTCACATGCTGGCTGCGCCCGGTGAGGAAACACGACCGGGTGGGCGAGCACAGCGCGGTGGTGTGCCACTGGGAATACATCAGTCCGTTGTCGGCCAGCTTTTGCAGGGTCGGCATATTGACGCGTCCGCCGTAGGGCGACCAGGTGGCCATCCCGGTGTCGTCATAGAGCACGACCAAAATGTTGGGCGCGCCCTCCGGGGCCTTCTTGAGCTCGAATGGTTCCCAGTCCGCCACCGAGTCGCGGACATCCAGTTCGATCTTGCCGTCGAAACCCTCGTTGATGCCGGTGCCGTAGCCCGGCGGGCCGTCGGCGGAGCCGCCGCCATCTTTGGAGCAGCCGGCGGCGAACACCGATGCCGCGGCGGCGCCTGCGCCGGCCACCGCCATGCCGCCGAGGAGTTTGCGCCGTGAGACCCTAGGGCCCTCGGCGGCGGGATTGGGCTCGGGGGTTTCCTGGTCCACTGTGCTTTCCCTTCGGAGCGCGGATGTCGCGGATAGCTTGCGATAGGGATTATTCAAGCAGTTCCGTGGACTTCCGTTCGGCGATTGGAATTAGCTGTTGTCCGCCCCGCCGGTGCCACCGTTTTGACCCACGCGACTTTTTAGGGTCGGTAGGGATCCGGGGTGCCCATCGGTATCAGCGGATGCTCTTTGACGCTCTTGTCGAAGTCGTTCACGACCTTGAGAACCGGTCCGATGACCCACGAGTCGGGTGTCGGTTTCTC
>CAMDFY010000156.1 GCA_945897705.1 Bifidobacterium breve | reverse complement strand
GCGGTCTGCTTGGCGATCATCAC
The DNA here is from genome assembly GCA_945897705.1 of Bifidobacterium breve. Taxonomy (GTDB): domain Bacteria; phylum Actinomycetota; class Actinomycetes; order Mycobacteriales; family Mycobacteriaceae; genus Mycobacterium; species Mycobacterium aquicola. The sequence continues at coordinate 5,481 of CAMDFY010000156.1, read as the reverse complement.
CTCGGGTACCACGAACGTCCCCGGGAAGCGGGCGTTGAATCGCTGGGCAAGGTCGCGGGCGAGTTCGAGGTGCTGACGCTGATCCTCGCCGACAGGAACCAGATCGGTGTCGTAGAGCAGAACGTCGGCGGCCTGCAGCACCGGGTAGGTGAACAGGCCCACAGTCGCGGAGTCGGTGCCCTGCTTGGCCGACTTGTCCTTGAACTGCGTCATCCGCGACGCCTGGCCGAAACCGGTGAAGCACCCCAGTACCCAGGCCAGTTCGGCGTGCGCAGGCACCTGGCTCTGCACGAAGACCGTCGAGCGTGCCGGGTCGATTCCCAATGCCAGGTACTGCGCCGCGGTGAGCATGGTTCGCCGCCGCAGCACAGCGGGATCCTGCGGCACCGTGATCGCGTGCAGATCCACGACGCAGAAGAATGTCTGGTAGTCCTCCTGCAGGGGCACCCACTGCTTCACCGCGCCCAGGGCATTGCCCAGATGCAGGGAGTCGGCGGTGGGCTGGACGCCGGAGAGAACGACGCGGCGGGTCGGAGCGCTCATGATCGGTTAATCCTGTCACGGCGTTGCCGGCTGCTAGCGTTTGCCACATGCGACGACGACTCCTTGCGCTGACCGCACTCCTCGCGGCGATGATCCTGGTGGCCGGATGCTCGAACGGCGGCGGCGGCGGTGGCGACAAGCGACCGGCGTCGGCCGCAGTCGTGGTGGTCTCCGGCGGCGACGCCACCAGCCCCTTCACCACGCCGGACGCGGCGTGCGCCACCGGACTGGCTGCGGGTAACACCGACACCGCCATCCGCGAGTTCCTGCTTTCCAAGAAGTACACCGTCTACACCTCCCCGGCGATGGCCGGCCGCGGCCAGGTTGTCGACCAAACCGGTTTCGGGGCGTTCGGCGTGTGTCCGGTCACCCTGCCGGAGAACATGACGGTCAACTCCACCGGCAGCATCGACACCGCAGGCGAGCATCTGGCCAGATTCATCAACTGGCTCAGCACTGAAAAGGGCGTGACTGAGGTCGATTTCGTGGCGCACTCGATGGGCGGACTGTATTCGCGCGCGGCTATCCGGGTACTGGCCACCACCGGGAGCAAGGTCAAAGTCCGCTCGCTGACCACCATCGGCACGCCATGGCAGGGCTCCTATATCGGCGACTTCGCCAACGACGTGGTGACGCTCAACGACTGTCTCGGAGACGCGTTCTGCCAGACCGCGATGAAGGACGGCAAGGCCGAGGCCAAACGCACCGTGTCGGGCTCGGGCCGCGAGGTCAGCCAGCCCTTCCTGATGGGCCCGGGCGGCTGGAACGAATTCCAGTCCGGTGTGCTGGACACCATTCCGGTGGTGCTCATCGCCGGCAGCAAGTTCGCCAAGGAAGGTCAGGTCAACCCCGCGGTATGGCCTAATGACGGCATCGTGGCGTTGCAGAGTGCGCTGGCCAAGAGCATCAGCGACCCGGTCCTGCCGCACCGGCGCTGCTACATCTTCGACGACACCCATTCGATATTCGTCTCCAACGCCGCCGGCCTGGACTGGAATACCGCCCTGACATGGAATCCCGCGGCGCTGGAAGTGGTGCACCAAGCCATCGAGAATGCCCCGACGGCAATGACCACGGCCAACCGGGAAGGCTGCCCGGCTTAGCTGAGGATTCCGCCGGGCGACAGCAGTCCCATCGCGGAGTCGACGACACGATCAGCGCTGGTCGCAGCAGCGGTACCGTTTCGCTCTGACCTCAGTCGAGGGCCCTGTCGAGGTGTTCTGCCAGGGTGGCGAGGAACTGCTCGGTGGTCTGCCACGGCTGATCCGGGCTGATCAGGATGGCGAGATCCTTCGTCATCTGGCCACCCTCGACGGTCTGGATGACGACATCCTCGAGTGTTTCGGCGAACTCGATCACCTCGGGAGTGTTGTCGAGCTTGCCGCGGTGCTCCAATCCACGGGTCCAGGCGAAGATCGACGCGATCGGGTTTGTCGACGTCGCCTTGCCCTGCTGATGCTGGCGGTAATGCCGGGTGACGGTGCCGTGCGCCGCCTCGGCCTCGACGGTCTTGCCGTCCGGGGTCATCAGCACCGAGGTCATCAGGCCGAGTGAACCGTAACCCTGCGCGACGATGTCGGACTCGACGTCGCCGTCGTAGTTCTTGCATGCCCAGACGTAACCGCCCTCCCACTTCAGACAGGAGGCCACCATGTCGTCGATGAGGCGGTGTTCGTAGGTGAGTCCGCGGGAGTCGAACTCGGCCTTGTAGTCCTCTTCGAAGATGCGCTGAAACTCGTCCTTGAACATGCCGTCGTAGGCCTTCAGGATGGTGTTTTTCGTCGACAGATACACCGGATAGTTCTGCTCCAGCGCATAACTGAACGTCGAGCGCGCGAAATCCTGGATCGATTTCTTGAAGTTGTACATCCCCATGACGACGCCGCCGTCTTCCGGGATGCGCACCACCTCGTGCACCATCGGCTCGCTGCCGTCCTCGGGTGTGAAGGTCAGCGTCACGGTGCCGGGCCGATCCACTTTGAAGTTCGTGGCGCGGTACTGGTCGCCGAAGGCGTGCCGGCCGATGATGATCGGTTTGGTCCAGCCCGGGACCAGGCGCGGCACGTTCGAGATGACGATCGGCGCACGGAAGATCGTCCCGCCCAAAATGTTGCGGATTGTTCCGTTCGGCGACAGCCACATCTTCTTGAGCTTGAACTCCTCGACGCGGGCCTCATCGGGGGTGATGGTGGCGCACTTCACGCCGACGCCGTGCTTGAGGATGGCTTCCGCCGAGTCGATGGTGACCTGATCGTCGGTGGCGTCCCGGTTCTCCATGCCAAGGTCGTAGTAATCGAGGTCGACATCGAGGTGCGGCAGGATCAGGGTGTCCTTGATCAACTTCCAGATGATCCGGGTCATTTCGTCGCCGTCGAGCTCGACGACGGTGCCTTTGACCTTGATCTTCTGGCCGGTCTTGCGTCCGCTCGACATGTGAGTCGCCCATCCTCCTCGGCCCCGACGAGCACGCGCTCGCCGGAGGAAACATTACAAGGGCTGATCGGACCCCCGCGCCCCGACCGACTGGCCAGCCCCGACCGGCGTGCGATACGATTCGACCCGGTCATGAGTGCCAGCGCTAAGCCCCGGCTTGCTGGCCGGCAACCCTCCAACCGCGGTGGGGTGCCCTGGGTGATGACCAGGCTGGACAGCCACGCCAGGCTGCACGGCAAGCGCGGGCCCGCCATGACGGGCCCCACGGTAGATAGGGATAGCTACGTCATGAGCAATCTGAAGGCGTCATGAGCACATCAGAAGCAGAGTGGTCATTCGAGACCAAGCAGATCCACTCCGGACAGACGGCGGACGCCGGAACCCATGCCCGCGCGCTTCCGATCTATCAGACGACGTCCTACACCTTCGACAGCACCGACCACGCCGCCGCGTTATTCGGCCTGGCCGAGCCGGGCAACATCTACACCCGGCTGATGAACCCCACCACCGACGTCGTCGAGCAGCGGATCGCCGCACTCGAGGGCGGAGTGGCGGGATTGTTCCTGGCTTCGGGGCAGGCCGCGGAGACCATCGCGATTCTCAACATCGCCGGCACCGGTGACCACATCGTGTCCAGTCCCCGGCTCTACGGCGGTACCTACAACCTCTTTCACTACACGCTGCCCAAGCTGGGTATCGAGACCACGTTCGTCGACGACCCCGATGACCTGGATTCCTGGCGGGCTGCAGTGCGGCCGAACACCAAGGCTTTCTACGGCGAAACGATCTCCAATCCGAAGATCGACATCCTCGATACGCCCGGTGTGTCGAAGGTCGCCCACGACAACGGGCTGCCGCTGATCGTCGACAACACCATCGCGACGCCGTACCTGATCCAACCGATCTCCCAGGGTGCGGACATCGTGGTGCACTCGGCCACCAAGTACCTCGGCGGCCACGGCACCGCGATCGCCGGAGTGATCGTCGACAGCGGCAACTTCGACTGGACCGGCGGGCGGTTCCCGGGGTTCACCGAACCCGACCCCAGCTATCACGGCGTAGTCTTCGCCGACCTCGGCGCACCGGCCTTCGCACTCAAGGCCCGTGTGCAACTGCTGCGCGACCTGGGATCGGCGGCGGCACCGTTCAACGCCTTTCTGATCGCCCAGGGACTGGAGACACTGAGTCTGCGCATGGAGCGCCATGTGGCCAACGCCAGGAAGGTCGCCGAGTTCCTCGACGGCCGCAACGACGTCACCGCGGTCAACTACGCCGGATTGCCCGGCTCACCGTGGCATGAACGAGCAACAAAACTGGCGCCCAGGGGAACCGGAGCGGTGCTGAGCTTCGAGTTGGCCGGCGGAATCGGCGCCGGAAAGGCGTTCGTCGATGGGCTGCGACTGCACAGCCACGTCGCCAATATCGGTGACGTGCGATCTCTCGTCATCCACCCGGCGTCAACCACTCATCAGCAACTCTCCGCCGCTGAACAACGAGCCAGTGGGGTCACGCCCGGCCTGGTGCGACTGGCCGTCGGCCTGGAAGGTATCGACGACATCATTGCCGACCTCGAGTGCGGCTTCACGGCTGCGGCGGGCCGTTGAGAGACCCTGACGTGACACTCTCCGAAGAGCGTCTGCACGCCGCGGAACTGCCGGCCGACGGTGAAGTCGGCATCGTCAATATCGGCGCATACAGGTGTGAGAACGGCACGGTGATCGACGATGTCTCGATCGCAGTGCAGCGCTGGGGCGAGCTATCCCCCAACCGCGACAACGTCGTCGTGGTGCTGCACGCCCTCACCGGAGACTCCAACGTGCCGGGCTGGTGGAACGGTGTCACCGGTCCGGGCGCACCGATCGATACCGACCGCTGGTGCGCCATCGCGACCAACGTCCTGGGCGGCTGCCGCGGGTCCACCGGACCCAGCTCAGCGGCGCCGGACGGAAAGCCCTGGGGCTCAAGGTTTCCGGCCGTCACGGTGCGTGATCAGGTCGACGCTGACATCGCCGCACTGGCCGCCCTTGGCATCACCGAGGTGGCCGCAGTCGTCGGCGGCTCAATGGGCGGAGCGCGCGCGCTGGAGTGGATGATCGGCCACCCCCAGCGGGTGCGGTCCGCACTGGTCTTGGCCGTCGGCGCGCGGGCAACAGCCGATCAGATCGGCACCCAGAGTTCTCAGATCGCGGCGATCACCTCTGACCCAAACTGGCAGGGCGGCGATTATTACGGCACGGGCCGGTCCCCGGACAGCGGAATGGCGCTGGCACGCCGGTTCGCGCATCTGACCTACCGCGGCGAACTAGATCTGGACACCCGGTTCGGCAACGATGCCCAAGACGAGGAAGTTCCGTTATCCGGCGGCCGCTACGCGGTGCAGAGCTACCTGGAGTACCAGGGCGCCAAGCTCGTCGACCGTTTCGACGCCGGCAGTTACGTGACCCTGACCGAGACGCTGTCCAGTCACGACGTGGGCCGCGGTCGCGGCGGCATCGACACCGCGCT
>CAMDFY010000155.1 GCA_945897705.1 Bifidobacterium breve | reverse complement strand
CCGGACGGTGCCGCTCGGGTCGCCGAGGCGGGCATGGAGATCGGCAACCACACCTGGGAACACCCCAACATGACGACCATCGGGGCCGAGTATGTGCCGGATCAATTCGCAAAGGCCAACGATGCGATCCGCGCCGCCACCGGATCGACTCCGACGCTGTGGCGTCCGCCCGGCGGGTTGACCAATGACGCCGTTAACGCGGTGGCTGCCCAAGACGGGCTCGCCGGAATCAATTGGGATGTCATCCCGTTTGATTGGATCAACGATTCCGACACAGCTGCCACCCGTGACGTGCTGATGACCCAGATCAAACCCGGCTCGGTGGTGCTCTTTCACGACAGCTACTCCTCGACCGTGGACTTGGTGGCCCAATTCATCCCGGTGCTCAAGGCCAACGGCTACCACCTGGTGACGGTCAGCCAACTGCTCGGTCCACGCACACCGGGCAGCCTCTACGGCGGCCGGGAGAACGGCCCACCGGCCAATGCGCTCACCGACATTGCGGCCGAGGACATTCCCGCGCTGCCGGCCACCTCGTCCCCGCCGCCGATGCCGAACTTTCCGATCACCGACATCCCGGGTGCGAACTCGGGCGGTCCCACCAACGGCGCGTAGTCGCTCCCGTCAACGCGATGCACAGCCAGACCGCACTCGTCCTCATCGCACTGGTCTTCTGCTATGCGCTGGTGTCAGGCCTTATCCGGAGCTGGTATGTCGCGCCGGCCCTGATCTTCATGCTGCTGGGCATGGCGCTGGGCCCGTTCGGACTGAATGTGCTTGACGCCGGGCCCGGTACCGAGGGCTACACCACGCTGGCCCAACTCGCGCTGACGGTAATCCTCTTCGTCCAGGCCTCCCGACTCGATCTCAGTCGTGTCCTGCGCCGCGGGCTGCTGAGTTTTCGGTTGATCGTCATCGGAATACCGGTCACGCTGGCACTCGGGGCGCTGACCGCCGCTCTGCTGCTGCCCGTCCTGCCATGGTGGGAGGCGGTGTGCCTCGCCGCGATCATCGCGCCGACCGAAATCGCCCTGATCGAGGCGCTCCTGGAGGATGCTCGGATTCCGGCGCAGATTCGCCACGCCCTCTCCGTCGAAAGCGGGTTCTCCGACGGGATCGCCTTGGGCGCGCTGTTGGCGGCAGTGGCGCTGGCCTCGGCCCGGGTTGACCCTGACCCGGGCAATTGGGCGTGGTTCGCCTTTCGCACCGAAGTCGTCTCTGTCCTCATGGGTGTCGCGACCGGGCTGATTGGTGGACTGCTCATGGTGTGGTCGCGATGGCGAGGCTGGATCAGTGATATCTGGGCGCAACTGGCCACGCTCGCCATTGCTCTGGTCTGCTTCGAACTCGGCGAGGTTGTCCACGCGAGTGGTTTTGTGACCGCTTTCACCGGCGGACTGGCGTTCGCGTCAGTCACGATCCGCGGTGCGGCCGCCGACCCTGACGGGAGTGTCGGCGCAGCGGTGCCCAATCAGTTCTCCGATGCTGCTTCACAGCTTCTGGAATTGTTGGTTTTCGCCATGTTCGGCGCCTTCGCCCTGATCGATGGTTGGCGGCAGGTGAGTTGGCGAGTGGTCGTGTTCGTCCTGATCGCCGTCTTTGCGGTCCGGATGGTCGCGGTGTGGATCGCGTTCCTGCGCACGGATCTGGCCCTCCGCGAGCGCGCGTTCGTCGGTTGGTTCGGCCTGCGTGGAATCGGAACGCTGGTGCTCGGCCTGCTCGTCATCGACAGCGGTGAGATCCAACACGAGGACGTCATCGCCCAGGCCGTGGTCGTGACCGTGACACTGAGCCTGGTGCTGCACAGCGTGACGACGAGGCCGGGCATCCGGTGGCTCTCAGCCAGGGGGCCCGCAGTTGCACCAAAGGCGACCGGTGATTAGCCCTCGTTGCGGACCTTCGCCATTGCCAGCACATCGAGGCGGCGATCCATCTCCTCCTCAGAGAGTTTCTCGCCGATCAGGCCACGATCGATGACGGTTTGCCGAATCGTCTTGCGGCCCTTGAGAGCCTCCTTGGCCACCGCCGCCGCCTCCTCGTAACCGATAGCCGAGTTCAACGGGGTCACGATCGACGGGGAAGACTCGGCGAGGCGGCGTAGCCGGTCCTCGTCGGCCACCAGGCCGTCGATGCAGCGTTGCGCGAACAGCCGGGAAACGTTGGCCAGCAGGGTGAACGACTCCAATAAGTTGCGCGCCATCATCGGGATGTAGACGTTGAGTTCGAACGCACCCGACATCCCGCCCACGGTGATGGCGGCGTCGTTGCCGATCACCTGAGCCGCCACCTGGGTCACCGCCTCAGGGATCACCGGGTTCACCTTGCCCGGCATGATCGACGAACCCGGCTGCAGATCGGGTAGATGCAGTTCGCCCAGACCGGTCAATGGACCCGATCCCATCCACCGGATGTCGTTGGCGATCTTTGTCAGTGACACCGCGATGGTCTTGAGTGCACCGGATGCCTCGACCAGTCCGTCCCGAGCGGCCTGGGCCTCGAAAGAATTTCTCGCCGTGCGTAACTCGGCCAACCCGGTCTGGGCGATGAGTACGTCGACCACCTTGGCGCCGAACCCATCGGGCGCGTTCAGGCCGGTGCCGACGGCGGTGCCGCCGATGGCGAGTTCCCCAAGGCGGGGAAGTGACCCACGTACCCTCTCTATGCCGGCCTCGATCTGGCGCGCGTAACCGCCGAACTCCTGGCCGAGGGTGACCGGAACGGCATCCATCAAGTGCGTACGGCCGGATTTGACGACGGTGCGCCACTGGGTGGCCTTGACGGCCAGCGAATCGTGTAGCACCTCCAGCGCTGGAATCAGTTGACGCACAGCGGCTTCGGTGGCGGCGATATGTGTCGAGGTCGGGAATGTGTCGTTGGAGGACTGCGACATGTTGACGTCGTCGTTGGGGTGCACCTCGACGCCGTCGCGTGCGCAGATCGAAGCGATGACCTCGTTGGCGTTCATGTTCGAACTAGTTCCCGAACCGGTCTGGAACACGTCGATGGGGAAGTGATCATCGTGTTTACCGTCGGCGATCTCTCCCGCAGCGGCGATGATGGCGTCGGCCTTCTCGGCGGCCAGCAGGCCGAGATCCTTGTTCACCTGCGCGCAGGCCGCTTTCAGCAGGGCCATCGCCCGGACCTGGTTGCGATCCAGTCCGCGGAAGGAGATCGGGAAGTTCTCCACGGCCCGCTGGGTCTGAGCCCGCCATAGAGCGTTGACCGGAACCCGGACCTCGCCCATGGTGTCGTGCTCAATGCGGTACTCGCCTTCGATGGTCATGTCTTCCTTGCTGTTGTTCGATCGGTGCGGGGTAGTCGGGTATCGGGGTAGTCGGGTATCGGGGGTGTCGGGTATCGGGGGAGTCGGTGTTTAGGGAAGCGGGTGGGGGGCGGCGGCGTCGCCGGTGAAGTCGACTGCGGAGTATTCGCTGAGTTTCGAGAGCCGGTGGAAGGAATCGATGGTCCGAACGGTGCCGGACTTGGAGCGCATGACGATCGACTGGGTGGTGCATCCGCCGCCGAAGAAACGGACGCCCTTGAGTAGGTCCCCGTCGGTGACTCCGGTGGCGCAGAAGAAGACGTTCTCACCGGAAACCAGGTCGTTGGTGTCGAGTACCCGATTCAGGTCGTGGCCGCGGTCGATAGCCTTGCGTCGTTCGACCTCGTCGGTCGGCGCGAGTTGAGCCTGGATCGCGCCACCCATGCAGCGGATGGCCGCCGCGGTGATGATTCCCTCGGGAGTCCCGCCGATGCCGGCGAGCATGTCGGTGCCCGAGTCCGGCCTACAGGCCGAGATCGCTCCGGCGACGTCACCGTCGGTGATCAGCCGGATTCGAGCCCCGGCCGCACGGACGTCGGCGATCAACTGCTGGTGGCGGGGCCGGTCAAGGATGCACACCGTTAGGTCCCCGACGCTGGAGTTTTTAGCCTTCGCGACACGACGAACGTTCTCGCCGATCGGCGCGGTGATATCGATGGCGTCGACGGCATCGGGGCCGACGGCGATCTTGTTCATGTAGAACACGGCCGACGGATCGAACATCGCGCCCCGTTCGGCCACCGCCAGTACGGAGATCGCATTCGGCATACCCTTGCTCATCAGGGTGGTGCCGTCGACCGGGTCGACGGCGAAATCGCAGGCCGGCCCGTCTCCGTTGCCGACCTCCTCGCCGTTGTACAGCATCGGGGCGTTGTCCTTCTCGCCCTCGCCGATGACCACCACCCCGCGCATCGACACCGTATTGACCAACTGTCGCATCGCGTCGACCGCGGCGCCGTCCCCACCCTCTTTGTCACCGCGGCCGACCCAGCGTCCGGCGGCCATGGCGCCGGCCTCGGTCACCCGAACCAGTTCCAGGGCAAGGTTGCGGTCGGGGGCTTCGCGGCGGCGGGCTTGTGGCATCCGCAGATTGTCCCAGAACCACGTCATTCGTCCAGACCTGGGATACTGGAACCCGTGACGAACCCGCCGCAGTCGGAACCAGAGATCTCTGACCCCGGACCGGCTCCGGAGTTTGATGTCGCCGGCGGCCCGGCTCCGAAACCCGCCAAGCCCAGGCTCCTGCAGGACGGCCGCGACATGTTCTGGTCGCTGGCGCCATTGGTGCTGGCCTGCGTCGTGCTGGCCGGACTGGTGGGGATGTGCTCGTTTCGGCCCAACGGTCCGGCCGACGGCGCTATCCCGACCTACGATGCGGCGGCAGCACTGCAGGATGATGCGAATGCGTTGAACTTCCCGATCCGGCTACCCGTCTTGCCGGCGGGCTGGCAATCGAACTCCGGGACCCGCACCGGAATCGAAGCCGGGCGGACCGATCCGGGAACCGGCGAGCGGCAACGCGCCGTCGTCGCCCGGGTCGGCTACATCGCGCCTTCGAAGATGTACGTCAGCCTCTCCCAGAGTGACGCCGACGAGATCGCGCTGGTTCAGTCGATACACAATTCGGTCTACCCGAGCGGCGTGCAGGATGTCGATGGCGTGAAATGGGTTGTCTATCAGGGCGGTGAGGGCACCGAGCCGGTCTGGACCACCCGTTTAAGCGCGACCGGACGGCCGGTGCAGCTCGCGATTACCGGCGCTGGTTTCACCGACGACTTCCGAACCCTGGCGAGCGCAACCCAAACCCAGACGCCGCTTACTCCCAACCGATAGGAACCGCTGTGACCGCACCCGAAGCAGACCTCACCGGCTGGATGCGCGAGCCATTCAGCGCGGCCGGATTCACCTATGACGTTTACCGCAAGGGTGCAGGTCCGGGAGTCGTGCTGATCCCCGAGATGCCCGGCATCCATCCGGGCGTGCTCGCGCTGGGAAATCACCTGGTAGACAACGGCTTCACCGTGGTCATTCCGTCGCTGTACGGCACGCCCGGGGCTCCGGCCCTTCGGGCCGGTGCGCTCGGTGTCATCGCTCGCGGTTGCGTCGCAAAGGAGTTCGCCGCCTTCGCGACCAACAAGGATCGACCGATCAGCCACTACCTTCGCGCGTTGGCCCGTGACCTCAACGCCAAGACCCCCGGCCGCGGCGTCGGT
>CAMDFY010000154.1 GCA_945897705.1 Bifidobacterium breve | reverse complement strand
CGCAGCAGCGGCGTGAAGAACTCGAACAGATCCCGCAAGCCGGCCGGTGTGGTGACGGCGGTGGCGTCGAACACCAGACCGCCGAAGGTGTCCGCCCAGCGTCCGCCGAGATTGTTTCCCACAATGTCGTAGTCGTCGGCCAGTGCTGCTCGCAACGCCTCGGCTAACCGGCCGTCGCCGCCGATCAGCAGCGCGCCGGTCAGCGGCGGCTCGCCGGGCCGGTAGCGCCGCAAGGTCTCCGGTGCCGGCAGGCCGAACTGTTTGGCCAGGAACGACCCCGGCGCGGACGTGATCACCTGGGAGACGAGGTCGGAAGCCACGTCCGATAACGTACGCCAGAGTGCAGGTGGCACGGTCCGGACGGGTCTAGTCTTGCCGAACGTGGCCACAACGAAACATCGCAGGGTCGTCGTGCTCGGCGGCGACCGCATTCCGTTCGCACGATCCGACGGCGCCTACGCACAAGCCTCGAACCAGGACATGTTCACCGCCGTGCTGACGGGTCTGGCAGATCGTTTCGGACTCGGTGGCGCGCGCCTCGACGCGGTGATCGGCGGCGCGGTGCTCAAGCACAGCCGGGACTTCAACCTGATGCGCGAATGCGTGCTGGGTAGCCCGCTGTCGCCCTACACCCCGGCGTTCGATCTGCAGCAGGCCTGCGGAACGGGTTTGCAGGCGACGATCGCCGCCGCCGACGGTATCGCAGCGGGCCGCTACGAGGTGGCGGCCGCCGGTGGTGTGGACACTACCTCGGACGCCCCGATCGGCTTGGGGGACAACCTGCGGCGTTCGCTGCTGGCGGTGCGGCGCTCGCGTTCCACGCTGGACCGGATCAAGTTGGCCGGCCGGGTGCCGGCGGCACTCGGTGTCGAGATCCCCACCAACGGTGAGCCGCGGACCGGTTTGTCCATGGGTGAGCACGCCGCGATCACGGCCAAACAGATGGGCATCAAACGAAGCGACCAGGATGAGTTGGCTGCGGCCAGCCACCGCAATGCCGCGGCCGCCTATGACCGCGGGTTCTTCGATGATCTCGTCACCGGGTTCCTCGGGTTGTACCGCGATGACAACCTGCGGCCTGATTCCACCGCGGAGAAGTTGGCCACGTTGCGGCCGGTGTTCGGGGTCAAGGCCGGCGACGCGACCATGACCGCCGGCAACTCCACGCCGCTGACCGACGGCGCCTCGGTGGCGCTGCTGTCGAGTGAGGACTGGGCGCAGGCGAACTCGCTGACCCCGCTGGCCTACTTCGTCGACTCCGAGACCGCCGCGGTGGATTACGTCAACGGCACCGATGGCCTGCTGATGGCACCGACCTATGCCGTGCCGCGACTGCTGGCCCGCAACGGACTTCGGTTGGGCGACTTCGATTTCTACGAGATTCACGAGGCATTCGCCTCGGTGGTGCTGGCGCATCTGCAGGCCTGGGAATCAGATGAGTACTGCACCGGGCGGTTGGGTCTGGACTCCGCGCTGGGGCCGATCGATCGCAGCAGGTTGAACGTCAACGGCTCATCGCTGGCCACCGGTCACCCGTTCGCGGCCACCGGGGCCAGGATCGTGGCCCAGTTAGCCAAACAACTCGCCGCGAAGAAAGCCCAGACCTCTAGGCCGGTGCGGGGATTGATCTCGATCTGCGCCGCCGGCGGCCAGGGCGTCACCGCCATCCTCGAAGCATGAGGGCTGCTATCCCTTCGGTGTGCCCTTACCCTTCGGTTGAGAAGTGGCGTCGCGGAGTCCGGACTGAAATACCGCGGCGTCAACGTAGCGCTGAACCGGCCGCGATTCGAAGAATCCGGTGTGTCCGCCGTGATACCACCCGATGTCGGGCCTGCCCCAGTGCTCCCAGAGGGCGAGCACCTGTTTACGTGGGTGCACGATCCGGTCGGCCACGCCCGCGTAGATGAACCGACCCTTCGGCGGCACCTTGGGTGGCATCGACAGCGGTGAAACCATGCGGCCGATCGGCCGGGCCAACTCGAGCGTCTCAAGACGGGGGTCGCCGCGGGACAGTCCGGAGTGCCGGCCCAGCAGATCGATCAGATCGGCCGGCGGCACCCCGAGGATGGCACAGGTCAGGTCGTCGTCGAGGCTGGCCACCAAGGCCGAGACGTAACCGCCGATGGAGATTCCGTTCAGGCCGATCTTGGCGCCGGGTTGCTCGGCCCGGATCCAGGCCATGATCCGGCGGATGTCCCACACGGCCTGCGCGGTGCCGTGAAAGTCGTCCATCATGTTCTCGCCCGGGAACACCGCACTCTTCGGCAGCCCCCGGGATCGAGGGCCGTGCAGGGGCAGCACCGGCAGGATCACATTCAGACCCAGATCCTCGTGCAGATGCCAGGCCCGGAAAATCGTCAGATCAAGCCCGGCGCGACCCATCTCGGTTCCGTGTACGCACACCATCCAGGGCCGGGGTTCAGCGGTGTGGCGCAGCATCATCGCGTACATCCGTTGATTGCTTGCGTAGCTCATCCAGCGTTCGGCCCCTGGTTCGTCAGGGTGGGGCGCGTAGCCGCTATCGAAGGAGATTCTCTCGTGGGAGCGGTTGCGACTGGTGTAGGAGCGGATCTCGAAATCAGTCGGCGCCTGCGGAGCCGGGAAGAAGCCCTGCGGCTTGGTCAGCCACCCTTTCTTGCGGTAGAACTTCGTCGCCGCACGCACCTCCTCGTTGATCTGTTCGTGGACGCCGGGATCACTGACCGGGCGTCGCCACAGCAGACCCACCAGGATGAGTTCGTCGCGAAGGGCGTGGCTTGCCAGCGACAGGGTGGGACGCGCCACCGGAAGATCGTCGCGCTCACCGCCGAGGAAGTCGCGCCATGAGCGTGCGTAGAAGCCGCCCGTTTTGGTGAACGGGCCGACGAAGTTAACTAACGTGCCCCGACTTCCGCTGACGGCTTTCCTGAAGTCGGGCACCGCCACAGCAGCGACGGTAGCAAATTTTCCCCGTCAAGTGTGGCGCAATCGCAACGGCCGGGCGTCGCGGCCGAGTCAGGGCAGGTCGGGCGCCCTGGCATGGCCGGTCGACGTGGCAGTTGTGGCAGAGGTTGCCGGTTGGCCGAGGCTGCCGTCACCGATCCCGAATGGTTCGGATTGCTCAGCAAGTGGCGATTCTAGCGAACCACCTCTAGAGAGCGGCTTCGTCGAGCTCCATGACCTCGTTGTCCACCGACTCGACCACCTGACGCATTCCGGTGAGAAGGGGCAGGAAGTTCTTGGCGAAGAAGGAACCCACCGCGATCTTGCCCTCGTAGAAGTGCCGGTCGGCGTCGGCGCCGCCGGCGTCCAGTGCCGCGATGGCGGTCGCCGACTGACGCAGCAACAGCCAGCCGATGACCAGGTCGCCGACGCTCATCAGGAAGCGCACCGATCCCAGTCCGACTTTGTAGATGCTTGCGGCGTCTTCCTGCGCCGCCATCAGGTAACCGGTCAGCGCCGCCGCCATGCCCTGGACGTCCTCAAGGGCCTTGCCCAGCAGGGCGCGTTCGGTCTTGAGGCGCCCGTTGCCGGTCTCGTTGGTGACGAACTCTTCAATCTGGCCGGCCACATGGGCCAGCGCCACGCCCTTGTCGCGAATAATCTTCCGGAAGAAGAAGTCCTGCGCCTGGATGGCCGTGGTGCCTTCATAGAGCGAGTCGATCTTGGCATCGCGGATGTACTGCTCGATCGGGTAGTCCTGCAGGAAGCCCGAACCACCGAAGGTCTGCAGACTCTCGGTGAGTTTGGCGTAGGCCTGCTCGGAGCCGACACCTTTGACGATGGGCAGCAGGAGGTCGTTGACCTTGGCCGCCAGATCGGGTTCCACGCCCTGGACCGCCTTGGCCACCGCTTTGTCCTGGAAGGTCGCCGTGTAGAGATACAGCGCCCGCAGCCCTTCTGCGTAGGCCTTCTGTGTCATCAGGCTACGACGCACGTCCGGGTGGTGGGTGATGGTCACCCGTGGCGCGGTTTTATCGGTCATCTGGGTCAGATCCGCGCCCTGTACCCGGGTCTTGGCGTAGTCCAGCGCATTGAGGTAGCCGGTGGACAGCGTGGCGATTGCCTTGGTGCCCACCATCATTCGGGCCTGCTCGATCACCTCGAACATCTGCGCGATGCCGTCATGAACCTCGCCGACCAACCAGCCCTTGGCCGGAACGCCGTGCTGACCCAGGGTCAGTTCGCAGGTGGCGGAGACTTTCAGGCCCATCTTGTGCTCGACGTTGGTGACGAAGGCGCCGTTTCGCTCGCCGGGTTCACCGGTGGTGAAGTCGAACAGGTACTTCGGCACCGCGAACAGTGAGAGTCCCTTGGTGCCCGGGCCGGCGCCTTCGGGGCGGGCGAGGACCAGGTGGAGGATGTTTTCGAACACGTCGCCGGAGTCCGCGGAGGTGATGAATCGTTTCACGCCGTCGAGGTGCCATGAGCCGTCCTCCTGCTTGACGGCCTTGGTCCGGCCGGCACCGACGTCGGAACCGGCATCCGGCTCGGTCAGCACCATGGTGGAACCCCAGCCACGCTCGGCCGCGTTCACCGCCCACTTCTTCTGTTCTTCGGTGCCCAGGTTGTAGAAGATCTGGGCGAAACCGGCGCCGCCGGCGTACATCCAGACTGCCGGATTGGCACCCAGGACGTGCTCGTGCAGCGCCCACAACAGGGCCTTCGGGACCGGTACGCCGCCGAGTTCCTCAAGGACGCCGACCCGGTCCCAACCGCCGTCGATAAACGCACGCATCGATGCGATGAAGGGTTCGGGCAGCGTCACCGTGTGAGTCTTGGGGTCGAATACCGGCGGATTGCGGTCGCCGTAGGCGAAGGACTCCGCGACCGGCCCCTCGCACAGTCGCGCCAGCTCACCGAGCATCTCGGTCGCGGTGTCGACGTCGAGGTCGCTGTACGCTCCCTCGCCGAGGGCCTTATCCAGTCCGAATACCTCGAACAGGTTGAACACCTGATCGCGAACATTGCTCTTGTAGTGGCCCACTATTCCTCCTTGATGAGAACGCCACTTCCGGGTTGGGTACTTGACTCTAAGTTACCCACCAGTAACCGCCTCAACTATACCGTCCGGTGATGGGAACGCAAGACTGGTGTGATCCACCGCACGTCACTGGTGCGCGGGCTATTTCGGAGATTCCGATTCCGGAAAGTCGCGGCCGAGGAGGAGTGTGAGGATAGAGGCGTTATGAGCAAGGCAGAGTTGAGCCCGGCAGCCCTGCGGGAGGCATTCGGCCACTTCCCGTCCGGTGTGATCGCCATCGCCGCCGAGGAGGCGGGACAGCGAATGGGGATGGCCGTCAGCACGTTCGTTCCTGTCTCGCTGGACCCGCCGCTGGTGTCGTTCTGCGTCCAGAATGCCTCGACGACGTGGCCGCGACTTGAGAAGTTGCCGGCGTTGGGCATCAGCGTGCTCGCCGACGGCCATGACGAGGCGGTCCGTTCTCTGGCCGCCAAGACCGGCGACCGATTTGCCGGATTGGACACGGTGACCTCCGAGGCGGGTGCCGTTTTCGTCACCGGTACCTGTGTCTGGCTGGAGACTGAGATCGAGCGCTTGGTTCCGGCCGGCGATCACACCATCGTTTTACTACGGATCCGCGAGGTCGTAGTACACGGCGATGTCACG
>CAMDFY010000153.1 GCA_945897705.1 Bifidobacterium breve | reverse complement strand
CCGGTTCTGGTCAAGCCGTCTGCAGGCGGGGGCGGTAAGGGGATGCGTCGTGTCGACGACCCCGCGGAACTCCCCGGTGCACTGGCTGCGTCCCGGCGCGAGGCCGGTGCGGCATTCGGCGACGACACCCTGTTCCTCGAGCGGTTTGTCCTGCGCCCCAGGCACATTGAGGTTCAGGTGCTCGCCGACGCCCACGGTACGGTGCTTCATCTCGGCGAGCGGGAGTGCAGTTTGCAGCGTCGCCATCAGAAGGTCATCGAAGAGTCCCCGTCGCCGTTGCTCGACGCCGCGACCCGGGCGCGGATCGGCGCTGCAGCCTGCGATACCGCCCGTAGCGTCGACTATGTCGGAGCCGGCACGGTGGAGTTCATCGTCTCCGCCGACCGCCCCGAGGAGTTCTTCTTCCTGGAAATGAACACCCGGCTGCAGGTGGAGCATCCGGTCACCGAGATGGTCACCGGATGGGACCTGGTGCAGTGGCAGGTACGCATCGCTGCGGGGGAGAGGCTGACGGCCGGCCAGGACGACATCGTGATGCACGGCCACGCGATCGAGGCCCGGGTGTACGCCGAGGACCCGGCGGCAGGCTTCCTGCCCACCGGGGGGCCGGTACTGGCGGTCGTCGAACCGAGTGGACCGGGTGTTCGGGTGGATTCCGGTCTGGCTGCCGGTATGACAGTCGGCAGCGATTACGACCCGATGCTGGCGAAGGTCATTGTGCACGGCGCCGACCGCGGCGCGGCGTTGTGCGGCCTGGACCGCGCGTTAGCCCAAACTGCCGTTCTCGGGATCCAGACCAATGTCGACTTCCTACGATTCGTGTTGTCCGACAACGACGTTGCGGCCGGTCGGCTCGACACCGGGCTGCTTGAGCGGCTGGACTATCGACCCGCCGACCCAGATGACGAGGTGCTGATTGCTGCGGCGGCTTACCACTGGCTACGGCGCTGGCCGGCCGCATCGACCGACCTGTGGCAGGTGCCGTCGGGCTGGCGGATCGGCGCGGCGGTACCGACCAGCATCCGGCTGCGCTGCGGGGAGCGGACCGACGACATTCACATCAGCGGTGATCCTCGGGATGCACACGTCCGGGTTGGGGAGGCAGACCCTCGCAGCCTCGCCGCGGACCTGACCGGGTCAGTGTTCTCGGTCACCCTCGACGGTGTCCGGCACACTCACACCGTCGCGGTGGCAGATCAGCTGACCTGGCTGGCCGGCGACGGCACGGTGGTTGCGGTCGAAGAGATGCGAGCAGACCTGGAGCGGCCTGATGCCGAACACAGCGGAGATGCCGAACTCGTCAGTCCGATGCCGGGATCGGTGGTGGCCGTGAGCGTCGCCGACGGCGACACCGTCGAAGTCGGCGCCGTCGTCGTCGCCGTCGAGGCAATGAAGATGGAGCACGCCCTGCGTTCCCCGGTCGCCGGTGTGGTCGAACTTCTCGTCGCCATCGGCGATCAGGTCACAGTCGGGCAGCCCCTGGCACGAATCATCGCTACAACGGAGAGTGAGTCATGACCGAATTCCTATCGACCGCAGCCCTTCCCGACGAGTACCAACAGCTGGCGAAGACAGTTCGGGACTTCGCCCGCGAGGTTGTCGCCCCGGTCGCCGCCAAACACGATGCCGAGCACTCCTTCCCGTACGAGGTCGTCGCCGGGATGGCCGAGATGGGTTTGTTCGGACTGCCTTTCCCGGAGGAGTACGGCGGCATGGGTGGCGACTACTTCGCCCTGTGCCTGGCGCTGGAAGAACTCGGCAAGGTCGACCAGAGTGTGGCCATCACACTGGAGGGCGGAGTATCCCTCGGGGCAATGCCGATCTACCGGTTCGGCACCGAAGCCCAGAAGCAGCAGTGGTTGCCTGCGCTCACCAGTGGATCCGCGTTGGGCGCCTTCGGCCTCACCGAGGCCGGCGGCGGTACCGACGCAGGAGCCACCAAGACCACCGCTCGTCTCGATGACGGTCACTGGGTGATCAACGGCTCCAAGCAATTCATCACTAACTCTGGAACCGACATCACCAGGCTGGTTACCGTCACCGCGGTCACCGGAAGCGATGGCGGCCGCCGAGAGATCTCAGCGATCGTGATTGACGTTCCGACGCCGGGTTTCACTGTTGAACCGGCCTACAACAAGGTTGGTTGGAACGCGTCCGACACGCATCCGTTGTCGTTTACCGACGTCCGGGTTCCCGAGGAGAACCTGCTCGGCGAACGCGGCCGAGGCTACGCGAACTTCCTGCAGATCCTCGACGAGGGACGCATCGCCATTGCCGCACTGGCGACCGGGGCGGCGCAGGGATGCGTGGACGAGTGTGTGAGGTACGCGCGCGATCGGTCTGCGTTCGGTCAGCCGATCGGGCGGTTCCAGGCGATCGAGTTCAAGATCGCCCGGATGGAGGCTCGGGCGCACGCGGCACGCACTGCCTATTACGACGCGGCCGCGTTGATGCTTTCCGGTAAACCGTTCAAGAAGCAGGCTGCCATTGCCAAACTCCTCGCTAGCGAAGCCGCCATGGACAACGCTCGCGACGGTACCCAGATCCACGGCGGCTACGGCTTCATGAACGACTATCCGGTCGCGCGGCACTACCGGGACAGCAAGATCCTCGAAATCGGCGAAGGCACCACCGAGGTCCAGTTGATGCTCATCGCGCGGGAGATCGGCCTGGGTTAGCCGACGCATTTCTGTCGGAGGGTCGCTCTACTATCGAACACATGTTCGAAACACTAGTCACTGATCCCAGCGAAACAACCGACTCGTGGGATGAATCGGCCCTCGTCGAGGGCATCGCCACCCTCGAGAAGTTCAAGGCCGCTGCGGCTGCCCGGCAGGCCCGGTTGGCCGTCGCACTGGACACCGCTCGACGTGCGGCCGAAGCCGCTGCCGGCCTGCCGGCGGCCCGGCGGGGCCGGGGTGTCGCCGCGGAGGTGGCGCTGGCCAGGCGGGACTCGCCGGCGCGGGGCGGTCGTCACCTCGGTTTCGCCAGGGCGCTGGTGAACGAGATGCCGCACACGCTGGCGGCCCTCGAAACGGGCGCGCTGTCGGAATGGCGAGCCACCATCGCGGTCCGCGAATCAGCCTGTCTCGATGTCGAGGATCGACGCCGCCTCGATGCGGAATTGTGCTCGGATGTGACCCGACTCGACGGAATGGGTGACGCCGCGATTGCCGCCGCCGCCAGGGCCATCGCCTATCGACTGGATCCGCATGCCGTGGTTGATCGGGCCGCCCGGGCGCAGGAAGACCGCACTGTCACCATTCGGCCTGCGCCGGACACCATGACTTACCTGACCGCACTGCTGCCGGTGGCCCAGGGGGTGTCGATCTACGCCGCGCTCAAACGGGAGGCCGACGTCTGTTGCGATGGACGCTCCCGGGGCCAGGTCATGGCCGACACTCTTGTCGAACGGGTAACCGGGCGTCCGGCGGACCAGCCCGTTCCGGTCTCGGTCAATGTGGTGATCTCGGATCAAGCCCTAGTAGGTGTGGAGGATGCGACGGCGGTCATCGCCGGTTACGGTTCAGTGCCCTCCGCGCTGGCCCGAAATCTCATCGCCGACGCTGTAGCTGATCAACGGTCCCATGCGACGCTGCGCCGCCTCTACGCCACACCCGCCACCGGCGCTCTGGTGGCACTGGAGTCGAGAGCCCGAGTGTTCCCCAAAGGGCTCGCCGACTTCATCGGCTTGCGTGACCAACGCTGTCGAACTCCCTATTGTGGCGCGCCGATCCGTCACAGAGATCACGCGAAGCCCCACCGCAAGGGCGGTACAACAAGCGCGGTGAACGGTCTGGGTCTGTGCGAGCGATGTAACTACGTCAAAGAATCGGACGGCTGGATCGTCACGCCGACGACTGCCGAGAACGGCACTCACACAGCCGAATTCACAACTCCGACCGGCTCCCGTCATCGTTCCACGGCGCCGCCGATGCCCGGCACCCCGCAGGAACCGTTCGCGGCCTAACGGCGCTGCTGAGCGGCGGCGAGTCGCGCCTTGAACTCCGGTGACTCGATTGATGTTGCCTGCGGTCCCAGTTCGATGTCCTTGGCGGCTTCGTGGTGGTCGTTGTCGAGGAAGCCCGGTATCGCGGTGGCCCGCATTGAGGCCTTGGTGGCGAGCACCACCTCGCGGGGGGCCCCGGCCGGTCCGGCCGCCAGTTCCAGAGCGGCCGACACCGGGTCGTCGGCCACCTGTAGTGCCAGACCATGGCGCACGGCTGCCTCGGCGTCGAATCGCATTCCGAAAAGCAGCGCGGCTCGGGCCACCTGGGGGCCGACGGCGCGCTGCAGCATCCAGGTGGCGCCGCCGCCGGGATGAATGCCCAGTTTCTGGAAACGGGGGTCGATGACCGCCTGCGGCCCGATGATGCGGATGTCCGCGGCCAGAGCAAGATTCATTCCGGCGCCGACGGCCGCACCGTTGACGGCGGCGATGGTGGGAAGCGAGCAGCGACCGACCGCCATGAATCCCGCATAAATTCGTTCGAGGCCTTCGCGCGCCGCCGCTCCCAACGCGGACAGGTCTGCTCCCGCGCAGAACGCCTTGCCGGCACCGGTCACCACAACGGCGTGCACACCCGGGTCGGACTCGGCTTGTTGCACGGCGTCACGCAACTGCTGTGACATCGCGTCGGTCACCGCATTGCGACGTTCGGGATCGTTCACCGTGATCAGAGCGACGCGGTCGGTGACGTCGTAGAGCACAAGATCTGCCATGGCACGCCACGTTAACAGCAGCGGAAGGTCAGCTTCGGGTACGGGAACCGGGGGTAAGCGCCCCCGGCAGGAATCGAACCTGCGACCTAGGGATTAGAAGGCCCTTGCTCTATCCGACTGAGCTACGGAGGCATACCAGCAAGATTCTATCCCGCGTCCGAGCAGCGGCTTTGGGGTGTTCGGGGCGGGCGGGCCGTGTCGCGACCGATTTTTTCGCTGTGCTGGCCTGCGGGGACGACTGAGCCAATGAATTCATGTCCGGTAAATGCTGTGAGGACCCTGAGTCGATCGCTACTGTCAAGAGGCGTCGGACCCCGGATGGGTGCCGCCGTGGGTAGGACCAGACAAGTGGGTAGGACCAGACAACGACGTCGAGGGAGCCGACCGCAATGAGCAGCGTGATCAGTGAGGTCACCGAACGGTGCACCCGGGGCTACCGGACCGGATCGCTGGTTCTGCGCGGTTCGCCCGCGGCCGCTGGCTGGCTGCTGGGTTGGCTCTCCACCGAGTTTGGCCCGCATGTGCTGACCGGGCATGCGCTGTCGGCGGTACCCTCCCCACTGGAGCGGATGGCACGCCGACTCGCCGTGCAACGCGCTGATTCCGTGCTTGAAGCGGCCTTGTCGGAGACGTTCGGTGCCGGCTTCGAGGACAGCGTTCGCCATCCGTTGGAGCCCTACACCGCGCGCCGGCCGAGCCTGTCCGGTTTGGTGGCCGCCATGCGGGATCGGCGGCGGTACTCGGCGTCAACCTCTGATATCGCCTACGGTCCGGGGAGTCGACACCAGCTGGACATCTGGCGCCGCCCGGATCTGGCCGAGGGCCAGCGGGCACCGGTGCTGATTCAGGTACCGGGCGGAGGCTGGTCGATCAACGACAAGCGCGGGCAGGCCTATCCGCTGATGAGCCGGATGGTCGAACTCGGCTGGATCTGCGTGCCGATCAATTACAGCCGCAGCCCGCGTTCGGCGTGGCCGGCCCACATCACCGATGTCAAGAGGGCGAT
>CAMDFY010000152.1 GCA_945897705.1 Bifidobacterium breve | reverse complement strand
TTCTCACAGCGAAGGCCGCCGTGACGGGTCCATGACCGGTTTCCGGGATCGGGCTCGGTGCCAGATACGGCGGCTTACCATCGCCCCATGCGGCAATTGCAGCGGCTCAGCGGGCTCGATGCCAGCTTCCTCTACCTGGAAACCCCGACTCAACCGCTGCACGTCTGCTCGGTGCTCGAGTTGGACGCATCCACCATCCCGGGCGGCTACAGCTTCGAGGGACTGCGCGAGGAAATGGCCCTGCGGGTCACCGCGATCCCGACGTTCCGGGAGAAGCTCGCGAGCAGTTTCCTCAACCTCGACCACCCGGTGTGGGTGGAGGACGAGCACTTCGACGTGCACCGCCACCTGCATCGGATCGGCCTGCCCGCCCCCGGCGGCCGCGCGGAACTGGCCGAGGTCTGCGGGCACCTGGCGGCGCTGCCGCTGGATCGCCGTCACCCGCTCTGGGAGATGTGGGTGATCGAGGGACTCGGCGGCACGCGTCGGCGGGGTCGGCTCGCGGTGATGACGAAGGTTCATCACGCCGCGGTCGACGGAGTGACCGGCGCCAACTTGATGTCGCAGCTATGTTCCACCCAGCCCGATGCGCCGCCGCCGGAGCCGGTCGAAGCCAGCGGTGAGGTTAATGCGCTGCGGATCGTCCTCGGTGGGTTGGGCAGGTTTGCCGCCCGGCCGGTCAAGCTGGCGACCAACGTGCTGCCCTCGACGGTGACCACCGTGGTTGAGACGGTGCGCCGGGTCGCGGACGGCCGCGCGATGGCGTCGCCGTTCGCCGCTCCGCACACCCCGTTCAACGCCAGCATTACCGCGCACCGCAACGTCGCCTTCGCCCAACTCGATTTTGAGGACATCAAGACCGTCAAGAATCATTTCAACGTGAAGGTCAACGATGTGGTGATGGCGCTGGTTTCCGGCGTGCTGCGGCAGTTCATGCTTGACCGGGCGGAACTGCCGGAAGCACCTCTGGTGGCCATGGTGCCGGTGTCGGTGCATGATCGCTCCGATCGGCCGGGCCGGAACCAGGTCTCCGGCATGTTCTCCAGCCTGGAGACCCAGATCGAGGATGCCGGCGAGCGACTGCGGGCGATCGCGGCAGACAACACCGTCGCCAAGGAACACAGCGCGGCGATCGGGGCTACGCTGCTGCAGGACTGGAGCCAGTTCGCCGGTCCGGCCGTTTTCGGTGTGGCGATGCGGGTGTACGCGCGCAGCCGTCTGACCGAATCGCCGGTGCACAACCTGGTGGTTTCCAACGTGCCGGGGCCACAGATCCCGTTGTACTTCCTCGGGGCCGAGGTGGATGCGATGTATCCGCTCGGACCGATCTTTCACGGCGCGGGACTGAACATCACGGTGATGTCGCTCAACGGCAAACTCAATGTCGGCCTGATCTCCTGTCCGGAGCTGCTGCCCGACCTGGCGGAGATGGCCGCGGGGTTCGCGCCGGGGATGAAAGAGCTGTTGAAGGCGACCACATCGGGGCGAGTTCGGTAAACGTGGCAGCATGGGGGTATGAGGCTGCTACAACGCCCCCGCGTCACCCGCGCCGCCGTGGTGCTTCCGGCCATTGCTGTCCTGCTCGCGTCGAGTGGTTGCGCGACAGTGGTGTCTGGTACCGCGGTGCTGTCGGCACCCCAGGTCGGACAGCCGGTGCAGTGGGGGCCGTGTCGGCCGGCCGGTGGCGGTAGCGGCGAGTCGGTAGCCGTTCCGACCGGCGCCCAGTGCGGCAAGATCGCGGTTCCCGTCGACTACGACAAACCCGACGGCGACCAGGCCGTCCTGGCACTGATCCGGTTTCCGGCCACCGGCGAGAAGATCGGTTCGCTGATCATCAACCCTGGCGGGCCTGGGGAATCCGGTATCGAGGCCGCCGCCGGGATCGTCGAGGGACTGCCTGTCGACGTGCGCGAGCGGTTCGACCTGGTTGGCTTCGACCCGCGCGGGGTTGGCGCGTCCACTCCGGCGGTGTGGTGCAACTCCGATGCCGACAACGACCGTCTGCGGGCCGATCCGATGGTGGACTACAGCCCCGACGGTGTGCGGCGCATCGAGGGCGAGACGAAGGCCTTCGTGCAGCGCTGTATCGACAAGATGGGCCCTGATTTCCTGGCCAATGTCGGCACCGCGAGCGTCGCGAAGGATCTTGACGCGCTGCGCGCGGCGGTCGGCGACGACAAATTGAACTACCTGGGCTACTCCTATGGCACCCGGATCGGGGCCGCCTACGCCGAGGCGTTCCCGGAGAACGTGCGGTCGATGATCCTCGACGGAGCGGTCGATCCCAATGCCGACCCGATCCAGGCCGACATCGACCAGGCCGAGGCATTTCAGAAGGCCTTCAACGATTACGCGGCGGACTGCGCTGAGGACCCCGACTGTCCGCTGGGTACCGACCCGGCCAAGGCGGTCGACGTCTACCGCGACCTGGTGGATCCGTTGGTGGACACGCCGCTCCCGACCCGTGATCCGCGCGGACTGTCCTACGGCGACGCCCTGGTCGGCACCATCATGGCGCTGTATTCGCCCAACCTCTGGCGGCACCTGACCCGCGGCCTGACCGAGATGACCGAGGGTCGGGGTGACACCATGCTCGCCCTGGCCGACATGTACATGCGTCGCGACCCGCAGGGCCGCTACACCAACGCCACCGACGCCCGCATCGCGGTCAACTGCGTCGACCAGCCGCCGATCACCGACACCGCCAAGGTGGTCGAGGAGGACCGGCGACTTCGTGAGGTTGCGCCGTTCATGAGTTACGGGGAGTTCACCGGGCACGCACCGATGAGCACCTGCGCATTCTGGCCGGTGCAGCCGACCAGTACCCCGCATCAGGTGTCCGCACCCGGCCTTCCGCCGGTGCTGGTGGTCTCGTCGACCGGCGATCCGGCCACGCCGTATCAGGCGGGCGTGGATCTGGCCAAACAACTCGGCGGAGCGTTGTTGACGTTCAACGGCACTCAGCACACGGTGGTATTCCAAGGTGAGCAGTGCGTCGACGACTATGCCGCCGCGTACCTGATCGATCTGACGTTGCCCGCGCCCGGTGCCACCTGCTGAACCTGCCTTTTCGGTACTGCTGCTTTTCGGTACTGCTGCTTTTCCGATACTGCTGCTTTTCCGATACCTACGTGTGACCGTCGGCGGCCGCTGAGGTGCCCGCGACCGTGTGACGATGAATGTCATGAAACGTCGGTCCGGTTCGACGGCGCTCCTGTGCGCCATGCTCACGGTCGGCGTCGCCGCCGGGCCGGCCACCGCTACTCCCGGCGGAGATCAAGCGACGTCCGCCCAGCCGGTGTGGGCCGGCTGTGACCGGTTCATCACCGACACGTATCTGCCCACCGCCGAGTGCACCAGCGTCCCGGTGCCGATCAACGCCGCCGATCCCGCCGGGGCCAGGGCGCAGTTGGCCGTCATTCGAATTCCGGCGACCGGCCGTCGCATCGGGGCGCTGCTGATGAATCCCGGTGGACCCGGCGCATCGGCGGTCGATCTGGTCGTCAACGTCGCCGATGCGCTCTCCGACAGCCCGATCACCGAACACTTCGACCTGGTGGGTTTTGATCCACGCGGTGTCGGGTACTCCACGCCGGAACTTCGGTGCCGAACCGACGCGGAGTTCGACGCATGGCGGCGGGAACCGATGGTCGACTTCAGCCCGGCCGGCGTCTCGGCGATCGAAGGACTGAATCGGATGCTGGCGCAGCAGTGCCGGGACCGAATGGGTGCGGAGTTCCTGGCCGGGGTCGGAACCGCCTCTGCCGCAACAGATATGGACGCAGTTCGTCAAGCACTTGGCGAGGATCAGATCAACTATCTGGGCTTCAGTTACGGAACCGAACTGGGAACGGCGTACCTGCAGCGCTTTCCTGACCGGGTGCGCGCCATGGTCCTCGATGGCGCCATCGACCCCACTGAGAGCGCGATCGACTCCCTGGTCAATCAAATGGCCGGCTTCCAGGTTGCCTTCACCGACTTTGCGGCCGACTGCGCCGAGTCGTCGGACTGCCCGTTGGGCACCGACCCGGCCCAGTTCGTCAGTCGCTACCACCAACTCGTCAACCCGTTGGCCACCACACCCGCCGTCACGTCCGACCCCCGCGGCCTGAGTTACGCCGATGCCCTGACCGGAACCTTCAACGCCCTCTACACCCCGCAGTACTGGAAGTACCTCACCCGCGGACTGCTGGCCCTGCAACGCGGCACCAAGGCTGACGCCCTGCTCCTGCTCGCCGACGACTACCAGAAGCGCGATGACGACGGCCACTACAGCAATGCCCAGGATGCGTTCAATGCGATCCGTTGTGTGGACTCCCCGACCCCGACTGATCCTGCGGTCTGGGCCGCTGCCGACCAGCGCATCCGGGCGCTCGCGCCGTTCGCCTCCTATGGCGAGTTCACCGGCTTCGCCCCCCGCGACCTGTGCGCCTTCTGGCCGGTGCCGCCCACCTCAACACCGAGCTCGGCCTCACCCGCGCCACCCGGCAGCGTGGTGGTGGTGTCCACCACGCACGATCCGGCGACGCCCTATCAGGCCGGGGTGGACCTGGCTCGTCAGTTGGACGCACCGTTGATCACCTACGACGGCACCCAGCACACCGTGGTCTTCAACGGCGAAGCCTGCGTGGACGACGCGGTCATCAGCTACTTCGTTGATCGTGTGGTGCCGGGCGATCTGCGTTGCTAGTTCGCCCGAGGGCGTTTCAATGTTGTCTGCAACATACGGACGTAACGTTGGTTGACAACCCTTATGGTGAACATTAGGAAAATTGTTGAGCCGCAACGGAATAACCCGTTGGCATCGTCTGTTAACCTAAAAACCTCGTCATGACTGCGTGCGATCCGGCATGAGCGTTTAAAGAGCTCCCACGGCCGGAAGGGTCCATTAAATGGATGCTCGCCCAGATCGGGATGACGACCCAGTCGAAGAACGCGCCGTGATGGCTCGCAGCCTTCTTCGTGAATTGGCCGCGAATGCCCTTCCGGTCCTGAGGACGAAAAGCCGCGGCAAGGCGCTGGAAGTGTCCTTGCAGCGGCGGTTTCTCAGTCGATTGCTCCGGGCGAGCCGTGGCGGCTACCGGATTTCTCCTGAGCGCCAGGTCTGGCGTTTAGGCGCGAAGTGCCTCACTCTCGGAATCGCCGAGGATGGCGTCCTTGGCATCACCGACGACGGCGAGTTGGTCCGAATGAGCACCTGGCTCAGGGCTGACGGCGAAATGCCGATTGACCCCCGCGGACATGGCTCCCGGTTCCGGGGTCGCCTTGCTCGGGCTGCCGAGTCACGGGGCTGCGATGGCACGGTGTCGACTTCGCCTATTGAGGCTTATGGCGATCCGCAACGTGAGACACGTTTCAACCGGGAGTATCGGAACGTTTTCTATCTTGATGACACCGGGAAACTCGTGTTCGGCCATCTCGGTTCGGTGATCGGAGCCAAGGAGTGGTTCAACAAAGCACTTTCGTAACACGGAGTTAACAGCCGCTGCTTAGGCTCGCGCCATGGACCGCCAGAAGGAATTCGTCCTGCGCACCCTGGAAGAACGGGACATCCGCTTCGTCCGGTTGTGGTTCACCGACGTCCTCGGATACATGAAGTCGGTGGCCATCGCCCCGGCCGAACTCGAAGGCGCCTTCGAGGAGGGCATCGGGTTCGACGGGTCCTCGATCGAGGGCTTCGCCCGGGTTTTCGAGTCAGACACCGTCGCGCGACCCGATCCGTCCACATTCCAGGTGCTGCCG
>CAMDFY010000151.1 GCA_945897705.1 Bifidobacterium breve | reverse complement strand
ACCGGCTCGCTGCGGGTACTGGAGCGGATTAGGGGTGTGCCCGGCGATCAGTTGCGGACGCACTCGCAGTCGTAATCGCCTTCCAGGCCGCGGGGAAGTGCATCATCCCGGAAGATTCCGCTGCCGGCTGTGGTCTCCGACAGTGAGTCCGCCGCGAGGATCATGGCCGCGCCGGTCCAGGTGGTGCGTTCTACCGGCCAACGCTTGCCGTCGGAGAACACCAGCCCGGTCCAGTACGAGCCGTCGACTTCGCGCAGGTGCTGCATCGCCTCGAACTGCTGTAGTGCCCGGTCCCGCTCACCCATAGCGTCCAGGGCCATCACTAACTCACAGGTCTCCGCACCGGTCACCCATGGGCGATCGTCGACGCAGCGGATGCCGAGTCCTTCGACGACGAAGTCGCTCCACCGCTCGGCGATCCTGTCATGGGCGGTCGACCCCCGAACGGCCCCGGACAGGATCGGGTAGTACCAGTCCATCGAGTGTTTCGGCTTCTCGGTGAAAGCATCGGGGTGATCGTTGATGGCGTGGCCGAGTCGGCCGACCGCGACCTCCCATTCCGGCTGCTGCTGCCCGAGGTAATCCGCGAGGGCCAGCGCGCACCGGATGCTGTGGTAGATGCTGGCGCACCCGGTCAACAGAGCCTCGTCGAACGCCCCGGTCGGCCCTTGCGCCCAATAGATCTCGCCGGTTCCGGCCTGCAGGTTGAGCACCAGGTCAATGGCGTCGCGCACGGTGGGCCACATCCGTCCGGCGAAGTCGCGGTCGCCGGTGATCAGCACGTGGTGCCACACGCCGGTAGCGATGTAGGCGCAGAAGTTGCTGTCGGTGTTGGAGTCTTCGACCACGCCGCGGCGGTACTGGATAGCCCAGGATCCGTCGCTGCGCTGCTGCGCGCGACTCCACTCGTAGGCGGCGCGCGCCTGATCAATGAGTCCGGCGGTCGTCAGTGCCATCGCGCACTCCACGTGATCCCACGGATCGGTATGGCCGGCCAGTGACCAGGGGATTTCACCCGAGCTGAGCTGAATCGTCGCGATCGACTCCGCCGTCTGTCGGCACTGGGCAGGCGTGAGAATCCCGGCGAGGCCGGGGACTCCCGCGAGATCAGTTCCGCGCATGAGATTTCTCGGGAGGCTTGGTGAAGTACAGCGCGACACTCTTACCCGCCACCGGATTGAGCACGGCCTCGGCCACCCGGGTCACGGCCGGGCTGCTCATCATGTCCCACACCAGCAGTTTGTGATAAGCCTTAACTGCCGGGTGATCGTTATTATCAACGCCCACAGCACATTTCAGCCACCAGTACGGCGAATGTAAGGCGTGCGCATGACGCGATCCGGTGAAGCGGACACCTCGGGCCTCGACCTTCGCCCGCAGTTCGTCGGCCTGATAGATACGGATGTGGCCGCCCTCATTGGCGTGGTAGGTGTCGGACAGCAGCCAGCAGATCTTCTCCGGTAGCCACCGCGGAACCGTGACGGCGAGCCGGCCACCGGGCCGCAGAACGCGCACCAGTTCAGCGATCGCGGATTCGTCCTCGGGTACGTGCTCGAGGATCTCCGAAGCGATCACCACGTCGAAGGCGCCGTCCGAATAGGGCAGCGCCAGTGCGTCACCCACGACAACCTGGGCCTTGGCCGAGGCAGGTGCCTCACCGGCGTGGCCCATGGCCTGCAGCATGGTGTCGACCTCGGCCAGTTCCTCGGCGTTCTGATCGAAAGCGATGACGTCGGCGCCACGTCGGTACGCCTCGTAGCTATGCCGACCTGCCCCGCAGCCGACGTCGATGACCTTCGTTCCCGCCCCGACGCCGAGTCGGTCGTAGTCCACCGTCAGCATGGTTCGTCGACCGCCGTCACTTCGCGGCGCGGTAACCCGCTTCGCTCGATGGCCCGGGTATAGACGCGCACCGTCTGGGCGGCCACCGACTCCCAACTGAAGACATCCAGCGCGCGTCGACGTCCGGCGGTACCCAACCACTGCCGGCGTCCGGGCGAGTCCAACAGGCGACTCAATGCACCGGTGAGTTCTTCGACGTTGCCGGGCGCGACGAGATCGGCGCATTCGCCCCCGGAGCCGAGGACCTCTGGCAGAGCGCCGGCGCGACTGGCGACGATCGGGGTACCGCTGGCCATCGCTTCGACGGCGGGCAGCGAGAAACCCTCATACAGCGAGGGAATGCAGGCGATTTCAGCTGAGGCGAACAGCGCCGCGAGGTCATGATCGGAAAGTCCGCCGACGACGCGCACGATATCGGACAGGCCGAGTTCCGCGATCAGCTTCTCGGTGGGACCGTTGGGCTCGAGCTTGGCCACGAGTTGCAATTCCAGGTCGTGGTCGGCGCGCAGCCTGGAGATGGCCTGCAGCAAGTGGCCGATGCCTTTCAACGGACGGTCAGCCGATGAGATTGCGATGATGCGGCCTGGAACCCGCGGCGCCTCGGCGGGTTTGAACAGGTCGGTGTCCACCCCCAACGGCACGACGTGCAACTGATCGGGAGTCACGCCGAAGTCTTCGGCGATATCGGCTGCCGACGACGACGACACCGTCAGCAGGTCAGGGATCGCCCGCGCGACCTTTTTCTGCATGGCGGTGAACCCGTACCAGCGGTGCACCGAGGGTTTGCGCCACCATGTTGCCGCGTCGAGATCGAGTATCCGGTCGCGGGTGATGGGGTGGTGGACGGTGGCTACCACCGGCAGGTGCGCGGCGATGGTGAGCAGACCGGTGCCCAGGCACTGGTTGTCGTGCACCACATCGAACTCGCCGCTGCGCTGCGCCAGCAGGCGGGCCGCGCGCAGGCTGAAGGTCCGCGGTTCAGGGAACCCGCCGGTCCACATGGTGGCCAACTCCAGCGCGTCGATGCGGTCGCGGATCTCGCGTGGGTGCGGAACTCGGAATGGATCGGGTTCGCGATACAGATCGAGGCTCGGAACTTCGGTGAGCCGGACCCGTGGATCAAGGATCTCGGGGTAGGGCTGACCCGAGAACACCTCGACCTGGTGGCCGAGTTCGACGAGGCCTCGGCTCAGGTGGCGGACATAAACGCCCTGGCCACCGCAGTGGGTCTTGCTGCGGTAGGACAACAGCGCAATCCGCATGCTCACACTCTGCCGGAGGCCGAAAATGCTGGGGCGGGCGAATTGGACATGTGTCCACCTTATAAGTCGCCATACGGCGGCGCAAAACGGGTCGTGACGCACGAATGCCGTGGCAGCTAGCGTTAATGCGGTGCATTACGGGTGGGAGCAGCTTGCCGATCGGGTGTATCGGTGCCGGTTGCCGTTCCTGGATGTCACCGTGGGGCTCGTTCACGGGCACCGGGCGACGCTGCTGATCGACTGCGGGACGACCCTGGCTGAAGCCGGCCGGATCGCCGACGACGTCCGCGAGTTGACCGGCGCCGAGGTGACCCACCTGGTGATGACCCACCACCATTTCGACCACATTCTCGGTTCCGGGGGCTTCCCGCACGCCCAGACCTACGCCACGGCACCGGTGGCGGCGGCACTGAGCATCGGCATTGACGCGGTCCGGGCCTACGCCCTGCGCTACGGGACCGATCCCGGCGATCTGGACCGGGCGATCGCGGCGGTGCGGGCGCCCGATCACGTCATCGAGAACACCGATATCGATCTCGGTGATCGCAGTATCGATATCGATCTCGGTGATCGCAGCGTCCGAGTCGAGCACCCGGGCCGCGGCCATACCGACCACGACCTGATCGTCGTGGTGCCGACGACGGGGCCCGGGCCGGTGGTCTTCTGCGGTGATCTCATCGAAGAGTCGGCCGATCCGGCCATCGACGAGGGCTCCGATGTGGCAGCCTGGCCGGAATCTCTGAACCGGGTTCTCGCTGTGGGAGGGGAGGACGCCCGCTATGTGCCTGGGCACGGCGCCGTGGTCGATGCGGGGTTTGTGCGACGCCAGCGGGACTGGTTGATCAACCGGGCCTGAATTCCTACCAGCCGGTGGACAGCACCCGGTCGAGCATGTCGACGAAGAAGTCGGCCGATTCCCGAGTGAGACACATCGGCGGTTTCATCTTCAGCACATTGAGCCGATCACCGGTGGGTTGCACGATCACCCCGAGTTGCAGCATCCGCTCACAGATTGCGGCGGTCTCCGCCGCCGCTGGTTCCAGCGTGGTGCGGTCCCGTACCAACTCAACTCCCATATACAGCCCGCTGCCGTGGACGGTGCCGATCAGTGCGTGGCGAGTGGCCAGGTCGAGGATCCGTGCTTTGAGGTGATCCCCGACCGTCAGCGCGTTCTCCTGAAGCCGTTCACGCTCGATCACGTCCAAGACGGTCATCCCCACCACACACGACACCGGGCTGCCGCCGGCGGAGGAGAAGAAGTAACCCTGGGTGCGGTAGGCCTCGGCGATCTCCCGAGTGGTGATCACCGCACCCAGTGGCTGCCCGTTGCCCATCGCCTTGGCCACGCAGACGATGTCGGGTATCACGTCCTGCTGCTCGAAAGCCCAGAACCAGCGGCCGGTCCGGCCGTAGCCCACCTGGACTTCGTCGGCGATCGCCAGTCCACCCGCGGCACGAACCGCCGCGTACACCGCGCGGAGGTATCCGTCCGGCAAGGCCATCCCACCGGCATTGCCGTAAAACGCTTCCGCAATGAACGCGGCCGGCGGACGTCCCTGGGCGGCGAGCGTCTCGATGATCAACACCGCTTCCGGTGCGTACTGCCCTGCCGCAACGCCGCGATGTTCGCCGCGGAATGTGTTGGGGGAGGGCACGGTGTGCACCCAGGATGGTCGGGTGGACAGTGCGTTGGGATTGTCGGCGATCGACGTCGAGATCGCGTCGGTGGCGTAGGTCCAGCCGTGATACGCCTCCGCGACGGCAACCACGTCCTGGCGCCCGGTGGTCGCCATGGCCAGCCGAAGTGCCAGATCGTCGGCTTCGGACCCGGAGTTGACCAGGAAGACCGTGTCCAGCGGGTCCGGCAGGGTCGCGGCAAGGCGCTCGGAGAATGTCGCCACGCTGGCGTAATTGAACCTCGAGTTGGTGTTGAGCCGTCGCCACTGCCGCGCGGCGGCATCGGCAAGTGCCGGGTGGCCGTGGCCGATTACCGCAACGTTGTTGACCATGTCGAGATAGACCCGGCCATCGGTGCCCACGAGGTGTTCCCGCCAGCCGCGCTCGATGCGGGGCGGGTTGTGGTAGTAGTGCTCCTGCACTTCCGCGAAGGCCTGTGACCGGCGACGGCGCAGGGTGGCGCTGTCCTCGCCAAGTGGCGGCGTGGGCGGCAATCCGAGCAGCGGTGCCGGATCACTGACCTGAGCCAACCAGCCGGCCGCGTACTCGGGACGGACGAAATCCGGTACCGCGACATCGCCGGGATGACGAAGGCACTGAATCCACACCGGGCCCTCGATTACGCCGAGGGCCGTGCCGACGGCGACGTCACGCACTGCGCCGACAGCGCTCTCAGGTCGCACGCCGCCCCTGATGCTGACGATCCCCACCTGTGCCGTCAGCGTGAGGGTTGCCTCGTCGCCGATGGTCGTCACCTCCACGATCCCGGGCCATGGTGCGGTCAGGGTCGCTGCCGTGGCCGGCCAGAGTCGTACCCCGGTGGCCACCGTCGCCGACGAGGTTTCGCGAAGTGTCGTCGAGCGAGTGAGCTGTGCGTGACCGAATGTGGTCACGACCGCGGTGGCGCCGGCCTCGACCGCGGCTCGGGCCATCCGCTCTTCGCAATCGGCACTGAGCCACGCGCCGCCGTCCATCGCGTCGGACTCCACGGAGAGGTCCAGCCGAGTGACGTCACGCGGGTTCACCCCGAGGACAAGCGGAGCCGCACCCGTGATCGACTCCAGTGCTTCGGCG
>CAMDFY010000150.1 GCA_945897705.1 Bifidobacterium breve | reverse complement strand
TTCTTCGGTCCGGGCCACCACCTTCGGTGTGAAGGCGCTGCGCACGATGTTGCGCAACCGGGCGTGGCGCGGATCGTCGAGGGAGATCATCGAACCGAAGTACTCGGCGACCTCGGGGGCCTGATCGGCGATGGTGATATTGGGGTAGGAACTGAAGATCTCCGGGTGGCGGCTGGCGTAGTGGACGTCCTCGAATTTCATCAGCGCCCAGTGGCCGGCACCTGCCGGAAAGCCCTCGTAGCCGACCTCGTTGAAGAAAGTGACCGGCGCCTCGCGCCGCAGGGTCGCGAACGCGCCGTCCCGGACCGCGTCATCCAGCGCCCAGAATTCCAGGGTGCCCAGGTTGATATCTGCCAATGGCACCTGCGGGGGAGCCTCGCCGTTCACGCGGGTGGCGATTCCCCGGTGTGCGTTACCCATGCTTGACGTCCCGTCCTGTGAAGGTGATCGAAAAGACTCTATGACTTTTCTTCGACAACATTCTTGATGCGCTCCAGGGTGGTGCGCATGTCGCGCAGGTTGCGGCGTTCCCGTAGAAAACCCCCGAATACCCGGAACACCGAGATCAGCGGGGAACTGATCAGCCGGAACGACTCCGTGACGTCGGTGCCGTCGTCGCGCGGCGTCAATTGGTAGTGCCAATTGTTGATCGCGGTGTCGCCCGGACCCAGTACCGCGAACCCGAATTCGCGGCCGGGTTCGCAGGCGGTGACCCGGCAGGTCGTCCAGTACACCGGCCCGATCTCGTTGCGGCGGACGTGTCCGCGGAACTTCGCGCCCAGTGCGGGACCGGTGGCGCCGTCGAGCCACTCCGATTCGAATACCTCCGGAGAGAACCGTCCGGTGTTACGGACATCGGCGATCAGATCCCAGATCTTCTCAGCCGGAGCTGCCATGCGGACAGTGACGGAACCCTTCATGGCCCCGATCCTAGGACGTAGCGTCATCCGGTGTGGGTTCCGTACGGCGGCCGCTGGCCGTAGAACGCTTCATCGCCGCCCCGCCGCCGGTTGTGTGGGACCTCTTGGTCGACGTGTCGGCCTGGCCGCAGTGGGGACCGTCGGTACGCCGCGCGACGTTGGCCGACCATGCTCCCGCACTCGCACTCGGGGTCCGAGGCGAGGTCTGGACCCCGACGGGGCTGCGGTTGCCCTTCGTGATCACCGAGTTCGATCCAGGCAGGCGATGGGACTGGAAAGTCGCCGGTGTTCCCGCCACCGGGCACCAGGTGACCGCTGCTCCCGGTGGCTGTCGGGTGCGATTCGAGGTGCCGTGGTGGGCAGCCGCGTATCTACCGGTGTGTGCGGTCGCCCTGAGCAGGATTGGTCGGCTCGCCCGTTAGCCGACGGGGCCCTTCGCCAGCACCAGGGGAGCGTTGCGGGGGATCCCGCCGCGATCCACCCAGGTGAGCATGACGATATCGCCGGGCTTGCGCCGGTTCATCACGGTGGACAGGTCCGCCGCCGAGGCGATCACGAGCCCGTCGACGGCGGTGATCACGTCGCCATCGAACAGACCGATCTGCTGGGCCGGGGTGTTCGGCAGAACCTGGCGCACCACCGCCCCCGCGGGCCCGGCGCGCAGGAGCGACGAGTCGGCGATCGCGACGCCGATGAACGCCGTGTCACCGATGTGGATCGAATCCGACGCCGCACCCGCGCGGATCTGATTGGCGATGGCTAGTGCCCGGTCGATCGGGATCGCGAAGCCCTCGCCGCCCGTGACCCCGTCCATCCGGTACGTGAGGGTGGCGGCGACGTTGACCCCCACCACCTGCCCAGCGCTATTGACCAGCGGACCACCGGAATCACCCGGCCGGATGTCGGCGGCCACCCGAATCAGATCGTAAAGCTCTCTGGCGCCGCCGCCGGCCTCGTTGGTGGCGCGCACCGATGCCCCGATCTGGGTGATCGCGCCCGGCGCATAGCTCGGCGGCGCGCCGGGGCCGTTGGAGTTGCCGATGGCCGCAATCGGATCCCCGACGGCCAGTGACGACGAGGTTCCCAGGATTGCGGTCGGTAGGCCCGCGGCGCCGCGTAAGCGCACCAGTGCGATGTCGTTGGCGCGATCGAATCCGATGACGTCGACCGGGTAGGTCCGGCTGTTTGCCAGGCTCACCGCGGTGATCTCGGTTCCGCCCTCGATGACGTGGTTGTTGGTCAGCACCTCGCCGTCGGGATTCAGCAGGATGCCGGTGCCGGCCCCGGTGGCGCCCTGATAACTCATGGTGGTGTTGATGTCCACGAGGCCGGGGACCACCTGACTGAGCAGCGCCGATTGGTCCAGGGGTGCCCGCGGCGCGGGGGTCGGCGATGCCGAACCAGGTGCCGCAATCACGCCACCGAGCATCATCAACACCGCCAACACACCGCTCAGGCGGCGGGCCAGGCGGCCCGAGGCCAACGGACGTGGTGCGCGCATACCGTTAACTTTGCCTGATAAACGGCGAAACGGCGAAAAACTCGCCGCAGGCACGGGTCATTGGTCCCGCACCCGACCGGTAACATCGCTGCTATCGCTGACCTGGGCGAGGAAACCATGAATCGCGACAGCCTCCGTTCCCGACCGTATCCGCTGCTCATCGCGGCATCCCTGGTGATGTCCCTGGTGCTGGGTGCGACCTTCATCACCATGCACCGCATCTATGACCTGCGCGGGCCCGCCGTCGAGGCGCCGGTGCCGCTGACCGATGAGCAGATCCAGCAGCAGGTGCTCGAACCGGCACGTCAGATTGTCGGCACGGCCAGCCTCGAGGCGGTAACCGGGACCTACATCCCGATGTCGTGCGCACCTGAGGACGCGCCGCCGTATCAGGGCACCGCCTATCTGAACTTCGACCTGCCCACGATCACGAAAACCCCGGCCTTCTTCCGCGCGATGACCCGGGCACTGACCGCGCGCGGGTGGACGCCCGGGTTGCCGCCGAGTCATCATCCGGGCGGACGAACCATGGCCAAGGACGGGGTCACCGCCGTTTACTACCGCGATCCCGACACGGCTGGCCGGGGCGTGCTCAGGCTCTACGGGGAATGCCGCAGCATGACCGACCATCGGCGCAATACCGGTGGTTTCGTCGACATCACCGGGCTCCTATCGCGCTGAACGGCGTATGGCCGGGAACCATTGGGGCGAACACCCTGTGGACTTAAGTCCCGGGATCGGGGGGCCTCCTGCCCGTGTCTGATACGGCTCGTAACACATACAGTCGTTCTATGACCTATGTGATCACCAGCGCGTGCGTGGACGTCAAGCACAAAGCCTGCGCCGCCGAATGTCCGGTCGACTGCATCTATGAGGGCGACCGCACCATGTACATCAATGCTGACGAGTGCGTCGACTGCGGAGCCTGTCGCCTGCTGTGCGAGGTCGACGCAATCTTTTACGAGGACGACCTCCCCGACAGCGAACGGGCATTCCTGGCCGACAACGCCGCGTTCTTCGGCGAGGTGTTACCGGGTCGGCAGGCCCCGCTGGGCGCACCGGGTGGTGCCGCCGGCACCGGTCCCCTCGGCGTGGACACGCCGTTCGTCGCGGCTCTGCCGCGCCAATAGGGCTGCGTGCGGCTCTGCCGCGCCAATAGGGCTGCGTGCGGCTCTGCCGCGCCGAAAGGCGCGAGTGCGGCTCTGCCGCACCATCTACACTGGAAAACACCCGCGAGAAGAAATGTAATTTGCTGTAGTTCATGGTTTGCTGTAACTCACGGTGAGCGGATCAATAACTCGGCGCGAGCGGATCAATCCAGGACAGGGAGCAATGGCCAGAGCATTTCGACGCATGATTGCCGCAGCGGGAATCGCCCTGGTCGCGATGACAGCATCAGCGCCGACAAGCCTGGCCGCCATAGCCCCGTCGGTGTCGGCGGCAACCGTGGCTTCGGTGCGGCCCATCAATGGCCAGACCGTCGGTGTCGCCCATCCGATCATCGTGACCTTCACCAAGCCCGTGGCCGATCGCCAGTCAGCCGAGGCATCCATCACCGTGACCTCACCTGCCCACCTCACCGGCAAGTTCCAATGGCTGGACGACAACGTCGTGCAGTGGGTGCCCGATCAATTCTGGCCCGCGCACTCCCAGATTACGTTGCTCGCTGGCGGGACCCGCCGTAGCTTCGGCACCGGGGCGACCGTGCTCGGCGTGGGCAAGATTTCGGCGCATACCTTCACGGTGAGCATCGATGGCGTGATCATGCGTCAGATGCCGACGTCGTTCGGCAAGCCCAGGTTCGCGACGCCGGTCGGTTCGTTCACCGTGTTGGAGAAGTACAAGTCAATCGTGATGGACTCGCGCACCATCGGGATCCCGCTGGAAGACCCGGAGGGTTACAAGCTGACGGTGGCCGACGCAGTCCGGATCACCTGGGGCGGTGTGTACGTGCACTCGGCTCCGTGGTCGGTGGGTTCGCAGGGCTACGCCAACGTCAGCCACGGCTGCATCAACCTGGGGCCCGACAACGCGCTCTGGTATTTCAACCAGGTGGGCATCGGCGACCCTGTCGTCATCAACTGGTAGCGCTCGGGATCAACTGGTAGCGCTCGGGATTGGGCCACTCCGGGACCCGGTGTAGTCGACGTTCCAGTGCTTGATGCCATTGAGCCAACCCGAGCGGAGCCGTTCGGGCTTGCCGAGCGGAGTGAGGTCGGGCATGGCGTCAGCGATGGCGTTGAACATCAGGTCGATGGTCATTCGGGCCAGGTTGGCGCCGATGCAGTAGTGGGCGCCCGTGCCGCCGAATCCCACGTGCGGATTAGGGTCGCGCATGATGTTGAACGCCATCGGATCGTCGAATACCTCTTCGTCGAAATTGGCCGACCGGTAGACCATGACCACCCGCTGGCCCTTCGTGATCTTCACTCCGCCGAGTTCGGTGTCGGCCAGCGCGGTGCGCTGAAAAGATGTCACCGGTGTGGCCCATCGGACTATTTCGTCGACGGCGGTGGCGGGCCGTAGCTTCTTGTAGAGCTCCCACTGGTCACCGAACTCGGTGAAGGCGTGCATTCCGTGGGTGATCGAATTGCGGGTTGTCTCGTTGCCGGCTACCGCGAGCAGGATGACGAAGAATCCGAATTCGTCGTCGGAGAGTTTGTGGCCCTCGACGTCTGCCTGCACCAGTTTGGTGACCAGGTCGTCGCGGGGGTTGGCGCTCCGGTCGGCGGCCATTTGCATGGCGTACATGATCAGCTCCACGGACGCGCCGATCGCGTCGTTGGATGCGAACTCCGGATCGACATCGCCGACCATTTGGTTGGACCAGTCGAAGAGTTTCTTGCGCTCGTCCTGCGGCACCCCCATTAGTCCGGCGATGGCCTGGAGCGGGAGTTCGCAGGAGACCTGTTCGACGAAGTCGCCGGAGCCCTGCTGCGCCGCGGCGTCGGCAATGGCGCAGGCCCGCTCGCGAAGTTCAGCGCGAAGCAGTTCGATGGCGCGGGGCGTGAACGCGCGCGAGATGATCTTGCGCAAGTGGGTGTGATGCGGGGCGTCCATGTTGAGTAGCACGAACTTTCCGCGCTCGATGTGCTCTTCGACAGTGCCCTCCCGGTAGCGCGGCAGCGCGGTTTTCTCTTGGCTGGAGAAAACATCACTGCGGCGTGAGATCTCCTTGACATCTCGGTGTTTGGTCACCACCCAGTAGCCGCCGTCGTCGAATCCGCCCACACCGAGGGGTTGCTCGTTCCACCAGATTGGGGCAGTCCTGCGCAGTTCGGCGAGTTCTTCGATCGGCAGGCGTTCAGCGTGGATGTCAGGGTCGGTGAAGTCGAACCCCGGCGGCAGATTGGGGCCGGCCATAGGTGTCTCCTCGGGTCGATGGCTGCTGTGATCCCTGATCCTGTGGGATGAGTGCCCGTACCGCAACCACTT
>CAMDFY010000149.1 GCA_945897705.1 Bifidobacterium breve | reverse complement strand
ATCTTGAACAGGAATCGGTCGCGTTGGGCCTCCGGAAGCGGATAGACGCCCTCGTTCTCGATGGGGTTCTGGGTGGCCATCACCAGAAACGGCTTGGGCAGCGGGTAGTCGCGGCCGCCGATCGAGATCTTGCGCTCGGCCATGACCTCGAGAAGGGCGGACTGCACCTTGGCCGGTGCCCTGTTGATCTCGTCAGCGAGCAAGAAGTTGCACATCACCGGACCGAACTCGATGTCGAACTCCTCCCGGCCCTGCCGATAGATGCGGGTTCCGATGATGTCGGTCGGCACCAGGTCCGGGGTGAACTGAATGCGGGCGAAGGTGCCGCCCACCACCTTCGCGAAGGTCTCCACGGCCAGGGTCTTGGCCACGCCCGGCACACCTTCTAACAGCACGTGCCCCTTGGCGAGCAAGCCCACCAGGATGCGCTCGACGAGCTGGTCCTGGCCGACGATGATCCGCTTGACTTCGAAGATCGCCCGTTCCAGGGTCTGCACCTCGCTGGCCAGTCCGTTGGAGCCGACCACCGTCGACGCGGTAGATCCGCTCGGGCCGGCGTACCCGCCGGCGCTCACGGGCGCGGAACCTGGTGACGTCATGGACTTCCTCCACAGCTGTTGGTTGGTGCGAACCGGCTGACTGGGCCGGGTGACCCCATTCGTCGGGGCGGCGTGGCCCCGACCACAACTATTCCAGGCGTTCCGGAATCCGTCGATGCGGGTCGTCCGCAGGCGCGTCGGGGCTCCGGTCGGTTCAGGTTTCGATAATTCGGGTGAGGTAAGGCGTCATGCCGGCTGTGCGCAGGGGACTGACGGTCACCTGACCTGCCGCCGATGACGAC
This sequence comes from Bifidobacterium breve, assembly GCA_945897705.1. Taxonomy (GTDB): domain Bacteria; phylum Actinomycetota; class Actinomycetes; order Mycobacteriales; family Mycobacteriaceae; genus Mycobacterium; species Mycobacterium aquicola. The sequence goes on along the minus strand of CAMDFY010000149.1, from coordinate 5,028 downwards.
TCCAGCATCTGGCCGTTGCCAAGATAGATGGCCACGTGCTGGGAACCCCCGGGCCCGTAGAAGATCAGGTCGCCGCGCTTGGCCTGTGACGGCGCGATGTGCCGACCGACCTCGTACTGGTCGCCGGAGTACTTGGGAATCTGAACTCCCACGCCGGCGAAGGCGTACCGGGTGAATCCCGAGCAGTCGTACCCGACCTTTCCGGTGTCCTGGTCCACGCCCGTGCTGGGGCCGTTGATGGCGCCACCGCCCCAGGAGTAGGGCACGCCGCGCTGGGATCCGCCGCGGGCGATCACGTATTCGACGGCCTGCGGCCCGCGGACCCGGCCACCGGGCAATGCGGCCGGGCCGCTACCGCCGCCGATGCCCAGACCGGAAAGGAACTTGCGGCCGAGGTCCATCGTCGCCTGCGCCGCCTGCTGGGTGAAAGCCAGCGAGGCTTGGGCCACCGCGACCGGATCACCGGGTGCTCCAGCGCTGAGCAACTTGGGCAACGTGGGGTCCCAGCCCTCCTCCGCGGCTGCGGTCGGGGCCATGCCAAGGCTGAGCCCCAGTACCGCAACGACCGCGCCTATCCCCCGTATTAACCGGAAATGCCTGCCAGACATCAGTTTTCACCCATCAGAATTCGACCCGGAACTCGATTTAAAATTCGACATAGCGCACCGCGAACGGCGTCATACCACCGGTGCGCAGCGGCGAGATCTTGACCACCGAACCGGTGTAGGGCGCTTCGATCATCTGGCCGTTGCCAAGGAAGATGGCGACGTGCTGACTCCCGTTGGGACCGTAAAAGACCACATCGCCGCGGCGCATCTGCGCGGTCGGAATCTTTCGGCCCATGTTGTACTGCGAACCTGAGTAGTGCGGCAACTTGATTCCGACTCCGGCGAATGCGTAGAGCACCAGGCCGGAGCAGTCAAAGCCCACCGTGCCCGCACCCGAGTCGATTCCCCGGCTGGCACCCGCGGCGTTACCACCGCCCCACGAGTACGGCACCCCGCGCTGCGACATGGCGCGGGCGATGACGTGCTCAACGGCCTTGCTACCGGCCACCACCGGGATCGCGCCATTGGTGATGCCGGTGTCGGTGGGCTTGAGGATGCCCATTTGCTGGAGGAATTTTTTACCCAGTTGCTGGGTGGTCTGGTAGGAGTTCTGCGCGATCTGCAGCACCGCGTTGATGATCTGGATCGGGTCCCCGGACAGGAACGCCGAAGGCACCATCGGCAGGGTCAGGTCCCACTCGGAGAGCTTGCCGTAGGGCGGCACGATGCCACCGGGCGCAGTACCGGATGCGGCCGCGGCGGGATCCCATCGGTCCCCGGATGACGGCCCGACTGCGGCGCCGGCCATCGGGACCATCGCGCCGACGGCGGCCTGCTCCAGCGCGGCAGCCGGCACCGACGCCGGTTCTGACCAGGAGCGGGCGGCGTCGAGTTTTTCCTGGGCGACCCGGCGCTCGGCAGCCAGCCGGTCGATCTCGGCCTGCTGCTCGCGGAATGTCGCCTGCGCCTCGGTCAGCGCCGCGACCGCCGCATCCTGGCTGCTCTGAGCGTCCTTGACGGCCTGGTCGGCTTTGGTTTTCGCCGCCCGTTCGGCGGCGTCTCGGGTGACCACCTCCGTGCGCGCACGACGCAGAGCGACCATCACCCGTTCGGAACTGAGTGCCAGCGTCCGCCCGGCGGTCGCGGTGGCAATGATGTCGTCGGGGGTGCGGGCCATCACCAGCGATGCCGACGGGCCGTTGACGTAACTGGCCGCCGCAAACGTGTCGAACCGCTTCTGGGCGGCGACGATGGCCGCGTTGGCGTCGATGACCGCCTGCGCGCTGGCATCCACGGCCTGTTGAGCGACGGCAGCCGCGTCGCGGGCATCCTGCACCGCCACGATTGCCTTGTTGACGCCTTCCTGCTCCGCCTGCACGGCGGCGCCAATGTCCTGGAGTCGTTGGTTGGCCGCAGCGACATCGGCGACCAAGGCCGCCACGCTGTTGGGAGCCGAACCGGGATCGGCCTGCGCCAGTCCCGGCACGGTCAAGGTCATCGCCACCGTCAGGGTCAGGGGGCAGACGACCCGGGTAGCCCGATCACGAGAACCCCGAATGGTTGGTCTCATTCGACTCCGACTCCTCAATCGCTCCGACTTGTCACGCGAGTCACTCACGCCACATGAGTCACTTCAATAACAATGGTGACAGTTGCACCGTACGTCACAATTGTCGCAGGAGAAACGGGAGGCAAGAATTACAAGTTTGTCATTTAAATGATGTGACCGGAAAGTAATCTTACGGAATTGCCACAAAAGGCTATTTATCCAGCAAGGACTAGGTTTTGGGCGCCGCGCCGCGGTTTGCCCAGGATTGCAGAACTCGGGTCGCCACGGCGGCCATCGACACCGCTATTACGACGGCGATCGTGAATTCACTCCAGTGGAAATCCGGGGTGTTCAACTGGTCGACGAAATTCTGCGCACCCTGCACCGGATCGGGCGCGGTTTTCACCACGTCCTGGCCGGCTTCAAGAAGCACCCTGTCGTAAGTCGTGCTGTAGGTGCCCGCCCAACCCGGACTGATCACCAACACGGTCGAACCGGGGTGGGCCTTGCCCACCTGGGTGGCGATATCCCGCAAGGGAGTGTCGAGTAACGGACTCTCCTCCATGACGACGACCTTGAGGTCGACGCCACGGTCCCTCGCGTTGGCCACGACCTTCTGCAATCCGGCCGCGTCGGCGGGCGGGGCGGCGACATCGTCGGCCGCCACGTCCGCCAGCACCGCGCCCATGCACTCATCGACCGGCGTCGAGAACGCAAGCCCGACAGCACTACACACCTCGATGGGGATATAAATCGGCGCATGCAGGTCGGTCACGGTTCCGACGGTACCGCCCCCACCGCCGGTGGTTAAGTGCACGCGCCGACGAAGGCTGACCCGGGTATCGATCATCGCCGCCGTCCCAGCGGGGTCGGCCGCCGGCCGGTCACTCGGGGCGATAGGATTTGTCCCTGTCCTCAGCCCGCCAGCGACTGCGCGAACACCGGTGCGGGAGTGTCAAATCCAGGAGTTGATGTGAGCAGCGTTTCGCCGAATCCGTCCTTGAACTCGTTTGGAGCCCGCGACACCCTGGCCGTCGGGGACAACACTTACGAGATCTACCGCCTGGATGCCGTGCCCGGGACGGAGAAGCTCCCCTACAGCCTGAAGGTGCTTGCCGAGAATCTGCTGCGCACCGAGGACGGCGCCAACATCACCGCCGACCACGTCAACGCCATCGCCAACTGGGATCCGGCTGCCCAGCCCAGCATCGAGATCCAGTTCACCCCGGCGCGGGTGATCATGCAGGACTTCACCGGCGTGCCGTGCATCGTCGACCTGGCGACCATGAGAGAAGCCGTCACTGCCCTCGGTGGCGATCCGGAGAAGGTCAACCCGCTGGCGCCGGCCGAACTGGTCATCGACCACTCGGTGATCCTGGACTTCTTCGGCAACGCGAACGCCTTCGAGCGCAATGTCGAACTCGAATACGAACGCAACGGCGAGCGCTACCAGTTCCTACGCTGGGGCCAGGGCGCCTTCGACGACTTCAAGGCCGTCCCGCCGGGAACCGGCATCGTCCACCAGGTCAACATCGAGTACCTGGCCCGGGTCACGATGGTGCGTGACGGGGTGGCCTACCCCGACACGTGCGTGGGCACCGACAGCCACACCACCATGGTCAACGGCCTCGGCGTGCTGGGCTGGGGTGTGGGCGGCATCGAGGCCGAGGCCGCCATGCTCGGCCAGCCGGTGTCCATGCTGATCCCCCGCGTCGTCGGCTTCAAGCTGACCGGGGAGATCAAGCCCGGCGTCACCGCCACCGACGTGGTGCTGACCGTCACCGACATGCTCCGCAAGCACGGCGTGGTCGGCAAGTTCGTCGAGTTCTACGGCAGGGGCGTGGCCGAGGTGCCGCTGGCCAACCGCGCCACCCTGGGCAATATGAGTCCCGAATTCGGTTCCACCGCAGCGATGTTCCCCGTCGATGAGGTCACCATCGACTATCTGCGGTTGACCGGGCGCAGCGACGAGCAGGTGGCACTGGTGGAGGCCTACGCCAAAACCCAGGGCATGTGGCACGACCCGGACCGTGAACCGACATTCTCCGAGTACCTCGAACTGGACCTCTCGACGGTGGTGCCCTCGATCGCCGGGCCCAAGCGTCCGCAGGACCGCATCGAACTCACCGACGCAAAGAACGCGTTTCGCAAGGACATCCACAACTATGTCGTGGAGAACCACCCGACACCGCACACCAAACTCGACGAGGCCGACGAGGAGTCCTTTCCGGCCAGCGATCCGGCGGCACTGTCCTTCGCCGACAACGGCGCGGTCGATATGCGGCCCTCGGCCTCCAGCGGGTCAGACGGTCGGCCGAGCAACCCGGTAGTCGTACGTTCGGACGATCGCGGTGAGTTCATCCTCGATCACGGCGCCGTGGTGGTCGCGGGTATCACCTCCTGCACCAACACCTCCAACCCGTCGGTGATGCTGGGCGCTGCCCTGCTGGCCAAGAAGGCCGTCGAGAAGGGGTTAACCACGAAACCGTGGGTCAAGACCAATATGGCCCCCGGCTCGCAGGTGGTCACCGACTACTACGAGAAGGCCGGCTTGTGGCCGTACCTGGAGAAACTCGGCTACTACCTGGGCGGCTACGGATGCACCACCTGCATCGGCAACACCGGGCCGCTGGCCCCGGAGATCTCCAAGGCGATCAACGACAACGACCTCGCGGTCACCGCGGTGCTGTCCGGTAACCGCAACTTCGAGGGCCGCATCTCCCCCGACGTCAAGATGAATTACCTGGCGTCGCCGCCACTGGTGATCGCCTACGGCATCGCCGGAACGATGGACTTCGACTTCGAGTCCGATCCGCTGGGCACCGACACCAACGGCAACGACGTCTTCCTCAAGGACATCTGGCCCACCCAGAAAGAGATCGACGACACCATCGCCTCCTCGATCAACCGGCAGATGTTCGTCGACAGCTA
>CAMDFY010000148.1 GCA_945897705.1 Bifidobacterium breve | reverse complement strand
TCAACTACTTCTTCGAGGGCAGCTTCAGCACGGGCCTGCAGTACATCGCCCAGTCGCCGTTCGCCCCGGGCGCACCGCTGGCCAATGAGCAGATCTTCAACGCCATCGCCCTGGCATTCCAGGGTGAGTACGCGCTGACCACCCTCTACGTCCAGGCGCTGTCCACGATCGCGGTGCTCTCCCTCGGACTCCCACTCGTCGGTGAGTACGTCTACCGCGGGATCGGCTCCTACATCGGGCCGGCCTTCTCGACCGTGGACTCGTTCTACGATTACAGCTTCTACGCGGGTATCTCGGGGATCCTGCGCTATGTCGGCGGCGTGATCACCACCGGCGGCAACCCGAACCCGTACCCGACGCCGACACCCGAGCCCACCGCCGCCGTGAGCGCGGCGTCCGTCGTCGCCCCGGTGGTCGCGGCGCTGAAGGCTGACGCGCCGAAGGCCGCGGTCGAGGCTCCCCAAGCCGACACCGGTTCACCCGAGGCTGCTTCGTCCGGGGACGGGGCCGGGTCTTCGGCGGCCGGGACCGAGGCACCTGTCGCCGACGTCGAGGCACCCACGGCCGGCGACTTCGCGGAGGCGGACGCCAGCGCAACCGAGAGCACCGAGACACCCGCCGACACCACGGCGGCGGTCGAGAGCCCGTCGAGTGCGGTGGCGGAGACGGTGGCCGAGGCTCCGGCCAGGACCGCCAAGCGCCCGGTGCGCAACGCGGTTGAGCGGGCGACTAAGAAGATCGCGTCGGCTCTGGGTGGCTCCACATCCGGCGCTGCGACCGGTGGTGCGGCGGAGTCCGGCGCTACGACCGGTGGTGCTGCCGCCGGTGGTGCCGCAACCGGTGGTGCGGCCGCCGGTGGTGCGGCCGCCGGTGGTGCCGCCGCTGGTGGTGCCGCGGACGCCGGAAGCGATTCCGCCGATTCCGATTCGGCGGATAGCGCCAGCTAGCAGGGCCATCAAACACGTCGGCCCCCTCCCGCTCCCGGGAGGGGGCCGACGTGTTTGTCCGTCAGCGGGTGTGAGCCGAACTGCGCCTGCGGCGTTTGATCCCCACCCCGCCCCACAGCGAGAAACCGCGAATGGTGATCCGTGGCGCGCCCGGAGTGCCCGTGCCGTCGACCTGTGAATCGAATCCACCCATCACCCCGACGCCGTGCACCTCGACGTTGACCTCCGGCGGCAGCAGGATGGTCTGCCCGCCCAGAATCGAGTAGGCGTGGATCTGGACATCGGTAGAGGTGAAGTCGGCGTAGCGCAGGTCCACCACGCCGCCGCCGAAAAGGGTGAAGGTCGTCAACCGGCCGGGGACATACCAGCGCCCACGACGCTCGAACCCGCCCAGGAATGCCAGCAGCATGGTCGACGGGGCGGGACGGGCTTTGCCGCGCCGGTACTCCATGGCCTCCGGCAGATCCTCGGTCAAGCGTTCGAGCGCGTCGTAACTGGTGGCCGCGTAGGCCTTCGCCAGTCGCTTCTCATACTCCGCGAGAGTCAACCGGTCGTGCGCGGCCGCCTCGGAGAGCAACTGGGCAACCTGGATCCGGTCGTCATCGGACGCCTGGAGCGAGGCGTCGTGCGGCGTCGGATTGCTCATAACTGCCCGAGCCTACGACCCGCAGACGGTTCCGCGACAGGGTCGTCACCGAACCGTCACAACGGGCCCGCCCACCGTGGCGGCCGCTTCTCCAGAAACGCCAGCATGCCCTCGCGGGCCTCCTCGGAGACGAACAGTCGGGCGGATTCCTCGGCCAGGCGCGCCGCGTCGCGGTCGAAACCGGCCAGAATGGCCGCGGTGGTCAACGCCTTCGAGGCGGCCAGGCCCTGAGGCGAGGCCTTGGACAGCTCGTCGGTGATCGCGTCGACCGCATAGCCGACGTCGTCGGCAGCCACGGTGACGAGTCCGATGTCGACGGCCCGCCGCGCGGTGAACGTCTCGCCGGTGAGGTAGTAGCGGGCGGCCGCCCGTGGCGCCAGCTTGGGCAGCAACGTCAGCGAGATGATGGCCGGCGCCACCCCGATGCGGGCTTCGGTGAGGGCGAACGTGCTGCGCGGTCCGGCGACCGCTATGTCGCAGGCCCCGACGAGCCCCATCCCACCCGCGCGGACGTGGCCGTCGATGGCCGCAATCACCGGTAGCGGGCATTCGACGATGGCGCGCAGCAGACCGGCCAGTTCGTGGGCACGTCCCGCCGCAGCGCGCTGCGGGTCACCGGTGGTGGCTTCGGTCAGATCGGCTCCGGCGCAGAACGTCCCGCCGTTGTGGCCCAGGACTATCGACCTCACTGCCGGATCAGCGGCTGCCGCGCCGAGGCCGTCACGCAACTGCCGAACTAGGTCCGACGACAGCGCATTGCGGTTGTGCGGGGAGTCCAGGATCAACCGCGCGACCGATCCGTCGGTGCCGCATCGAACGAGACTGTCAGTCATCGGCGCCTCCGTCGATCTCGACCCGGGCGAGGACTGCTCCGACCGCGATCTGTTGGCCGACGGTGACGCTGAGTTCGGTGAGCACGCCGGCAGTCGGGGCGGCGATGGTGTGTTCCATCTTCATCGCCTCGAGCCACACTAATGGCTGTCCGGCGGTGACGGTGTCGCCCAGTTCGGCACCGAGGCGAACCACCGTCCCGGGCATCGGCGCCAGCAGGGATCCTTCCTGCACCGCCGAGGTGGCTTCGGGGAAGCGCGGTGCAACGGTGAACCGAACGCCGCCAAGGGGTGAGTCGACGTTGTTTTCAGCGCCGTAGTGGGCGACGTCGAATGCGGTGGCCACACCGCCGTCGGTGAGCACGACACCGGCTGGCGTAGCCGAAACCAGGCTGACGCCGGGATCGTCGGGCAGATGCAACCCGGTGCGGGTGAACCGGTAGCGCACCCGGTGTTCGGCGCCGTCCGCGTCGAGGAATGTCTTGACCTGATCGGTGGAGACCACATTGCGCCACCCACCGGGCAGTCCGGCGAGCACCCGGGCAGTGACGCGGTTGTGGGCGGCGCCGGCGATCGCGGCGGCGATCACCGACAGTCGGACCGCGTGGTCGCCGGCAAGCGGTGCGGCCAACCGGTCCAGGCCGTGGGTGTCGAAGAATGCGGTGTCGGTGTCGCCGGCCAGGAATGCCGGGTGCCGTACAACGTTGACCAGTAAGTCGCGATTGGTGCGTACTCCGTGCAGGCGGGTGCGGGCGAGTGCGTCACCAAGCACCTGGGCGGCGCGGGATCGCGTTGGCGCGCGCGCGATGACTTTGGCCAGCATGGGGTCGTAGTGCACCGACACCACTGAACCGCTGGTGATTCCGGAATCCAACCGGACACCGGTCCCGTCTAACGGACCGAAATGCGTTGCAGCCGAGGGTACGTCGAAAAAATCAATCCGACCGGCCTGCGGTTGCCAGCCTTGCGCGGGATCCTCCGCATAGAGCCGGGCCTCGATGGAGTGACCGGTGGTCGGCGGCGGTTCGGCGGGCAGGGCTTCTCCGTCGGCGACCGCTAACTGCAGTTCAACCAGATCCAGGCCGGTGGTGAGTTCGGTGACCGGATGCTCCACCTGCAGCCGGGTGTTCATCTCCAGGAAGAAGAACTCGCCGTCCTCGTCGGCAAGGAACTCCACCGTTCCCGCACCCGTGTAGGCGATGGCGGCCGCAGCCAGCCGGGCGGCGGTGAACAATTTCTCCCGCATGGCCGGAATGCGTTGCACCAGAGGCGAAGGTGCCTCCTCGATGATCTTCTGGTGGCGGCGCTGGATAGAGCACTCCCGTTCACCGATCGCCCAGAGGGTGCCATACCGGTCGGCCATGACCTGCACCTCGATGTGACGCCCGCGCGGAAGATAGCGCTCGCAGAACACAGTCGGATCGCCGAAGGCCGAGTGCGCCTCCCGCCGCGCGGCTCTCACCTGCTCGTCCAGTTCGGCCAGGGAGTGCACTATCCGCATCCCGCGACCACCACCGCCGGCCGACGCCTTGACCAGTACCGGCAACTGCTGCTGGGACACGGTGGCCGGGTCGAGTTCGGCGAGTACCGGCACCCCGGCGGCGGCCATCATCTTCTTGGCCTCGATCTTCGAACCCATTGCCTCGACCGCGGCGGCGGGCGGTCCGATCCACACCAGCCCGGCGTCGTTGACGGCACGGGCGAATCCGGCGTTCTCCGAGAGAAACCCGTAACCGGGATGCACCGCGCCGGCACCGGCCGCGCGGGCCGCCTCGATGATCTCTGCGCCATCGGAATAACTGTTGATGCGGACGCGGGCGTCGGCTTCGGCCACATGCGGACACTGGGCGTCGGGGTCGGTGTAGACCGCGACGGTGCCGATACCGAGACGTCGGCAGGTCGCGAAAACACGGCGGGCGATCTCGCCGCGGTTGGCGACCAGAACACGGGTGATCACGGGATGCCCCGCTACATCCGGAAGACGCCGAAGTTCGACGCCCCCTGGATCGGGCCACTGGCGATCGCGGACAGACACATCCCCAGCACGGTGCGGGTGTCGCGGGGGTCGATGACCCCGTCGTCGTAGAGTCGCCCGGACAGGAACATCGGCAGTGACTCCGCTTCGATCTGCGCTTCGACCGCGGCACGAAGGGCGGCGTCGGCGGCCTCGTCCACCTGCTGTCCGCGCGCCTCGCTCGCGGCCCGGTTGACGATCGAGAGCACGCCGGCCAACTGCGCGCCGCCCATCACCGCCGACTTCGCGCTGGGCCAGGCGAACAGAAACCTGGGGTCGAAGGCCCGCCCGCACATCCCGTAGTGGCCGGCGCCGTAGGACGAGCCGAGCAGCAGCGAGATGTGGGGCACGGTCGAGTTGGACACGGCGTTGATCATCATCGCTCCGTGCTTGATGATGCCGCCCTCCTCGTAGGCCTTACCGACCATGTAACCGGTGGTGTTGTGCAGGAACAACAGTGGGGTGTTTGACCGGTTCGCCAACTGAATGAATTGGGTCGCCTTCTGGGACTCCGCACTGAACAGCACGCCGCGGGCGTTGGCCAAAATGCCGATCGGGTAGCCGTGCAGGTTCGCCCAACCGGTGACCAGTGAGTGGCCGTAGAGCGGTTTGAACTCGTCGAAGTCCGACGCGTCAACGATGCGGGTGATCACCTCCCGCGGATCGAACGGAATCCGCAAGTCGGGCCCCACGATGCCGAGAAGTTCCTCCGGATCGGACGTGGGTTCGGTTGCCGGTCCCGGAGCAGGGCCCTGCTTGACCCAGTTCAGGCGAGACACGATTTGTCGTCCGATGGCGATGGCGCCGAGTTCGTCGTGGGCGAAGTAGTCGGCGAGGCCTGAAATGCGGGAGTGCATGTCGGCCCCGCCTAGCGATTCGTCGTCGGACTCCTCGCCGGTGGCCATCTTCACCAGGGGCGGGCCGGCCAGGAACACCTTCGAGCGGTCCTTGATCATCACCACGTGGTCGCTCATCCCGGGGATGTAGGCACCGCCGGCGGTGGAGTTGCCGAACACCAGCGCAATGGTGGGGATGCCTGCCGCCGACAACCGGGTCAGGTCACGGAACATCCGGCCTCCCGGGATGAAGATCTCCTTCTGCGTGGGCAGGTCCGCCCCCCCGGATTCCACCAGCGAGATGACCGGAAGCCGGTTCTCCAGGGCAATGTGATGGGCGCGCAACACCTTCTTCAGCGTCCAGGGGTTTGAGGTGCCGCCTTTGACCGTCGGATCGTGGGCAATCAGCATGCACTCGGCGTCCTCGACCACGCCGATTCCTGTCACAACACTCGCGCCGACGTGAAATTCGGTGCCGTAGCCCGCGAGCGCACACAATTCGAGGAACGGCGAGTCCTCATCGACGAGCAGTTCGATGCGTTCACGTGCCGTCAGCTTGCCGCGGGCGTGATGACGCTGCACGTATTTGGGGCCGCCGCCGGCCAGGGCCTT
>CAMDFY010000147.1 GCA_945897705.1 Bifidobacterium breve | reverse complement strand
CATGCCGAGTGCAAGATTGTTCACCCACGGTGTACCGAGCGTTCGACACGCGTCGGCATCGCAGTCCACCCGGATCGGGTTGCATTAGAGTCCGATCCGATTGGGAGGGAGGCCTGCGGGTGCGGGCAGTCGAGGCGCCCAGCACCCGGGCGTTGCGGGGCTGGCAACGGCGGGCCCTGGTGCGCTACCTATCGGCCCAACCACAGGATTTCCTCCTGGTGGCAACGCCCGGAGCAGGCAAGACAGCGTTCGCATTGAGGATCGCCGGCGAACTTCTGGCCGACGGCACGGTCGAACGGATCACCGTCGTGGTGCCCACCGAACACCTCAAATCCCAGTGGGCGGCGGCAGGTTCGGTGGCGGGGATCGCCCTGGATCCACGGTTCTCCAATTCCAACGCCGCCACTTCGGAGGACTATCACGGAGTCGTGGTCACCTACGCCCAGGTGGCCAGCCACCCGATGCGCCACCGCGTCCGCACCGAGAACCGCCGGACGCTGGTGATCTTCGACGAGATCCACCACGGCGGCGACGCCAAAAGCTGGGGCGAGGGCATCCGGGAGGCGTTCTCCGACGCCACCCGGCGACTGGGCCTGACCGGCACACCGTTCCGCAGCGACGACAGCGCCATCCCGTTCGTCACCTACTCCCCCGACGAACAGGGTCTGGCCCGCTCGACGGCCGACCACACCTACGGCTACTCCGATGCTCTGATCGACGGGGTGGTGCGGCCGGTGATCTTCCTGGCCTACTCCGGGGAGGCGCGCTGGCGCAACAACGCCGGCGAAGAGTTCGCGGCTCGTCTCGGCGAGCCGCTGAGTGCGGAGCAGACGGCGCGGGCCTGGCGCACGGCGCTGGATCCCGACGGCGAGTGGATGCCCGCGGTGATCAGTGCGGCCGACACCCGACTGAGCCAGTTGCGCGACGGCGGAATGCCGGACGCCGGCGGCATGGTGATCGCCTCCGACCAGAGCGCCGCCCGCGCCTACGCCGCGCTGCTCACGGCGATCACCGGCGAGGCACCGACGCTGGTGCTCTCCGATGACCCGGGTTCATCGGAGCGGATCAGCGAGTTCACCGCGGGCACCAGTCGGTGGCTGGTCGCGGTGCGAATGGTCTCCGAGGGTGTCGACGTGCCGCGTCTGGCGGTCGGCGTCTACGCGACCAGTGCCTCGACACCGCTGTTCTTCGCCCAGGCCGTCGGCCGGTTCGTCCGATCCCGCACCGCCGGGGAAACCGCGAGCATCTTCCTGCCGTCGGTGCCGTCGCTGCTGCAGTTGGCCAGTGAACTCGAAGCGCAGCGCAACCACGTGCTGGGCAAGCCGCACCGCGACTCGCTGGGCCTGGACGATCCGACCGAGCGCCAGCGCACCGAACCGGCCGAAGCCGACGGTTTCGAGTTTCTGGGTTCCGATGCCGAACTGGATCAAGTCATCTTCGACGGCTCGTCATTCGGAACCGCAACCCCGGCCGGCAGTGACGAGGAGGCGGACTATCTGGGCATCCCCGGCCTGCTCGACACCGCCCAGATGCGGGATCTGTTGCGCCGCAGGCAAGAAGAGCAGCTTGCGACCCGGTCGGCGTCAGGCCTGCCCGCCCCGCTGTCCACCCACCGGCAATTGCGCGAGTTGCGCCGCGAACTGAACACTCTGGTCGCAGCGATCCATCACCGCACCGGAAAATCTCACGGCTGGATCCACAGCGAGTTGCGCCGAATGTGCGGCGGCCCACCTGTTGCAGCCGCCAACACCGAGCAGCTTTCGGAGCGGATCGAGAACCTTCGCAGTTGGCGAAGTATGTGATCCACCGAGGTCGCAATCACAGCCCCAACAGCGTCGGCAGATCGGCCACCGAGTCGATCACGTGATCAGGCTGCATGGCGAATTGGTCGATGGCCCAACGATCTAAGGCGGGTTGACGGAACTTTCCGGTCCGCACCAGCACGCCGGTCATTCCGACCACCTGAGCGGGCAGCACGTCGTTATTGAGATCGTCGCCGACCATGTGCATCTCTTCGGGATCGACACCGATCCGCGCGGCCGCGGCCTCGAAGCCGACCGGGGCGGGCTTTCCCACCGCCGTCACCGACCGCCCCGACGCTTCTTCCAACCCGAGCACATACATTCCGGTGTCGACGAGCAATCCCGCATCGGTTTCCCACGCGGTGCTGCGGTGCATCGCCACCACCGGCACGCCTGCGGTCATCCACTCGTATACCCGACTCAGCGTCCGATGGTCGTACTCCGGTCCGGCCCCGCCGAGGATGACGACATCCGGTGTGGCGCCGGGGGCCAGCGAGTCGACGATGTCCACGCCGGGCATGTCGGAGGCGATGTCGCCGCTGTTGACCACGAAACAACGGGCCCCGGGGTAGTGCGCGCGGACGTGGTCGGCGGTCAGCAGTGCGGCGGTGATGATCTCCTCGGGCCGCACGTTCATTCCGGCCGCCGACAGGGCGGAGGCGATCTGCAGACGCGTCAATGTCGTGGTGTTGGTCAGGTACGACCGCGGGATCCGATGCTCGTCGAGGGTCCGCAGGGTCGCCGCGGCACCGGGTATGGGTCGCCAGGAGGTCACCAGAACTCCGTCGATGTCGAACAGCACTCCGCCGACGGCCATGTGCAGAGATTAGGCCCACCCGATGATCGCCTATGTTCTAAGGCATGACTTGGACTGAGAAAGACGTTCCCGACGAGAGTGGCCGGGTGGCGATCGTCACCGGCTCCAACACCGGCCTCGGCTATGACACGGCCCGTGTGCTCGCCGCCCGTGGCGCCCGGGTGGTGATGGCGGTCCGCGACACTGCCAAGGGCGACGCGGCGGCGGCCCGCATCCGGGCGTTGTCCCCGGGCGCGGAGGTGACGGTGCACGCCTTGGATCTGGGCTCGCTGGCGTCGGTGCGGGCCGCGGCTGCCGAACTCGCGGCCGCCCACCCGCGGATCGATCTGCTGATCAACAACGCCGGCGTGATGTACCCGCCGAAGCAGACCACCGCCGACGGCTTCGAGTTGCAGTTCGGCACCAACCATCTCGGCCATTTCGCGCTGACCGGCCTGCTGCTGAAGAACCTGCTCGGTGTAGACGGGTCCCGGGTGGTGGCGGTCGCCAGCATCGCGCACAACATCCGGGCGAAGATCGACTTCGCCGATCTGCAGTGGGAGACCCGCCGCTACGACCGGGTGGCCTCCTACGGCCAGTCCAAGCTGGCCAACCTGATGTTCACCTATGACCTCCAGCGCCGGTTGGCGGCGGCGAAAGCCAAGACCATTGCGGTGGCCGCACATCCGGGTGTGGCCGCCACCGAACTCATCCGCCACGTTCCCGGCGCCGGCCTGCCCGGTGTCAGTTGGCTTTCCGGCCGACTGTTGAACACCTCCGAACTCGGTGCGCTGCCCACCCTGCGGGCGGCCACCGATCCGGCAGTGCGCGGCGGCCAGTACTACGGCCCAGACGGCTTCCGCGAATTGCGCGGCTACCCGAAACTTGTCACCTCCAGTGCGCAGTCGCACGACACCGCTGTGCAGGAACGGCTGTGGTCGGTCTCCGAGGAACTCACCGGCGTCACCTACCCGGTCTAGCGGCGGGGGTCGGATGCGCAGCGTCGAAGAACACCAGCGTGTCGTCGCCCGGTTGATCGCGGCGAGGCCCGCGACCACCGCCGCGTTAGCCGATGCGCTGGGTCTGGTGCTCGCCGCCGACGTGGTGGCACCCCTGTCGCTGCCGGTTTTCGACAACTCGGCGATGGACGGCTACGCGATACGGTCCGAGGACGTGGCGGGGGCCAATTCCGATAGCCCGGTGACACTGCCGGTCGCCGAGGACATTCCGGCCGGCCGCACCGATGCGCTCGCCCTGGCTCCGCAGACAGCACATCGAATCATGACCGGGGCACCGCTGCCCGCACTGGCGACGGCGGTGATTCCGGTCGAAAGCACCGACGCCGGAGTCGATACCGTCGCGATCTACGCGAGCCCGAAGCCCGGCCAGCACATCCGCCGCGCCGGCGAGGACGTCGTCGCCGGCACCACCGTTCTGCAGGCCGGCCGGGTCGTGACGCCGGCCGCTCTCGGCCTGGCGGCCGCGCTGGGGCTCGCCGAACTGCCGGTGATCGGACGCCAGCGGGTGCTGGTGATCTCCACCGGAGCGGAGTTGGTGATGCCGGGAACGCCGCTGCGGCCCGGACAGATCTACGAGTCCAATGCCGTCATGCTGGCCGCGGCGGTACGAGACGCCGGCGCCGAGGTGGTGGAGACGATCACCTGCGACGACGATGTGGAGCGATTCCGCGCGGTACTGGACACCTACGGCGGCCGAGCCGACCTGATCATCACCACCGGCGGTGTCAGCGCCGGAGCCTACGAGGTGGTCAAGGACACCTTCGGCGCCGACGCGCGCACCGGCGTGGAGTTCGTCAAAGTCGCGATGCAGCCCGGCATGCCGCAGGGCGCGGGGACTGTCAACGGCACCGCCATCGTGACCCTGCCCGGAAATCCGGTCAGTGCGCTGGTGTCCTTCGAGGTGTTCATCCGGCCCGCACTGCGCGCGGCGATGGGCTTGCCGCAGCCGAACCGGCCGCACCGCCGCGCAGTTCTCGCCGAGACGATCACCTCCCCGGCCGGCAAACGCCAGTTCCGTCGTGGCGTCTACGACCACGCCACCGGGACCATCCTGAGCTACGGTCCGCCCGCTTCGCACCACCTGCGCTGGCTGGCTTCCGCCAACTGCCTGGTCGACATCGCCGAGGAGGTCACCGAGGTCGGCGCCGGTGAGCAGGTCGGGCTGTGGGACCTGCACCCGTAGAATCACCGCTCGTGGCCCGACGCCCCCGCTCAGCGGACGACACCGAGACGTCCGGCCCGCACCGATTGCTGAACCTGCTGCGATCCTCGGTGCCGCGGGTGCACCCGGCCGGCCTGCCCTTCGTCTCCGCCGGACTGGTCGTGGCGGCCCTCGGTCGCCACCACCGCTGGGTGCGCCGGGCCGGCCTGACCGCGGCCGGGGCCAACGCGGCATTCTTCCGGGAACCGTCGCGCACCCCGCCCACCCGAACCGGAGTGATCGTCGCGCCCGCCGACGGCGAGGTCTGCCTGATCGGTGAATCGGCACCACCACCGGAACTCGGCGTCGGAACCGCACCGCTGATGAGGATCAGTATTTTCCTGTCCCTGCTGGACGCCCACACCCAGCGCATCCCGGTCAGCGGTGAGGTGCTCGCCGTGGAGCACCGTCCCGGCCGCTTCCATTCGGCTGACCTGCCGGTCGCCAGTGCGGACAATGAGCGCAACAGCGTGCTGATCCGCACACCGGAAGGACACCAGGTGGTGGTGGTGCAGATCGCCGGACTGATCGCCCGCCGCATCGTGTGCGATCTTCGCGTCGGCGATGCGGTGCGGATCGGCGACAGCTATGGGCTGATCCGGTATGGATCGCGGCTGGACACCTACCTGCCGGCCGGTTCGCAGGTACAGATCGAACCGGGACAGCGGACCCTGGCCGGCGAGACGGTGCTGGCCCGGCTGCCATGATGAAACCCCCTGTGCCGTCTGGCCCCCGGATCCAATCCAACCGGGGGCTGCGCATCCTGCCCAGCGCCACCACGGTGCTGGCGATCTGCGCCGGACTCACGTCGATCAAGTTCGCCCTGGACGGACGCGCACATATCGCGCTGGCCCTGATCGGCGCCGCAGCGATACTCGACGGCATCGACGGCGGCATCGCCCGCGCCCTGCACGCCCAGTCCCCGATGGGTGCCGAGATCGACTCGCTGGCTGACGCAGTGAACTTCGGCGTCGCCCCTGCCCTCGTCGTGTACATCACCCTGCTGCCGACCTCACCGGTCGGTTGGATCTTCGTCCTGCTCTACGCCGTCTGCATCGTGTTGCGACTGGCCCGGTTCAACACCTTGCTCGATGACGACACCCGCCCGGCCTACACCCGGCAGTACTTCGTGGGCATGCCCGCGCCCTGCGGTGCCGTCG
>CAMDFY010000146.1 GCA_945897705.1 Bifidobacterium breve | reverse complement strand
GTCGGCGCGCCAACTAGGCTCACCCGAATGCGCCTCGGTCGTATCGCCAGCCCCGACGGGGTCGCCTTCGTCAGCATCGAGGGCGACGCGGATGCCGAAGTCGCCCGCGAGATCGCCGAACATCCCTTCGGCACCCCGACCTTCACCGGCCGGTCATGGCCGCTGGCCGAGGTGCGACTGCTGGCGCCGATTCTGGCCAGCAAGGTGGTCTGCATGGGCAAGAACTACCTCGAGCACGTCATCGAGATGGGTGGCGATGCCGCTCCGGAGGATCCGATCATCTTCCTCAAACCCAACACGTCGATCATCGGGCCGGGCGCGCCGATCGTCCTGCCCGCCAATGCCTCGCCGGTGCACCACGAGGGCGAACTGGCAGTGGTGATCGGACGGCCGTGCAAGGACGTCCCCGCCGCCCGCGCAGCCGAGAACATCCTCGGGTACACCATCGCCAATGACGTCTCGGCCCGCGATCAGCAACAGGCCGACGGGCAGTGGATGCGCGCCAAAGGCCACGACACGTTCTGCCCGGTAGGGCCGTGGATCGTCACCGACCTCGACCCATCGGATCTTCAGATCCGCACCGAGGTCAACGCGGTGGTGCGTCAGAACAGTCGGACGTCGCTGATGATCCACGACATCGGCGCCATCATCGAATGGATCTCGGCGGTGATGACACTGCTGCCCGGCGATCTGATCCTCACCGGCACACCGGCCGGTGTCGGACCGATCGAAAACGGGGACGTCGTCAGCGTCGTCATCGAGGGCATCGGAACGCTGAGCAACCCCGTGGTCCGGAAAGGCCCGTGATGGCCACGGCCGCGACACCGCCGGTGCGGGTGCGGTTCTGCCCGTCACCGACCGGAACCCCGCATGTCGGCCTGGTGCGTACGGCGCTGTTCAACTGGGCCTACGCCCGGCATACCGGCGGAACGTTCGTTTTTCGCATCGAGGACACCGACGCCACACGAGATTCAGAGGAGAGTTACGCCGCGATCCTGGACGCGCTGCGGTGGCTGGGACTGGACTGGGATGAGGGTCCGGAGATCGGTGGACCGTACGGCCCGTACCGGCAGTCCCAGCGCGGCGAGCTCTACCGCGATGTGGTGGCGCGATTGGTCGAGTCCGGCGAGGCCTACCCGGCCTACTCGAGCCCCGAGGAGGTCGAGGCTCGCCATATTGCCGCCGGCCGTAATCCGAAGATGGGTTACGACAACTACGACCGCGACCTCACCGAGGCTCAGCGGGCGGAGTACCTGGCGCAGGGACGCAACCCGGTGCTGCGCCTGCGGATGCCCGATGAGGACATCAGCTGGGGCGACCTCGTTCGGGGCGAGACGACGTTCGCGGCCGGCACGGTGCCCGACTTCGCGCTCACCCGGGCGAACGGAGATCCGTTGTACACCCTGGTCAACCCGGTCGATGACGCTCTGATGAAGATCACCCATGTGCTGCGCGGCGAGGACCTCCTGCCGTCGACGCCGCGACAAATCGCCCTGCACCGCGCACTGATCCGGATCGGTATCGGCGATCGCGTTCCTGAGTACGCCCATCTGCCGACGGTTCTCGGCGACGGCACCAAAAAACTGTCGAAACGTGATCCGCAGTCCAATCTGTTCCTGCATCGCGATCGCGGATTCATTCCCGAGGGTCTGCTGAATTACCTGGCGCTACTGGGCTGGGGGATCGCCGACGATCACGACATCTTCAGCCTGGATGAAATGGTGCGCGCCTTCGACGTCATCGACGTCAACTCCAACCCGGCCCGCTTCGATCAGAAGAAAGCCGACGCCATCAACGCCGAGCACATCCGTCTGCTGAGCGCCGATGAGTTCGCCACCCGACTGCGTACGTTTTTCGGCGACCACGGTTACGACGCCGGTGTGAACGAAGCCGATTTCGCAGCCGCCGCAGAATTGGTGCAGACGCGGATTGTGGTGCTGTCGGACGCGTGGGGTCTGATGAAGTTCTTCAATGACGAGCATTACTCGATCGACCCGGTGGCGGCGGCCAAAGAACTCGGCCCGGATTCCGCCGACGTGCTTGACTCGGCGTGCGCGGCCCTCGACGGGGTGTCGTCGTGGACGGCGGCCGGGATCGAGGAGGCGCTGAAGGCCGCGCTGATCGATGGCTTGGGTCTCAAGCCGCGCAAGGCATTCGGTCCGATCCGCGTCGCGGTGACCGGTTCAACCGTCAGTCCGCCGTTGTACGAGTCTCTGGAACTGCTGGGCCGCGAGCGCAGTCTGGGTCGGCTGCGCGCGGCCCGTGACGGGATGCACTGAGATTCTTTGATAGTGTGCTCGACGGCCCGAAAGAGCTGTCAGTTGTTGCCCGTCGGCCGGTGATGGGACGACGAAAGCCACACTGACCAGCTACTATGGGCAGTCATTGGGGTATGGTGTAATTGGCAACACAGCTGTTTCTGGTACAGCCATTCTAGGTTCGAGTCCTGGTACCCCAGCAATTATGTCGGCAATTGTCGCTGGGATATGCTGACTCACCGGAGTGCTTCGCGGCACTTCGTCTCATGTTCTAGCCCCCGTCGTCTAGCGGCCTAGGACGCCGCCCTCTCACGGCGGTAGCGTGGGTTCGAATCCCATCGGGGGTACTTTTCGCTCGCGAGTCAGCGGTCTACCGCGGTGCGGTGGTGCCAGCCAACGGCATGGCCGGCAGGCCTAGCTTCCGATGGTCCCAGGACCGAATGCGATCAGTGACGATGCGCACGGCGACCCGTTTGTTCATCATCATGTCGACGGCGGGCTTGAGATCGTCGGAGTAGGGGCCGTTGTAGCGTTCCCACACGCTGACGCCGACGCTGAAGATGATGTCGGGATCGTCGCATATCTCGGCGGTCCCCTCGAAGGACACGCCGCGCAGGCTGTCGTAGGTCATCCCGTCCTCGATCAGGAAACTCACCCGCGGATTACGGCGAAGGTTGACCACCTTCTGTGATTTGACCTTGGTCTCGATCCAGATTTCGCCGTCGAGTACGCCGTACCACATCGCCACCAGGTGCGGTTGGCCGCCGGCACCGATGGTGGCCATGGTGCCCGTGCGACCGCGTGCCACGAAATCGGTGATCTCATCGTCGGTCATGACGATCTGATTGCGCTGCTTGCTTCCCATGAATGTCAGTGTCTCAGGGTGTCCGTCGGTAATCGACACTGCGTCCAGATCGCGGTTCGGGTCCGAAAGACGATCTGGACGCAGACTCGGTGCGTCACAGCCGCCGGGTCAGCGCGGCGGCGGCGGTCAACAGGTCGGCCGCCCATCGTGCACCCGGCCGTCGGCCCAGCCGGTCGATCGGGCCGGATATCGATACCGCGGCGATCACCACACCGTCGCGGTCGTGCACCGGAGCCGAGACGCTGGCCACACCGGGTTCGCGTTCGGCCGCGCTCTGCGCCCAACCGCGGCGGCGTACCTCGGCCAGGGCGCGTTCGGTGAACTGTGCCGAGGGCAGCACTGCCTTTTGGGTGGCGAGATCGCTGTAGGCGAGGAGCACTCGCGCACCCGAACCAGCCGTCATCGTCAGGCGTGCCCCGAGTGGAACGGTGTCGCGCAGGCCCGACGGCGGTTCCAGCGTTGCGATACACACCCGGGTTGTGCCTTCGCGGCGATAAAGCTGGACGCTCTCGCCGGTGATCTCGCGTAACCCGGGCAGCACCGCGGCGCCCGCCGCTAACAGCGGATCATCGACCTGGGCGGACAGTTCCGACAGCGCAGGTCCCAGCAGCCAGCGTCCTGCAGCATCCCGGGCAAGGAGGCGATGGAACTCCAGTCCGGCCGCCAACCGGTGCGCGGTGGCTCGCGGCAGCGACGTGCGTTCGCAGAGTTCGGCCAGCCCGCAGGGGGACGTGGCGACCGCGTTCAGCACACCCACCGCTTTATCGAGTACCCCGATACCGCTATCCTGTCTCACATCTAGATATTATCGTTCCATATAGTGAGATAGCGAGACAGTGGCCGTGTCTGACAGACCAATGACGTTGCCGGAGAAGGTGTGGGCGGACCATGTCGTCGTGGCCGGCGGCGCCACCGAACCCGACCTGATCTACATTGATCTGCACCTCATTCATGAGGTGACCAGTCCCCAGGCATTCGATGGGTTGAGGCTCGCGGGACGGGGGGTCCGGCGCCCGGATCTGACCCTGGCCACCGAGGATCACAACGTGCCGACGGTCGACATCGACAAGCCGATCGCCGATCCGATATCCCGCACCCAGGTCGACGCGCTACGGCACAACTGTGCGGAGTTCGGCATCACGTTGCACTCGATGGGCGATCCCGAGCAGGGAATCGTCCACGTGATGGGTCCGCAGTTGGGTCTGACTCAGCCAGGAATGACGATCGTCTGCGGGGACAGTCACACCTCCACCCACGGTGCCTTCGGCGCGATTGCGATGGGAATCGGCACCTCGGAAGTGGAACACGTGCTGGCCACCCAGACGCTGCCACTGCGCCCGTTCAAGACGATGGCGGTCAACGTCGACGGCCCGTTGCCCCCGGGGGTGACGGCCAAGGACGTCATCTTGGCGGTGATCGCCGAGATCGGCACCGCCGGCGGCCAAGGACACGTGATCGAATACCGCGGCAGCACCATTGAGTCGCTGTCGATGGAAGGTCGGATGACGATCTGCAACATGAGCATTGAGGCCGGTGTCCGCGCAGGGTTGGTGGCACCCGACGCGACGACGTATGAGTTCCTCCGCGGCCGCCCGTATGCGCCCACCGGGTCCGACTGGGATGCGGCGGTCGCGGCCTGGGAGCGGCTTCGCACCGATGACGGTGCGGTGTTCGACACCGAGGTCCACATCGACGCGACGACGCTGAGTCCCTTCGTCACCTGGGGTACCAACCCCGGACAGGGTGTGCCCCTGTCGGGTGCGGTGCCCGATCCCGAACTCATGGGCAGCGACGCCGAGCGACAGGCCGCTGAGAAAGCGCTGACCTACATGGACCTCCGGCCGGGCACGCCAATGCGCGACATCGCCGTCGACACCGTCTTCGTCGGATCGTGCACCAACGGCCGCATCGAGGATCTCCGCGCCGTGGCGGAGGTCCTGCGTGGTCGGACGGTGGCGGACGGGGTGACGATGCTGATCGTGCCCGGATCGATGCGGGTTCGGGCGCAGGCCGAATCCGAGGGACTCGGCGAGATCTTCACCGCGTCCGGAGCGCAGTGGCGGCAGGCCGGCTGCTCGATGTGCCTCGGTATGAATCCCGACCAACTCTCGCCCGGACAGCGCTGCGCGTCGACGTCGAACCGTAACTTCGAAGGCCGGCAGGGCAAGGGCAGCCGCACCCATCTGGTGTCGCCGGCCGTCGCCGCCGCCACCGCGGTGCGGGGCACTCTGTCCGCACCCGCCGATCTGCACGGCTCGAGCTAGGGGAGATAGCGAAACTCATGGATGCCTTTCGCACCCACACCGGAATCGGCGTGCCACTGCGTCAATCGAATGTCGACACCGACCAGATCATCCCGGCGGTGTATCTCAAGAGCGTCTCGCGAACCGGTTTCGAGGACGGACTGTTCGCCGCATGGCGCAACGACCCCTCGTTCATCCTCAACCTGAGTCCCTTCGATCGTGGCTCGGTGTTGGTCGCGGGCCCGGACTTCGGCACCGGTTCCTCGCGCGAGCATGCCGTCTGGGCATTGATGGACTACGGCTTCCGGGTCGTCATCTCGTCGCGCTTCGCCGACATTTTTCGGGGCAACGCGGGCAAGGCAGGCTTGTTGGCGGCCGAAGTCAGCCAAGATGATGTCGAACTGCTGTGGAAGCTCATCGAGGCAAGTCCGGGGTTGGAAATCAGCGTCAACCTCAAAGACCGAACCATTGCCGCGGGAACAGTTGTGGTGCCGTTCGCGATCGACGACTACACCGCGTGGCGGCTTTACGAGGGACTCGACGATATCGGTCTTACGCTGCGCAAACTCGATGACATCGAGACCTTCGAGGCCACGCGGGCACGGTGGAAACCGCGCATCGCAAC
>CAMDFY010000145.1 GCA_945897705.1 Bifidobacterium breve | reverse complement strand
CGCCACAGCACACCCTTCGGCATCCCGGTTGTCCCGCCGGTGTAGAGAATGTAGAGGTCGTCTCCGCAGGGGGTCGGCATCCCGCCGACGGGTTGCGCTGTGGCGGTGATGGATTCGTAGTCCACCGCACCGGGAAGCAGTGCATTGCCAGAGTCGTCGGCAACCTGGATGAGAACGTCGAGTTGGGGTAGGCGGTCGCGCACGGCGAATACGTGCGGGGCGAACTCGGCCGAGTAGACCAGAGCGCGGGCACCGGCGTCGTTGAGAAGATAGAAGAGTTCCTCTTCGACGTAGCGGTAGTTGACGTTGAACGGTGCGACTCGGGCGCGGTAGCCGGCCACCATGGCTTCGAGGTACTCGTTGCCGTTGCGCAGATACAACCCGACGTGGTCCTGCCCGGACTCGTGGCCTTGCAGTTGATCGCGTTCGATGTGACAACCGAGTCCCTGTTGAGTCAGGTATCCGGCGATACCGTCGATGCGGGCGTCCAGCTGCGCGTAGCTCAGTCGGCGGTCTCGCCAGATCAGCACAGTCTGTTCCGGGATGGCCGTCGCGACGGTGCCGAACACGGTGGACAGATCGAAGATGGCGTCGGTCATAAGCACACTGTATTCGCCGACCGGCGGGGGCAATATTCGCCGTCCGGCGGGGGCATAGAGTCTGTCCAAAGCCACCTAACCGACACCATGAGGCCACATCGTGAGTAAAGCCCGGATCGACTTCCCAGCCCGCATCGGAGTCTGGTGGGCCAGCGATAGCTGGCCGATGTCGGCCGCGCAGGACGTGGCGCGCGAGATTGAGGCCCTCGGCTTTGGTTCGCTGTTCATTCCCGAGGTGGGACTGAAGGACTGCCTGGTCGAATCGGCGGCCTTCCTGGCCGCCACCGAGCGCCTCGTGGTGGGCACCGGCATCGCCAACATCCACGCCCGGATCGCCGGAACAACAGAGGGTGGCGGCCGCACGCTGAACGCGCTGTATCCGGGCCGTTTCGTGCTGGGATTGGGTGTCAGTCACGGACCGTTGGTGGAAAACATGCTGGGCGGCACCTACGACAAGCCATTGGCGACCATGCGCGGCTACCTGGACCGGATGGCCGCATTGCCGGCAATGATCGAACCCGGTTCGGGCCGGCCGGTTCGTTTACTCGCCGCACTCGGGCCCAAGATGATCGCGTTGTCGGGCACCCACGCCGACGGCGCGCATCCCTACCTCGTGACCCCCGCGCAAACCGCGGTCACCCGGGAGATCCTCGGCCCGCAGAAATGGATTGTCTCC
Organism: Bifidobacterium breve; assembly: GCA_945897705.1. Taxonomy (GTDB): domain Bacteria; phylum Actinomycetota; class Actinomycetes; order Mycobacteriales; family Mycobacteriaceae; genus Mycobacterium; species Mycobacterium aquicola. Next base: position 4,816 of record CAMDFY010000145.1, on the reverse strand, counting down.
GAGCAGGCGGTGGTCATCGGCGGCGATGCCGCCGAGCAAATGACTCGCGCGCACCTGCACCTGCAGATTTATTCGGGACTGCCTAACTACCGCAATTCGTGGCTTCGGCAGGGATTCGACGAGTCCGATCTGGTTCCAGGGGGATCAGACCGGTTGGCGGCCGGCATTGTCGGCATGGGGTCGGTCGAGCACGCCGCCGCTACGGTGACCGCGCACCTTGATGCGGGCGCCGACCACGTGGTGGTTCAGGTCCTCGGCGACGGCAACCCCTCCTGGGATCCGCGCCCCGCGTTACGGGAACTGGCCGCGGTGCTGGGACTGTCCGCCGCTACCTCTTGAGCCAGGCCCGGACGGTGCCGAGGTCACGGGTGTAGTTGTCGTACCACTCGTCGACGAAGATCGATGCGCCGCTGAGCTTGCTGTTGCCCTGCCAGATCAAGCGGATTCGGATGCCGCCGCGGGAGTAGACGTCGACTCGTTCATCGATCGCGCGCCGCCTCCAGCCCTGCTCCTCGCTGGACTGGGCGAGGGCGGCACGCTCGTCGATCGCTGTGGTCACGGCGCCTCCCTCGGCAGTACGGTGAATTCCATGGTCAGCCAGCGCGCGGAGGTGCGGATTCCCTCTCACGACGAGCAACTGGCAGCGTACCGCTTCACCCCGGACCGGGCCTCAGCCGCGTGCTCGGTGAACCAAGTCGGCTGCTGCCGAACGTAACTCACTGATCGAGGTGAGCGCCCGACCGAATCCGGCCCGGGTGTACGCATCGCCGCGCGGCGTGTGCACCTTGAGGTCGAGGCCGTATCGGTCGATACCGGTGCAGACCGCGGCCTCGGCGTCGGGGTAGCCACCCAGGGAGCGCGCTATGTCGGCCAGTCCGACGGCGTGGTCATCGTTGAGATGGGTGATCGCTCCGGCGGCGTGCGGGCGGATCGGATCCGGTTCCGCGGCGGCGTAGTCGGCGGCACTCGCCGAATCCATCCGGCCGTAGCCTCCCACCCAGCGCACCCGTTCGACCCGTAGCACCCACACCGAGAAGTCGCTGTAGTCGATGTAATACTTCGCCGCCGCGATTGCCGCCACGTGCGCCTCGCGTGCAGCCGCCAACTCCGCGTCGGCAGGGCGTTGCACCACACCGGCCAGAGTGATCCGGCCGCTGGCCAATGGATCGGATCCGCCGTCAGGTGCCACGATCGCCAGGCTCGCGCGGGGATCGCCGGCAAGATTGCGGCCATGCTCGGCCAGGTGGGAGACGCACAGGACCGGGGCGCCGCCAAGCAGTCCGTAGGTCACGAACGACGCCCAGGGATCGCCGCGGGAGGTCAGGCTTGCCAGCGTGCCGGTGTTGGTGGCGGCGGCGATGGTGCGCGCTTCCTCGGCGGCAGCGGGCCGGGTCGCATCGGCGATCTCGCCCAGTGGTGGCGGAATGCTGGGCGCATCGCCGGGGTCGCCGTGATCGCGGTTTGCCACGGAGCCGACGATACCGCTACGTGAGCAGAGCCCAGCCCATCAGGATGCTCACGGCCAGCGCCACCATCGTGACCGGAATACCGAAGCGCACGAACGTCGCCGTTGAGTAACCGCCCGGACCCATCACCATCAGGTTGGTCTGATGCGCAATCGGATTGAGAAAGGTCAGCGAGATGCAGGTGCCGATCAGGATCAGCAGGACCGCCGGGTTCAGACCCGCACTGTCGGCTACCTCGATCGCGACCGGGGTCAGGATGGCTGCCGCCGCGGCATTGGTCACCATATTCGTGAGCATCGTGGTGACGACTGCGAACACCACCGCGACCAGAACCGCCTGACCGCCGGAGAGATTGATGATCTGAGTTGAAATGATGTCTCCCAGACCGCTTTTCACCACAATCGTGCCCAGCCCGATAGATCCCGCGATGATAGCCAGGATGTTCCAGTTGAGCGCACGCGCCGCCGATCGGGGTGTGAGCACCCGGGTCAACACCATCAGGGTGGCGCCGGCAACCGCGATCAGCTCCACCGGTGCCAGCCCGAAGGAACTCGAGAGGATGACGGCCAGCAAGATGGCCAGGGCGGCCGCGGTCTTTCCGGTCTGCGGGGCCTTGCCGGCCACTTTCTGCCACAGCCCCACCACCGAGTGATCGGCGAACATATCGGCCGTCGGAGCGGACACCAGACACCTGTCGCCAGGCTTGGCCACGGTCTTGCGCAACGACCGCGTGGTCTCCGCGGCCACCACCATGATGTCGTCGTCCTCTTGGAGTTCCTGGATCGCCGTCGGCTCGTCGCTCGAGACCGACACCAGGAACAGATCCTGGCGAGCCAGGCCGAAACGGGGACTGCCCCACAGCATTCGCACACCGTCCTCGGTGGCGCGGTAGGACAGCACGTCGCCGGCCTGAAGTTGCGTGTCGACGGCCACTTTCCGTCCGGCGCGCCGGACTGTGATCAGTTCGAACTCCGAGGTGTTCGCAATGCCCAACTCGCCGGCTGTCCGGCCGATGCTGTTGGCGATGTCCGAGAGCGGGATCTCAGCGCGCCAGGACAACTCCCGGTGGGGCGCCTCGGTATGGCCGCGCTTCAACAGCGGCGCGGTCAGCAACAGCACCGCCCAGCCGGCCAGGGCCACCGGTACGGCGATCGGCACGAAGGAGAACATCGATAGGTTGACGCCGTAGGTCTTGGCGATCCCGGCGATCAGCAGATTGGAACTCGTTCCGATGAGAGTGGCCGAGCCGGCCAGGGTGGTGGCGTGTGCGATCGGCAGCAGCACCGCGCGGGCCGGGACGCCGTTGGTCTGCTCGAGTTCCTTGGTGGCCGGAACGAGCATCGCCATGATCGGGGTGGTGTTGATCAGCGCTGACATCACCCCGACCGGGGGGATCAGTCGCGCCAGTGCCCGCCGGATCGACGTCACCCCGGACAGCAGCCGAAACGTCACCCGGGAGACCACGCCGGTATAGAAGACACCCTTGGCGATCACCAGCATCGCCGCGATCGTGATGACGCCGCCGTTGCTCAGCCCGGCGAACAACTCTGCGGGCGTCGCGATCCCGATGAGTCCGGCCAGCACCAGGGCGCACACCAGCGCCAGCACGGCCGGCACCCGGCCGCTGACGATCGCCGCGAGCGTGACCACCACGATGATCCCGGCGAGGGCTGGCATGGCCGTCAGTGTGGCATGGCGGTACTTTGACGTTTATGACCCCGGAGGATGGACGTTCATGACCCCAGAGGATGGACCAGCCAGCTTCGCCGGGCAGGAACGCGCTCGCCTCGAAACGGAACTGGCCGACCTGCGCCGGCGGCGCGACCAGATGCGTGCCGAACGCGCCGAAGACCCGGAGAGCGTCGGGGATCGCGGTGACGCCGCCGATGCGCTGCAGCGTGGGGAAGACCTCGCCGGGATCGAAGAACAGATTGGCCGGTTGAGTTGGATCCTGGCCGGCGGCAATGCCGACGTCGAGGGCCAACTGCCTAACGGCACTCTGGTCACGCTGCGCTTCCCCGATGACGACGACGACGTCCACATGCGGGTGGTGAACTACATCGAACAGACTCCGGCCGGCGCCGAGGACACCACGCTGACCGCGGACAGCCCGCTGGGCTTGGCGTTGTTCGGGCGTAAGTCCGGCGACCGGATCACCTATCAAACGTCCCGCGGTGAGCTGCAGGTGACGTTGCTGTCGATCGACCTGCCCTGATGCGTGCGATCAGGGTCACCGCGCTCGGCGGCCCGGAGTCTCTGGAATTGGTCGAGGTCGACGAACCCGCGGCCGACGGCGGCATCGTCGTCGACGTTCACGCGGCCGGCGTCGCGTTTCCGGACGCGCTGCTGACCCGCGGGCTGTATCAGTACCGTCCGGAATTGCCGTTCACCCTCGGCGCCGAGTTGGCCGGCGTGGTGCGCTCGGCACCGCAGGGCGCAACGGTGAAGGCCGGCGACCGCGTGCTGGGCTTGACGATGATCGGCGGAGCCATGGCCGAGACCGCCGTACTGAGCCCCGACCGGGTGTTCCCGCTGCCCGATGACATCAGCTTCGAGGCCGGTGCTGGACTGTTGTTCAACGATCTGACGGTGTTTTTCGCTCTCACCGCGCGGGCCCGCCTCGCCAAGGGGGAGACCGTGCTGGTGCACGGGGCCGCCGGCGGTATCGGAACCTCCACGCTGCGGATCGCTCCCGCACTCGGCGCGAGCCGGGTGATCGCAGTGGTCAGCACTGAGGAGAAGAAAGACGTCGCGCGCGCGGCCGGCGCCACCGACGTCGTATTAGCCGACGGATTCAAGGACGCGGTGGCCGAACTCACCGGCGGCAAGGGCGTCGACATCGTCATGGACCCGGTGGGCGGCGATCGGTTCACCGACTCGCTGCGCTCGCTTGCGCCCGCGGGCCGGCTGCTGGTGGTCGGGTTCACCGGCGGCGAGATCCCGACGGTCAAGGTGAACCGCTTGCTGCTCAACAATATCGACGTGGTCGGAGTGGGTTGGGGCGCGTGGACGCTGACCCACCCCGACTCGCTCGCGCAGCAGTGGAACGGCTTGGCCGGACTGCTGAAGTCCGGAAAGCTCGCCGTTCCACAGCCCGATGTGTATCCGCTCGACCGCGCTGCCGATGCCGTCGCAGCCCTGGAGAACCGCACGGCGAGGGGCAAGGTCGTGGTTCGCGTCCGTTAAGACCCGACGCTGTCGGTGCGTCGGTCTAGGTTGGTGGAGATGGCTTTCCACATTCACCGCGCCGAGCGCACCGATGTTCTCGCGGAGGGGCTCGGCGCGCTGCTCGCCACGCCGCCCGCGGATCCGTTCACCGAGGATCTCGTCGTCGTTCCCGCGCGGGGAGT
>CAMDFY010000144.1 GCA_945897705.1 Bifidobacterium breve | reverse complement strand
GTGGTGCAGGGCGCGCACTACGAAGATCTTCGCCGGCAGGCCTGCCGCGGACTGGAATCGATCGTCGACGCCGACGACCGCGGATTCGACGGATACGGCATCGGGGGAGCGCTGGAGAAGGAGAACCTGGCCACCATCATCGGCTGGTGCACCGAAGAGCTACCCGACTCCAAGCCGCGGCATCTGCTCGGCATCAGCGAGCCCGATGACCTGTTCGCCGCCATCGCCGCCGGTGCGGACACCTTCGACTGCGTCTCACCGTCACGAGTGGCACGCAATGCCGCGGTGTACTCGCCGGACGGCCGGTACAACATCACCGGTGCCCGATACCGCCGGGACTTCACCCCGATCGACGCCGAGTGCGACTGCTACACCTGTGCGAACTACACCCGCGCCTATATCCACCATCTGTTCAAGGCCAAGGAGATCCTTGCCGCAACGCTGTGCACCATCCACAACGAACGGTTCATCATTGCGCTGGTGGACCGGATCCGGGAGGCGATCGGCGCCGGTGACTTCGGGGAGTTACGGGATGACTTCCTGGGACGGTATTACGGCAGACTGGCCAGATGACCGCGACTCCGCAGACGCTGCTGCGCGACCTGCTCGACCCCGGCCACCGGGCCCACCCCTATCCGATCTACCGGCAGCTACGGGAGCACGGGCCGCTGCAACTGCCGGACTCCAACCTGGTGGTCTTCTCGTCGTTCGCCGACTGTGACGAGGTACTGCGTCACCCGTCGTCGTGCAGCGACCGGCTCAAGTCCACCGCCGCCCAGCAGGCGATCGCCGCCGGGCAAGAAGCGCGGCCCTTCGGCACGCCAGGCTTTCTGTTCCTTGATCCGCCCGATCACACCCGGCTGCGCAAACTGGTCAGTAAGGCCTTCTCGCCCAAGGTCGTTCGCGGACTTGAGCCTGATATCGCCGCGCTCGTTGATGGGCTGCTGGACAAGGTGGGTGCCGAGGGTCGGTTGGAGGTCATCGCTGATCTGGCCTACCCGTTGCCGGTGGCGGTGATCTGCCGCCTACTTGGCGTGCCCATTGAGGATGAACCCAAGTTCAGCTGGGCCTCGGCGCTTCTTGCTCAGGGCCTGGACCCGTTCATCGCGTTCACCGGTCAGCCGCAGGGTTTCGAGGAGCGGATGGAGGCCGGCCTGTGGTTGCGCGGCTATCTGCGCGATCTGCTGCGGCGGCGGCGCGCGGATCCGGGCCAGGATCTGATGTCGGGTCTGATCGCGGTCGAGGAGGCCGGGGATCAACTCACCGAGGACGAGATCGTCGCCACCTGCAACCTGTTGCTCGTCGCGGGTCATGAGACCACGGTCAATCTGATCGCCAACGCCGTATTGGCGATGCTGCGCCACCCCGACCACTGGGCGGCCCTGGGCCGCGACTCCAGTCGGGCCCCGGCGATCGTCGAGGAGACGCTGCGCTACGACCCGCCGGTGCAACTGGTCGGCCGGATCGCGGGAGAGGACATGAGCATCGGCGGGGTGGATGTTCCCCGCGGGGAAACCATGATGCTGTTGCTGGCCGCCGCCCACCGCGACCCCGCAGCGACCGAGCGACCTGACGAATTCGACCCGACCAGGGCCGCTATTCGCCACCTCGCTTTTGGTCTCGGCCCGCACTTCTGCCTGGGCGCGCCGTTGGCTCGTCTGGAGGCCAACGTGGCGTTGTCGGCGGTGACCATGCGGTTCCCGAACGCCCGACTCGCGACAGAACCCGCTTACAAACCCAATGTCACGCTGCGCGGTGTGGCCGACCTGGTTGTCGCGGTGTAGTTTTCGCGCATGAAGATTCTGTTGGTCGGTGCCGGCGGTGTCGGGTCGGCGTTCTGTGCGATCGCGAAACGACGTGACTTCTTCGACCAGATCGTGGTGGCCGACTACGACCACGTCCGCGCCCAGCAGGCGGCCGACGCCGTCGCCGACGCACGTTTCACCGCCACGGCGGTCGACGCCTCGTCGGAGGAGGCGGTCGCGGCACTGGTTCGCCAGCACGGCATCACGCATGTGATGAACGCCGTCGACCCGCGGTTCGTGATGCCGATCTTCAACGGTGCCCTGGCCGGTGGGGCGGACTACCTGGACATGGCGATGAGCCTTTCGCAGCGCCATCCGGACAAGCCCTACGAGTTGACCGGGGTAAAACTCGGGGATGAACAGTTCGCCGCGGAGCCCAAGTGGAAGGCGGCGGGGCGGCTGGCACTGGTCGGGTTGGGTGTCGAGCCCGGTCTGGCCAACGTCTTCGCCCGCTACGCATCGGACACCCTGTTCAGCGACATCGACGAACTCGGCGTGCGCGACGGGGCCAACCTCACCGTCGAGGGCTACGAGTTCGCCCCGTCGTTCTCCATCTGGACCACCATCGAGGAATGCCTGAACCCACCGGTGATCTGGGAGAAGGACCGCGGCTGGTTCGTCACCGAACCCTTCAGCGAGCCCGAGGTGTTCGACTTCCCCGACGGCATCGGTCCGGTGGAGTGCGTCAACGTCGAGCACGAGGAAGTCCTGCTGATGCCGCGCTGGATCGACTGCAAGCGAGTGACATTCAAGTACGGCCTCGGCGAGGAGTTCATCGATGTCCTCAAGGTGCTGCACAAGCTGGGGCTGGACCGCACCGAGCCGGTGAAGGTCGGCAGCGACAAAGGCGCCGTCGAGGTCAGCCCGCGCGATGTGGTCGCGGCGTGCCTGCCCAACCCGGCCGCCTTGGGCCCGCAGATGAAGGGCAAGACCTGCGCGGGTCTGTGGGTGACCGGCACCGGCAAGGACGGCAAGCCCCGGTCGACCTACCTCTATCACGTCGTGGACAACGAGTGGTCGATGGCCGAATACGGACACCAGTGCGTGGTATGGCAGACGGCGATCAATCCCGTTGTGGCGCTAGAACTTCTGGCCACCGGCACCTGGAGCGGTACCGGTGTGCTCGGGCCGGAATGCTTCAAATCGGAACCATTCCTGGAACTGCTGATCGCCTATGGCTCGCCGTGGGGACAGCTGGAGCTACCGACCTGAACTCAGCCCGGCTGGTAGATCCATGGCTGTCGTGGCAGCCGCGCCGGATCGAAGCGCTCGAGCAGTCCGGTCAGATCGGTCGCCGGCCAGCCCAGTGATTCGGTGATCAGCATCCACGCCCGTGCGACCCCGAGTTCGCCGAGGGTGACCGCACCGTCGCGTTTGGCCAGCCGCTTGCCATCGGCATTCAGCGCCAGCGGGACGTGGGCGTAGACCGGCTGCGGATAGCCGAGCAGCTCGGCCAGATAGGCCTGACGGGGCGCGGACGCCAGCAGATCATCGCCGCGCACCACCTGGTCGATCCCGGAGTGCGCGTCATCGACGACGACGGCGAGGTTGTAGGCCGGCACCCCGTCACCCCGGCGCAGCACGAAATCGTCAACCATGCCGGTGTAGCTGCCATACACAAGGTCATCGACGGTGTGTGTGGTGGTCTCCGAGCGCAGTCGCAGCGCCGGTGGGCGGCCGACGTCACGTTTGGCTGAGCGCTGCGCGTCGGTCAACCCGCGGCAGGTTCCCGGGTAGGCGCCTTCGGGGGCGTGCGGGGCCCGCGGCGCGTCGAGGATGTCCTTTCGGCTGCAGAAGCACTCGTAGAGCAGTTCGCGCCCGGTGAGGCCGGCGATCACCTCCTCGTAGCGGGCCCGGTGCGCGGACTGCCACCGGGGCTCCTCGTCCCAGGTGACCCCGATGGCGGAGAGGTCGGCGAGTTGGCGGCCCGCCACATCGGTGTGGGTGCGCTCGTCGAGGTCCTCGACGCGAATCAGGAATCGCCGTCCCGTTGAGCGCGCGAACAACCAGGCGAGTGCTGCCGTGCGCAGGTTACCGAGGTGCAGATCCGCCGACGGACTGGGCGCGAAGCGGCCGGCACCGGTCACGGTGTGCAGAGGTGGCGAATGCCAGGGGACGTGACCGGTCATGTGTGACGAATCTACGACCTGATCAGCCACCTCGGGTGCGTGACCTGCGGATCCGACGACCGCCGCGCGCGGTCGGTACCATCGACTCTCAGGAAACGTTAAGGTGGATTGATGGCGAACCGAGGGGGTAGTCGCGTGTCGAAACACCGCCGTATTCGGCCCTACGCCTGGCTGGGGACTGCCGCAGTCACGTTGGGGCTGGGCGCCGCGATGGTTGGTGGAACCGCCATCGCCATGGCGGACGTCGGTGCCGACGCCGGTTCTGCGCCGAACAGCACCTCGGAAGGCACTCCCTCAGCGGGAACCGCCTCGGGGAGCGCCACCTCGGAAAGCGCCGCCCGCGGCGGGACTCCACGCCAATCGCGTGCGGTGGCGGGTCGTGCGAAAGCGGTCAGCGCGGCGGCTAACTCGCCGCTGTCCGCCGCGGCGGCGGCCAGTTCGTCGGTGCCCGCGGCAGATGTCCCGGTTGCGGCGCCGCCCACAAACGCGGCTCTGGCGCGGCCCAGCGCCCGTCGCACTGCCGCCGGCCTCAGCCGGTCCGCCGTGTCCGCGATTCCTGCGCTGCCCGCGCTGCCGACGCTGCCTACCGCGCAGCCTGCGTCCGCACTGCCGGCGGCGGCACCGCCCCCGCCGGGCGCGGACCCGTCGTACAACATGGCGTCCTACCTGCCGGCGGATCCGATCGTGCCGGGCACCAAGGTCGCGCTGGCCATGCAGCAGATCTCCGATGCGCAATCGCTGCTGAACCAGCAGACCTGGGGCGCGGGCAATGTCGCCGCCGGCGTGGCCTCGATCGTTCCGCAGCTTTTTCTCGCCGAGGCCGCGTGGTCACTGACGGCCTGGCAGAACAATATGCCGGCGGCATCCCAGGTGATCGCGACCACCGCCGGCATACCCCTTATCCATCAGGCGACTCAGGTGAACCTGTTGGTCACCATGTCACTGCCGATGATGGCCGAGGCCGGCCTCGCCGGCGCCGCACTGTTGCTGCCACTGGTGAACCTGCTGGGCGCCACTGTCGCGCCCACCCAGGCCCTCGTCGGCCAGGCCCGCAGCAACGGCAAGGTGTACGCATTCGTCCCGGTCCAGATGAAGGCCTTCACCGAACCGGTCGTGAATGTCTCGGTGAACAACGGCCCCGGCAACCCGATGCTCGTCGACACCGGATCCTCGGGTCTGATCATCACCCGCGACTCCGCGCCCGGGGATCTCGGTGAACCGGTGGCCACCGGCGAGATCCGTTTCAGCGGCGATCTGACCAAGACGTTCCGCTACACCACCTATGTGACCACGGTCGACTTCGGTGGCGGTGCCGTCACCGCGCCGACCGCCGTCAACATCGTCGATGACGCCGACGCCGCGGCGTTCGAGGAGTTTCTGAAACCGGCCCAGGTGGTCGGCATCCTCGGTGTCGGTGCGAACACCTACGGCCCAGGCCCGGACGGCTACACCATCCCGACCGCCTCCCTGCCGGGTGAACTCAGCGACGGATTCCTGCTCTATCAGGGTGCCTTACTCGGATTGTTCGGCGTCATGGTCTTCGGGCCCAACCCACTGCCCACCCGGGTGTCGGTGCCCGGCGCGCCGGACGCCTACGTCACGGTCAGCGTCAACGATGGTCCCAAGCAGACCGCGTACTCCATCATCGACTCCGGCGGCGTCTACGGAACGCTGCCGTCCTACCTGATCGGCGGTGCGAACTCGGTGCCGACGAACACCAAGATCTCGGTCTACACCGCCGACGGCGCGACGCTGCTGTACTCCTACAGCACCCTCGGGTCGAACAGTCCGACGGTGGTCGATGACGCTGCGTTGATGAACACCGGCTACATCCCGTTTCAGCAGGGCCCGGTCTACATCAACTACGCGGCGCCGAACCGGATCGGCTCGACGGACTTCGCCATCTGGTAGTGCTTCTCGGCGTTTGCCGAAGCGCCACGGGCCCCGACGCTCCCGGCGTGGAATTCGGCACTCCGGCGTCGCGTAATTCGCCTCAGGTGACCGCTCGGCGACATGAATTCGCCGATTGCGCGGATTTGCCGATGGCCCGGCGGTGACGGGTCTAATGTCCGCCTAGGGTTCGTGCACAATTCCTGGGAGGACAAATCATGAGCGCTTCGCTTTTTGTTGGTCGGGTTGGCGGGTTGGCGGTGGCCCTGGGGGTGGGCGCAGCCATGTTCTCCAC
>CAMDFY010000143.1 GCA_945897705.1 Bifidobacterium breve | reverse complement strand
ACCCGCAGTTCGGTCGAGATCGCGCAGGCGGTTGACGCCGTCGGCGGTGAACTGAACGCGTTCACCGCCCAGGAACACACCTGCTACTACTCGCATGTGCTGGACGAGGATCTCGAACTGGCCGTCGACCTGGTTGCCGATGTCGTCCTCAACGGCGTGTGTGCCGCGGGCGATGTCGCCGTCGAGCGAGACGTCGTGCTCGAGGAGATCGCCATGCGTGATGACGATCCCGAAGACACCCTCGGCGAGGTGTTCCTGTCGGCGATGTTCGGCGACCATCCGCTGGGCCGGCCGGTGATCGGCAGTATCGACTCGGTGTCGTCGATGACACGAAATCAGTTGCAGTCCTTCCATATTCGGCGCTACACCCCGGAGCGGATGGTGGTGGCGGTAGCCGGAAATATCGACCATGACCACGTGGTCGCTCTGGTTCGTCGGCACTTCGGCGCCCGGTTGACAAAGGGACGCGCGCCCGTGCCGCCACGCTCCGGGGCCGGCCGACTGCCGGGCCGGCCCGGTTTGGTTTTGATCAACCGCGACTCCGAGCAGACCCACATGAGTCTCGGTGTTCGGATTCCCGGCCGTAGTTGGGAACACCGATGGGCGCTGTCGGTGCTCAACGGTGCTCTTGGCGGCGGCTTGAGTTCGCGGCTCTTCCAAGAGATCCGGGAGACCCGCGGTTTGGCCTACTCGGTGTATTCGACTATCGACATGTTCTCCGACTGCGGAGCCTTCTCGGTGTACGCCGGTTGCCTACCGGAACGATTCGATGAGGTGGTGCGACTGACCACCGAGGTACTTGAGGCGGTCGCCCGCGACGGCATCACCGACGGCGAGTGCCGGATCGCCAAGGGCTCGCTGCGCGGTGCGTTGGTGCTCGGCCTGGAAGATTCAGCGTCCCGGATGAACCGCCTTGGCCGCGGTGAACTCAACTACGGCGAATACCGCACCATCTCCGACACACTGCAGCGCATCGACGACGTCACCGTCGATGAAGTCAACCTGGTGGCCCGCAAGGTGCTGTCCGGACACTTCGGCGCCGCCGTGCTGGGGCCGTACCGGACCGAACGCTCACTGCCGCGCGGACTCCGGGCGATCGCAGGCTAGCCGTTGCCGCTTCGCCTCGATGATCTGACCGCTCCCATCGTCGGAGCTCCGATGGCCGGCGGGCCCAGCACCCCGGCCCTGGCCGCCGCGGTGACGAATGCCGGCGGACTGGGCTTCTTGGCCGCCGGATACCTCACGCCGCAGCGTGTCGCGGAAGCCATCGCCGCCGCCCGCGCGCTGACCGGCGGGCCGATCGGCATCAATCTCTTTGTGCCGCAGCCCTGTGTGGCCGGTGCCGATCAACTTGACCGCTACCGGGAACTACTGATGCCACTGGCGCGGCACTATGGCGTCGAGCCGGGAGATCCGCACCCCGACGATGATGGCTGGCAGGCCAAACTCGACGTTGTTCTTGACCTTGCCCCGGAGGCCGTGTCGTTCACTTTCGGCTGCCCCGAGCCCGCAGTGCTGGCCCGGCTGCGCGGTCGCGGTGTGCTCACGATGGTGACGATCTCCAGCCTCGAGGAAGCTCTGCGCGCGGTGCAGGCCGGCGCTGACTGCCTGGTGGTTCAGGGCCCAGAGGCTGGCGGACACCGGAGCATTTTCGATCCAGGCGCAGAACCGCCGACTGCTCCGCTACTGACGTTATTGACGCGGACTGTTGCTCTAGGCGCTCCGGTGGTGGCCGCCGGCGGTCTGGGCGATGCCGAGGTCGTTCGGCGCGTACGTGACGGCGGGGCGGTAGCCGCCCAGGTCGGTACCGCGCTGCTGCTGTGCGATGAGGCCGGCACCAGCGAGGTGCACCGCCGCGCGTTGCGCGACGGGCACTTCACCGAAACCGTGATGACCCGCGCGTTCTCCGGCCGCTACGCGCGCAGCCTGGCGAATGCGTTCACCGACCGATACAGCGTTGCCGCGCCGCCGGGGTATCCACAGCTGAACCAGATGACTGCGCCAATCCGTGCGGCCGCTGGGGCGGCCGGTGATCCGCAGGCCGTCAATCTTTGGGCCGGCACCGCCTGGCGCGGTATCGGTGCAGGGCCGGCTGCGGGCATCGTCGCCGCGCTGGCCGCCGGGTAAGGCGAGTTACGCAGGTCAGGAGAGCAGGCCCGCCGGATCGGTGGCCGGCAGATTCAAGGCATCGCCAACGTGGTCATTGAGCAGCAATCCCTCGTGTGTCGACAGTCCTTTTGCCAGAGCGGGATCAGATTTGCACGCGTCCCGCCAACCCTTGTCGGCGAGCTTGAGCACATAGGGCATGGTCGCGTTGGTTAGAGCGAAGGTTGACGTGCGCGGCACCGCGCCGGGCATATTCGCCACGCAGTAGAACACCGAGTTGTGCACCGCGAATGTCGGTTCGTCGTGCGTGGTGGGTTTGGAATCCTCGAAGCAGCCACCCTGGTCGATGGCGATGTCCACCAGCACCGAACCCGGCTTCATTTGCGCAACAGTGGCATTGGTGACCAACTTGGGTGCCTTGGCACCCGGGACCAGGACCGCGCCGATCACCAGGTCGGCCTGTTTGACGGCGCTTTCGAGTTCCAGCCGCGAGGAGTAGCGAGTCTCGATGGCGCCGCCGTACTCGGCATCGATCTTGCGCAGTGCGTTGACGTTGAGGTCGAACACCGTCACGTGCGCTCCCATGCCCCAGGCGACGGCGGCGGCGTTATCGCCGGCCATTCCGCCGCCGATCACCACGACCACCGCCGGCGCCACACCGGGAACCCCACCCATCAGTACGCCGCGACCCCCCTGGGTGCGCATCAGGTGGTAGGCGCCGACGTGTGCGGACAGCCGTCCGGCCACCTCGCTCATCGGGGCGAGAAGAGGGAGTGCCACCGACCCGTCCGATCCAGTGGTCTGCACGGTCTCGTAAGCGATCGACGTGGTGCCCGACGCCAGCAGCGCTTCGGTGCACGGACGCGACGCCGCCAGATGCAGGTAGGTGAAGAGCACCTGGCCCTTGCGCATCCGGCTGTACTCCGGCTCGATGGGCTCCTTGACCTTCAACAGCAGGTCGGCCTCGGCCCACACCTCATCGGCGGTGTCGACGAGCCGCGCGCCGGCTGCGGTGAAGTCCGGGTCATGGATGGCCGACCCCTCGCCGGCCCCCGCCTGGACTATCACCTCATGGCCGCGGTGCACCAGTTCAGCGACACCGGCCGGCGTGATGGCGACGCGGTACTCGTTGTTCTTGATCTCGGTGGGGATGCCGACGCGCACGGGTGCTCCTTGATCGCGGATATATGACCATAAGTGTGAAGATATTTCGGGTTGGTGGCAATCGGCTAGATGAAGATTCGCTAAAGTGTCAATATGGCCGAACAAAAGTCGAGAAACCCGCTCAGCCCGGTGGCTGAACCGAAGAATATTCGGCCCGCCGATCTCGACGAGGTCGACCGCCGCCTGCTGACACTCCTGCACGCCGATGCCCGCGCCTCCAACAGCGCACTGGCCGATGCTGTCGGGATCGCGCCGTCGACCTGCCACGGCCGGGTCCGGCGACTGCAGGATCTCGGCGTGATCCGGGGCTTCCACGCCGAGATCGACCCGGCGGCCATTGGCCTGCCCCTGCAGGCGATGGTCTCGGTAAGCCTGCGATCTGGCTCTCGCGGCAAGATCCGCACGTTCATCCAGCAGATCCGAAGTAAGCCGCAGGTGATCGACGTCTACTTCCTGGCCGGCGCCGACGACTTTCTGATCCATGTGGCCGCCCGCGACACCGACGACCTGAGATCCTTCGTGGTCGACAACCTCAATGCCGATTCCGACGTGGCCGGAACCCAGACCTCGCTGATCTTCGAGCATCTGCGCGGGGGAGCACCGCTGTAGCTCAGGCTCCCTCGCCGAGCAGCCGTTCCGGGTGGTGGAAGTCATTGGTGCCGCCGCGAAGTGGAAGTTGTGGCGGCGGAATCCATTCGGTGTCACCGTTGGCCAACTTGCGGGTCTTCCACCCCTGGTCGAGCAGTTTGTGGTGGGCCGCGCACGCGAAGGTCAGTCGGTCGATGTCGGTACGGCCCCCGGTTGCCCACTCGTCAACATGATGGACCTCGCATCGGTAGCCGGGAACGTCGCAGCCGGGATGGCTGCATCCGCGTTCGCTCCCGTGCAGGACAAGTCGCTGATCGGCGCTGGCGATTCGTTTGGACCGCCCCAGATACAACGGACGTCCGTTGTCACCGTCGAACACTGCGAGGTAGTGGTAGGCGTGACTCGCCATCCGGATCAGATCGGACATCGGTAGCAACGTGCCGCCGGCCGTCACCGCATTCCCGGACTTTGCCTGCAAATCCTGGACGGTGGTGGTGGCGATCACGGTGACCGGTAGCCCACGGTGTGTGCCGAGATCGGGATTGCCGAGTTGACCGCGGACCAGTGCCACCAGCGCGTCATGCTGGCGTTGGGAGTGGCCGCGCGGGTCACGCTGAGCCCGCGCTTCGTCGGACTCGCCCCCGGTATAGGGGCTCTGGTCATCCGGGTTGCACATCCCGGGTGCGGCGAACTTGGCCATCCAACTCTCGAAAAGCGACCGCAATTCCGGTGTTGCGATGAGTTTGCCGGTACTCATACCGTCAGGATGCTGGCCGCCACACCAGGTGAAGCCTCGTTTGCGTGCGCGGTCCGCGTCGGAGAAAACCCCGTCGGGGTTGACCTGGACGGCTAGTCGCTCAGCAACCTTGTCCAGTTGGTCGGGCCGCAACAATGCTGCCTGCTCGGCCAGCAACTTCTCGCTATCGGCAACTACGTTGGGCGCCATGTGGTGGGGGAGTTCCCGGATGAATTTCTGAATCGTGCGCAGATGCTCGGCATCGAGGATTCCCCGCTGCCATGCCGCAGCGGTGGCCGGCAACTCCGGCGGCAGCGGCTGACCGGTGAGCGTGCTGCGCGGGGCCAACTGCGCCGCATCCCGAATTCGCCGGCGGGCCTCGGTACGACTGATCCGCAGCACATCGGAGAGTGCGACGTGCACCGGTGGGCATCCTTCGAACTGCTCCAGTCGATGAATGATCGCGTGGCTGGTGGCGACCTGCCGGCGAAGGGCCGTCTCCATGCGTTCGAGCACGCAGAAGCGCTCAGTGGGATTCAACCCGTCGAGGTCGGCCGATCGCAACGCGTCCACTGCCGCATCCAGAGCATCCAACTCGCCTAAAATCGAACTCATGTTCGAATAGTAAGACTCAGGTCTGACAGATTCCGCCGACTACGCTCACACCATGCGAGTCGGGGTCCTGGGTGCCAAGGGCAAGGTCGGGTTGGCGATGTGCGCCGCGGTGCGCGACACCGCGAACCTCGAACTCAGTGCCGAAGTCGACGCCGGCGACTCGCTGAGTCTGTTCACCGAGTCGCGCACCGAGGTCGTCATCGACTTCACCCACCCCGATGCCGTGATGGACAACCTGGAGTTCCTGATCGCCAACGGCATCCACGCCGTCGTCGGCACCACCGGCTTCACCGATTCACGCCTCGATCAGGTCCGCACCTGGCTGGCCGCCAGCCCGGCGACCGGTGTGCTGATCGCGCCGAACTTCGCCATCGGCGCGGTGCTGTCAATGCACTTCGCGCAGATGGCCGCGCCGTACTTCGAGTCCGTCGAGGTGATCGAACTTCACCACCCGCAGAAGGCAGACGCACCGTCGGGAACCGCGACCCGAACGGCCCAACTCATTGCGCAGGCCCGAAAAGGTATGCCGCCCAACCCCGATGCCACCAGCAACGGTCTTCCGGGAGCGCGCGGCGCCGACGTCGACGGCATCCCCGTGCACTCGGTACGTCTCACCGGCTTGGTGGCCCACCAGGAGGTGTTATTCGGCACCATGGGGGAGACGATGACGATCCGCCATGACAGCATCGACCGCACCTCATTCGTGCCCGGTGTGCTGCTCGCGGTCCGCCAGATCGCCCAGCGGCCCGGACTGACCATCGGTCTTGAACCCCTGTTGGACCTGTGATCTCGCGCATCCAACTGCTGATCGCGTTCTTCTGTGTGGCGCTGCTGGTCTATTTCGCCATGCTGACCCGGACCGCCGTCGCACTGATCCGCACCGGTTCGCCGGCCGCCATCGCACTCGGTGTCGGCGTCCTGATCA
>CAMDFY010000142.1 GCA_945897705.1 Bifidobacterium breve | reverse complement strand
TCGATCAAACGCGGAGTGTTCGCCGCCGGCGACGTCTGGATCTCCACCGAGTACGTGTTCTGGCGCGACGCCGACGGTGATTTCTGGCTCCTCGGGAACCGTTCCGGGTTCCTGCACACACCGCGCGGGGTGGTGTTCCCCGCGCCGATTACCGACGCCATCGGAGCCATCGCCGCGGTTGACCTGGCGGTGACCTACGGGGTGGACACTCCGGCCGGGACCCTGGCCGTCACGGCGGTCTCGCTGCGGCCGGGGATGAGTATGACCGTCGCCGACCTGAGCGAGGCGGTGGCGTCGATGCCGATCGGATTGCCGCCGGACGTGGTGCATGTGGTGCCGGAACTGGCGGTGAGCGCTTCCTACCGGCCGGTCGCGTCGGCTCTTCGGGCGGCCGGTGTGCCCAAGGCGGGTCGTAACAGCTGGTACTTGGACGGCGATAGCAGGACATATAAGAGGCTGACGGCGTCGGTCCACCGACGGCTGGCGGCCTCTGCCCGGTAGACTGGTGACCTCAGATGCCCGGAGGGACAGATGACGAGAACAGGCGGCAGTCGACGCTGGCGGCGGGGTGTGCGTAACGGCATTGCCGGGGTTGCCCTGGCGGTCGGCTTGGTGTGCGGGTCCGCGGTGCCGGCGCACGCCGACATTCTCGACGACCTCGCTGAGCAGTACGCGATCGGCGCCGGGGGCGGGCAACTGTCCAAGCTGTTGACGGTCTCGTTGAAACTGCGCGCGATGGGGTACAAACCCTCCCAGGCCTACCTCGACCAGGTCACCGAGGCCGCGGGCTACCGGCCTAATCAGAACCCGCTGGTCGAGGCGCTCAAGAACACCATCGCCTATCAGGCGAAGGTGAAGGCGCAGACCGAAATTCTGCAGGGAGCCCAGTCGCAGCAGGGGGCTAACAGCGCGATCATGGGTGCTGGGCAAATGCCGGGCGCCAGTAGTCCGGGTATGACCGCCCCTGGCATGACGACCGGCGGCATGACGACCGGCGGCATGACGACCGGGGGCATGACGACCGGGGGCGCCGTGACGACCGTCCAAGCCGTCCCCATCCCAACTCCGTAACCTCGGTGGTCCTGGTGCTCGGAGAGGGACACGGTTGAGGCTCGATCCGACCCTGCTGAGCATCCTGGTATGTCCCGCCGACCGGGGGCCATTGGTGCTCGTCGACGATCCACTCGGCAACCCGGTGCTCTACAACTCGCGACTGCGCCGGGCCTATCCGATCAGCGACGGAATCCCGGTACTGCTCGTGGAGGCGGGGTTGGAGGTTTCGCCCGAGGAGCACGAACGGCTGATCGGCCGCCCCCCGCAGTGACGCACCCGGACTTTGCGTCGGTGAGCCCGAACTTTGCCCAAAGCGTCGATTCCGTCCGTTTCTACGGGTTAACGTCACTACCACACGAAAAGGGTCCGTGACTAAAAAGCTCACAGGGCTGCGCGAAAGTGGGGGTGCGGACGTGATCACTCGGGATTGCAACTACATCAAAGGCGGCTGGCAGCGCGCGAGCGGCACGGAGAATTTCGAGGTCACCGACTCAACGACCGAGGAGATCATCGGTAC
Source organism: Bifidobacterium breve (assembly GCA_945897705.1). Lineage (GTDB taxonomy): Bacteria > Actinomycetota > Actinomycetes > Mycobacteriales > Mycobacteriaceae > Mycobacterium > Mycobacterium aquicola. The sequence goes on along the minus strand of CAMDFY010000142.1, from coordinate 4,635 downwards.
CGTCACGGCGGCGACATCCGGCGATGCCGATGCCGCCGTCGCGGCGGCCCGTGCCGCGTTTCCGGAATGGTCTGCGCTGTCGCCGGGCGAACGAGCGGGTTACCTCCAGCGCGCGGCCGAGGGGTTGCAGTCACGTCAGAGCGACATCGCCGTCCTGGTCAGCCGCGAGGTCGGGATGCCGTTCGCCTACAGCAACGTGATTCAGGCCGGCCTGCCGGTGTTGTCCTTCGTCTCGATGGCCGAGCTCGCCCTGAACTTTCCGTTCCAGGAGCGGGTCAATAACTCGCTGGTCCTGCGCGAACCGATCGGCGTTGCCGTCGCGATCACGCCGTGGAACTACCCCCTGCACCAGATCGCTGCGAAGGTTGCCCCGGCGCTGGCCGCCGGGTGCACCGTGGTGCTCAAGCCGAGCGAGGTAGCGCCGCTGAACGCCTACATCTTGGCTGAGGTGCTCGATTCGATCGGGCTGCCGCCCGGTGTGTTCAATCTGCTGACCGGCACCGGTGCGGAGGTCGGTGAGACGCTGGTGGCTCATCCCGAGGTGGACATGGTGTCATTCACCGGTTCCACCGGCGCCGGGCGCCGGATCGGTGCGGTGGCGGCGCAAACCATCAAGCGGGTGTCCCTGGAACTCGGCGGCAAATCGCCGCTGATCATTCTGGACGACGCCGACATGGTCGCTGCCGTGGGCGCGGGGCTGACGGGCTGTTTCCTGAACTCGGGCCAGACCTGTATTGCGTTGTCCCGCATGATCGTTCCCCGCTCCAGGCTTGCAGAAGTAGAGGCGATTGCCCAAGCCGGTACCGAGTCGATCACCGTAGGAAGCCCTTTCGAGGCGACCACCATGATGGGGCCGTTGGTATCGGCACTGCAACGCGACCGGGTGGTCAACTACATCGAGCAGGGCATCGCCGAGGGCGCCAAGCTGATCGCCGGCGGACCCACGCCACCCGACGGACTGGACCGCGGCTACTTCGTGCGTCCGACGGTGTTCTCCCAGACCACACCCGATATGGCGATCGTCAAAGAGGAGATCTTCGGGCCGGTACTGGTCATCCAGGCCTACGACGACGAGGACGAAGCCGTCGCGCTGGCCAACGACACCATCTTCGGGTTGAACTCCGCCGTGCGGTCCGCCGACGTGGACCGGGCGATCGCCGTCGGCCGCCGGATCCGCGCCGGCCAGGTGCAGATCAACGACGGCGCGTTCAACATCTGCGCCCCGTTCGGCGGCTACGGACAATCGGGCAATGGCCGCGAGTTTGGTAGGTGGGGTCTTGAGGAGTTTCTCGAGACGAAGTCGATGCAACTGCCCTGAAACGCACCTGCCCAGAAACCAATTCCGTGAAAGAGGCAACTATGGACACCGCATTCACCAATCGTCAGCGGGAGACCCTCGCTGCCGCCGTCGACACCTTCGTGCCGTCGGTGTCTCGCGACGACGATCCCGACGGATTCTTCGCCACCAAGGGCAGTGACGTCGGTGCACACGTGGCCGTCGAGCACTACCTGCTCTCCCGGCTCACCGCCGAACAGTTGGCCGGATTGCAGCAGTTGCTCGACACCGCCGGGCTCATCGGGTTGAAGAATCAGTCGCAGGCGGTCCGGGAGGCGATCATCGGCAACCTCGGCAGGATCTCTCCGGAGAGCCACGGCGCGATCGCCGCACTCAAGCAGTTGTCCGTCATGTTCAGTTACGGGCTTCCCGATGCCACCGGCCGCAACCCGTTCTGGGCGGGCATGGGCTACCCCGGCCCCGTGCAGGCACCGCCGCAGACCCCGAAGACGTTGACCACCGTCGTCCCGACCGAGGGCCAGGTGTTCGATGCCGACGTCGTGGTGGTCGGTTCCGGCTGCGGCGGCGGACTGATCGCCGGAAAACTGGCCCAGTCCGGCAAGAAGGTGATCGTTGTGGAGGCGGGCGGCTACTACAACGAGTCCGACTTCGTCCAACTTGAGCTTGCCGCGTACCAGACGCTGTTCCTGCGCGGCGGATTCTTCAATTCGGCCGACGGAATGTTGGCCATCGCAGCGGGTTCGACCGTCGGCGGCGGCAGCACCGTCAACTGGTCCAACTCGATCGTCACGCCCCAACGTGTTCGCGACTCGTGGGCGAAGGCCGGCCTGAGCGACGTCGCCGGACCGGCCTTCGACGAACACCTCGCCGCCGTGATGGAGCGGATGAGTTGCAACGACAAGGTGTCGACCCAGAACGAGGTGCACTCCCGGATCATCGACGCCGCCGAAAAACTCGGCTACTCCTACCGGGTCACGCCACTGAACATCGACCCTGATCGCTACGACCCCGCGATCGCCGGTTTCACCGGCATGGGTGACCAAACCGGTGCGAAAAAGGGCACCATGCTCACCTACCTGCAGGACGCGTGCGACGCCGGTGCGGTGATCATGCCGAACACCTGGGTGGAGAAGATTCGCACCGAGAACGGCGTCGCGGCCGGGTTGGAGGGTACCTTCACCGATCCCGCCACCGGCCAGAGTGTCCGGGTCGTCATCAACGCGCCGACGGTGGTGGCGGCCGCGGGCAGCCTGGAGACCCCGGCACTGCTGCTGCGGTCCGGCATCGGTGGACCGGCGGTCGGCAAGGGTCTGCACATGCATCCGGCCTCCCTGGTCCCCGGCATCTACGACGACCCGCAGGAACAGTGGCACGGCCCGGGGATGGCCGGTGCGATGGATCAGTTCGCCGAGTTCAACGAGGGCTACGGCTACCTGATCGAGGGCGTGCAGCACCTGCCGGCACTGTTCGCCAGCATCGTGCCGTTCACGTCCGGAGCACAGCACAAGGAACTGTGTCAGAAGTACCGGTACCGGGCCGACTTCTTGATCCTGCTCAAGGATCGCGGCACCGGCAGTGTCACGATCGACGACGGCGGCCAGGCCGTGCACTGGTATCCCTTCGACGACCAGTTGGACCGGGACAACTTCAAGCACGCGATCGTCACCTGCATCCGGATGCACGAGGCCGCCGGTGCGCAACAGATCTTCGTCGCCGCGCAGGCGATGCCGCCCTGGCAGCGCGGCGAGGACCTGGAGGCGTTCATCGAGAAGGTGAACGAGATCCCGATCGGACCCGGCGGCACGCCGGTGTTCTGCGCGCATCAGATGTCCAGCGCTCGTCTGGGCTCCGACCCGAGCACCTCGGTGGCCGACCCCAGCGGCGAACTGCACGACACGCCCGGTGTCTGGATCGGGGATTCCAGCGGCATGCCGACATGTTCGGGCGCGAATCCGATGCTGACGGTGATGGCACTGGCGCATCGAACCGCCACCAACATGATCAAGGCCGGCGACCGCGTTGGGGTTCCCGCCTGACTTTTCTTTGATGTGGCCCCGGTGTCGCTCTGATGTGGCCCCGGTGTCGCCGTGACGTGGCCCTGATGTCGCTCCGGGGTGGTTCGACTGGTTAGGATTAGCCAGGTTCGGGGCCGCGCCCGGGCCGGATCCCGGAGGCGTTCTGATCACGTTAAGCTCCGCCGACCGTGCGCCAGACCCCGCCGTCCTGCGCAGCCCGGGCGGATTCACCTGGTTCTACGTCGATCTGGTCGATGACCAGGGCCGAGCCGCGACGCTCATCTGGTCCTGGGGTCTGCCGTTTCTGCCGGGGTACGCGCAGTCCGCGCGCGCCGGTCGCCCGCGCCTTCCGCTGCAGCGGCCCAGCGTCAACCTGGTCGTCTACGAGGGCGGCCGCGAGTGCTTCTACCTGCTCTCCGAACTGCCCACCGAGGAGTGCACCTGGGGCGAGGACGGTTCCTCGTGGCGCCTCGGTGACTGCTCCTTCTCCTGGACCGACACCCCCGCGGTGGCCGGCGGCGTCTCGATCCGCACGCTGCAGGCGACCCTCGACCTGGCCCTGCCCACCGGCGGCCGGGCCACCGGAAAGTTGTGGCTGTCCGGTCCGCTGCGGCGCGACCTGCCCGACGCGGCGGGCGGTGATGTCTCCCCGCCGGGACTCGGCCGCGGATCCCTCGACACCTGCACACACCTGTGGACACCGATGATGGCCGCCTGTCGGGGTGGTGTGGAACTGGACACCCCGGGCGGTGAGTTGCGGATCGAGGGCCGCGGCTACCACGACCGCAACAGCGCCGGGCAGCCGCTGCAGTCCCTGGGCATCCATAGCTGGTGGTGGGGCCGGCTGGCGTTGCCCGGTCGCGATCTGATCTTCTACCGGTTGGTTCCGTCGGAGGCCGGGAAAGCGCCGCGCGATCTCGTTGTCGAGATCGCCGAAGACGGGACCTGCCGCGCGCGTGAGCAGGCTGCGCTGCAGATGGGGCGCGAGCGCCGCAACGTCTGGGGTCTGCGCTGGCCGGACAGCGCCGTCTTCGCCGATCCAGACGGACACATCGTGCGGGTCGACGTCGACTCGGTACTCGACAACGGTCCGTTCTATCAGCGGTATCTGCTGCGGGGCCGGTGCGGGTCTGACGAGGGTTACGGAATCGGGGAGAACCTGATGCCAGACCGGGTGGACACCGACCTGTTGCGGCCGTTGGTCCGGATGCGGGTGCACCGCGCCGTCGGCGCCAACTCGATGTGGTTGCCGCTGTTCTCGGGCGACGTCGATGGCCGGTGGTCGCGGCTGCTCAAACGGTCCGGGGGAGCGCGTGTATGACC
>CAMDFY010000141.1 GCA_945897705.1 Bifidobacterium breve | reverse complement strand
CGCAAGTTTACGGCAGCGCGTCCGGAGTAATCTCCTCGAGCATCTCGGTGACCAGAGCGGCGATCGGGGACCGTTCGCTGCGGGTGAGGGTGATGTGGCCGAACAGCGGGTGGCCCTTGAGTTTCTCGATGACCGCAGCCACCCCATCGTGGCGGCCGACGCGCAAGTTATCCCGCTGGGCGACGTCATGGGTGAGCACAACCCGCGAGCCGGCGCCCAACCGGGACAGCACAGTCAGTAGCACGTTGCGCTCCAGCGACTGTGCCTCATCGACAATGACGAACGAATCATGCAGTGAGCGGCCGCGAATATGTGTCAGCGGCAGCACCTCCAGCATGCCGCGGGAGAGCACCTCCTCAAGCACCGCGGGGCTGGCAAGGCCTTCGAGGGTGTCGAACACCGCCTGCGCCCACGGGCCCATCTTCTCGCTCTCGCTGCCCGGCAGGTAACCCAATTCCTGGCCGCCGACGGCATAGAGCGGACGGAACACCACGACCTTGCGTTGGGTGCGTCGCTCCAGCACCGCCTCCAGGCCCGCGCACAGAGCGAGCGCCGACTTTCCGGTGCCGGCTTTACCTCCGAGAGAGACGATGCCGACCGACTCATCAAGTAGCAGGTCCAAGGCGACACGCTGTTCGGCGGAACGGCCGCGAAGCCCGAACACCTCACGATCGCCGCGCACCAGCTGAACGCGCTTGTCCGCGTTTACCCGGCCCAGGGCATGCGATGTGCCGCCGAGTAGTCGGATACCGGTGTGGCAGGGCAGGTTTCGGGCGCTGGCGAGGTCGACCTCGCCGTCGGTGAAGAGCGAGTCGATCTCGTTCGAGGTGACGTCGAGTTCGGTCATGCCGGTCCAGCCGGAGGTGATCACATCCTGGGCGTGGTACTCGTCAGCGGGCAGGCCCACCGCGCCGGCCTTTACTCGCAGGGGAATGTCCTTGCTGACCAACGTCACCCGCTTGCCTTCGGCAGCCAGGTTGGCCGCGCAGGTCAGAATTCGGGCGTCGTTGGTGTCGGTGCGGAAACCGGCGGGCAACACCGTCGGGTCGCTGTGATTGAGTTCGACGTGCAGGGTGCCACCCTGGGTGCCAATCGGGAGCGGCTGATCAAGCCGGCCGTGCTCGAGGCGAAGATCATCGAAGAGTCGCAGCGCCTGGCGGGCGAACCAGCCCAGTTCATGGTGGTGGCGTTTTGCCTCGAGTTCGCTGATGACCACCAGCGGAACGACCACCTCGTGTTCGGCGAACCGCGTACACGCCCAGGGATCGGATAGCAGGACTGACGTGTCGAGCACGTACGTCCTGGTGGGCGAGTGCGGATCGGTCACAGGCGCTCCTTTGGGCTCACTGGCCTCTGGCCTCACCGGCCATCGTGGCCGACGCTACCCCGGCGCGTCGCCGCGATGTTGCGCGGCGCGCCGCCAGCGGATTACGCGCGGACGAATTTTTCAAGTTGCGGCTCCGAGTCCAGACCCCAACCGCCGATGGCATCGGAGACCACCGCGCGGGCGGCGTCACGGTCGAAGATGCCCGCCTCGGCGATGACCCGCAGCTTGTCTTCGTACTCGACGATGTCACCGCCGACCACCCCGAGGGCCGCAGACCGGCGACGGATCGCCCCGATGACCTGATCAGGGTGGCTCTGAAGGCAGTGTGCGACCAGGTTGCCGAAGAACTCCGCGTGGCGTTCCTCGTCGGTAGCGATGCGATTGACCAGACGCGCGAGCACCGGTTCGGCGATCTTCGCCTCGAGATTGCGCAGATAGACCGCGTGCGCGCGTTCGTAGAGCGCCATAAACGTCAGGGTCTCGATCTGGCTGTACGCGTCGGCACGGTAGCCGCGCATCACATGGGCAACCCGGACGTCCTCATCGGCGACCGGGTCGAAGTTGCGGGTGACGACCAAATATTCGCGCAACGCGATGGCGTGCAGGTTCTCCTCGGCGGTCCAGCGGCCCAGCCAGCGGCCCCACTTGTCGGCCAGGATGAAGTGTTCGACGAGTTCGCGGTGATAGCCGGCGAGGTTGTCCTTGGTAATGAGCATCACCTCAAGGGCGTACACCACCTCCCGAGGCAGAGTCACCTGCGAGGGGTTCCAATCCCGCCCGCCCAGGAAGGCGAAGTTCTCGCCCTGGTCGAAAGGGACGTAATCGTGGGCGTACCACTCGTCAGCGGTGTCCAGGTGCCGCGCCAGGTTATCGGCGACGACCGGCTCAAGTTCAAGGGTCAGCGCGTTTGCGACAGGTGCCTGTGCCATGCGGTAACTGTAACCGATGTTAACGGCTGCCTAAAGGCCGGCCGGCCCGGCGTTTCGCCCCTTCTACAGGGTCAAGCCCGGATACAGCGGGTTGGCCGCCAGGAGTTCGGCGCTGGCGGCACGCACCCAGTCGGCGGTGCTGTCCACCAGCGCGTACTTTGCTTTGGACGTGCCCTCCGGCCGGGTGTTGGCGAGCACCTCGACCACCAACTCGGCGACCCGATCGAACTCGGCCGGCCCGAAACCCCGGGTAGTCAACGCGGGGGTTCCGAATCGGATCCCGCTGGTGTACCAGGCACCGTTGGGGTCGGCCGGGATCGAGTTGCGGTTGGTGACGATGCCCGCGTCCAGCAGTGCCGATTCGGCCTGGCGGCCGGTCAGTCCGTAGGACTGCACATCGAGCAGCACGATGTGGTTGTCGGTGCCGCCGGTGACCAGATGCGCGCCGCGGCGCATCAACCCGTCGGCGAAAGCCTTGGCATTGTCGGCCACCCGCTGGGCGTAGGCGCGGAATGCCGGCTGGCGGGCTTCGGCGAAGGCGACCGCCTTGGCGGCCATCACGTGCGACAGCGGCCCGCCGAGCACCATCGGGCAGCCCTTGTCGACGGCATCGGAGTACTCGGCCGTGGCGAGCACCAGTCCGCCACGGGGCCCGCGCAGCGATTTGTGCGTGGTGGTGGTGACGACGTGTGCGTGCGGCACCGGGTCCTCGTCGCCGCTGAACACCTTGCCCGCCACCAGGCCGGAGAAATGCGCCATGTCGACCATCAGGGTGGCGCCCACCTCGTCGGCGATCTCTCTCATGGTGGCGAAGTTGACCCGCCGCGGGTAGGCCGAATAGCCGGCGACCAGGATCAGCGGTTTGAAGTCGCGGACCGCGGCGGCGACGGCGTCGTAGTCGAGCAGTCCGGTTACCGGGTCGATACCGTAGCTGCGCTGGTGAAACATCTTGCCGGAGATGTTCGGCCGGAACCCGTGGGTGAGGTGGCCGCCGGCATCCAGGGACATCCCCATCAGCCGCTGGCTGCCGAGTTTCGCGCGGAGTCGTTCCCACTCCGCCTCGGAGAGGTCGTTGACATTGCGCACGCCCAGTTCGCCCAGCGCCGGGGCCTCGATCCGGGTGGCCAGGATGGCCCAGAAGGCGACCAGGTTGGCGTCGATGCCCGAGTGCGGTTGGACGTAGGCGTACGGGGCGCCGAACAGTTCGCGGGCATGCTCAGCGGCGATCGTCTCGATGTCGTCGACGTTCTGGCAGCCGGCGTAGAACCGGTGCCCGACGGTCCCCTCGGCATACTTGTCCGACAGCCAGGTGCCCGCGGTCAGCAGCACCGCCGGTGACGCGTAGTTCTCGCTGGCGATCAGCTTGAGCGAATCGCGTTGATCGGCAAGCTCTTTGCGGGTTGCCGCGGCAATGCGCGGTTCCACGGAGGCGATAACGCTCAGCGCGGCCCGGTAGGCCTCCCCCGCGGTCGCGGCATAGTCGGCCCCCGGGGCGGCTGCGGCGGTCGAAACAGCGTCGATGGTCATGGCCCAGAGCCTAGTCGGCGGGCTCAGACCCGGCCGTCTCGGCGCGCAAGGACGACGGGATGAGCGGCTCGTCGAGCAGCCGGCCGAAGCGTTCGGTCACGCTCACGCCGGCCGGGCCGCGGGCGCCTCCCGGTCGTGGGGCGGCGTCCAACCAGGACCGCAACAGCCGGTATCCCTCGACGTAGGTGCTGGTGTAGGCGCGCCACAGCGGGGAGGTGAGGAACCTCAGCGACTGCCGTGCCCGCGCGTCGTCGATGAGCAACCAGCGCTGCAGGTAAGCCACCACATCATCGACGTCGCGATGCTCGTCGTGCAGCATCAGGGCCGCGTCCTGGCGGACCTCAGCCAGCGCGGCCCGCGCCTGCGACAGCGCCTCGGCGCGCTCGCCGTCGAAGCGCAGGCCGAGGTCGGCGTAGATCGCCGCCGCCCAGGCACCCCAGCCCGGCCCGATGGCGACGTGCAGTGCCAGATCCGCGAGCCCCTCGGCCATCAGACACTGTGGAGTGTTGACCAGAAAGATGGTCTGCTCTCCCTGGCCCAGACCGGCCACCAGCCCGGCTTCCTTGCGGCAGTGTTCGGTGTGGTGGCCCGGGTAGGACTCGTGGGCCACCAACCCCGGCAGGTTCGACATCTGCTGCTTGAGATCAGCGTTGATGGCCACCGTCGATCGGTAGTCGCCCTGGTAGTAGTTGAAGCCCGACCACGGCTTATCGGTGACCACCTCGTAGACCACCGTCTCGGCATCGGGCAACGGGTAGGTGGCCCGCACGACATCACGCAGGGCACTGGAGAACGCGTGGACACACTCTGCGAGGCGCTCCGGCGGTATCTCATCAGCGAGACGGTCTGCCTCCATCCGCTCGGCCAGCGGACCGGTGCCACCGAGTGCCTCGTCGATACGGCCGTGGGCGGCCCGATAGCGATCCGGCTCTCCCCGGCTGATCTCCACGTCGAAGTAGTGGCGCACCTCATCGACGAATCCGACCTGCTCGCCGGCGAACGTTCTCCCCGCGCACTGCAATGCGCGCAGGTGGGCGGCAATGAACTCAGCGCGCTGCTCGGTGAACGCGCCAGTGCGCGGCACCTCCGGGATGGCGGTCAACAGCCGTTGCGCCTGGGCGGCGAGATCACCGGGCTGCGGCGCCGGCTCGCCGGCCACCCGTCGGCGCAACCGAGGGTCACCGGTGAATGCGTCCACGTAGCCTGCCTCGATGCGGTCGAACCGCAAGCCGAGCAACAGGTATTCGCGAACAAGGTGGTCGGGCTCCATGCCATTCACGCTAGCTGCAACACTTATTCCATGGCGCGGCTGACCGAACCCAGCCCGTACGTGGAGTTTGACCGGGCCGCGTGGCGGGCGTTGCGGATGTCCACTCCGCTCAAGCTGACCGCGGACGAGCTCCTCGGCCTCCGCGGGATCGGCGAACAGATCGATCTGCTTGAGGTCGAAGAGGTCTATCTGCCGCTGGCCCGACTGATCCATCTGCAAGTCGCCGCCCGCCAGGGATTGTTCGCCGCCACGTCGGAATTCCTCGGCGAGCCCACTCCGAATCTTGCCCGGCCGGTGCCGTTCGTCATCGGGGTGGCCGGCAGCGTCGCGGTCGGAAAATCGACCACAGCTCGCGTTTTGCAGGCACTGCTGTCCCGCTGGGAGGATCACCCCCGCGTGGATCTGGTCACCACCGACGGATTCCTCTACCCCAATTCCGAGCTCGCCCGACGAAACCTGATGCACCGCAAGGGCTTTCCAGAAAGCTATGACCGCCGCGCCCTGATGCGTTTCGTGACATCGGTGAAGTCGGGTTCAGATCAGGTCTGCGCGCCGGTGTACTCCCATCTGATCTACGACGTCGTCGCCGACGACAAGCACGTGGTCGCCCACCCTGACATTCTGATTCTTGAGGGTCTCAACGTCCTGCAAACCGGCGCGCGCCTGATGGTCTCGGATCTTTTCGACTTCTCGGTCTACGTCGACGCCCGCATCGAGGATATTGAACAGTGGTACGTCGAACGTTTTCTGGCGATGCGAGCCGGTGCGTTCGCCGATCCGGCATCGCACTTCCACCACTACTCCGGTCTGACCGATCAGCAGGCAGCCAGCGCGGCGCGCGACATCTGGCGAACCATCAACCGGCCCAACCTGATCGAGAACATCCTGCCCACCCGGCCGCGGGCCACCCTGGTATTGCGCAAAGACGCCGACCACGCCATCAACAGACTGCGCCTGCGCAAGTTGTAGCCAATCCATTCCGACTGAATGGCTAGACACCGAAGCGGCGGTGCCGGCGGCTGTAGTCGCGCAACGCACGCAGGAAGTCCACCCGCCGGAAGTCCGGCCAGTGGGCCTCGGTGAACCACATTTCCGAGTAGGCGCTCTGCCACAACAGAAACCCGCTCAGCCGCTGCTCGCCGGAGGTGCGGATCACCAG
>CAMDFY010000140.1 GCA_945897705.1 Bifidobacterium breve | reverse complement strand
CCCTGGTCCCAGAGTTCATCGGTGCCGTACAGCAGCACGGCGATCAGCCGGCGTCCGTCGCGCTGCGCGATCGCGACGTAGGTCTCCTGGGCCAGATTGGTATAGCCGGTTTTTCCACCGATGTAGCCGGGGTAACTCGCCAGTAGCCGATCGCGACTGGCGATCGTCTTCAGCCCACCCGCGCCGTCCGGGAACAGCGCGGTGGACTGATGCAGGATCTGGACGAGCAGCGGGTAGGTCAGCGCCGCACGGTAGATCATCGCCAGATCCTGCGCGGTGGTGACCGATTCCCAGCCCGGGCCGTCCAGGCCCGACGGCGACCCGGCCCGAGTGTTGACCGCTCCGAGGAGCGCGGCCTTGGCGTTCATCTTCGCCACCGCCGCCTGGGGACCGCCCAGCATCTCACCGAGCAGGTTCGCGGCGTCGTTGCCGGACACCATCATCAGCGCGTCCAGTAACTGGCGGGTGGTGTAGGTGGCGCCCGGCACCAGTCCCACGCACGAACACTCGACATCGGTACTCGACGGCGTCGCCCGAACGGCGACATCGGGATTGACCTGATCGAGCACCACCATTGCCAGCAGGGCTTTGATGGTGCTGGCCGGTGCGTACCGGCCATAGGGATCGTTGCCGCCGAGAATTCGGCCGCTGATCATGTCGGCGACCAGCCAGGCTCGGGCCGGGCCGGCCGGCAGGGCGACGGTGGCGGCGGCCTGGCCGTCCGGCTCGGCGACGGCAGGCGCCGGGGCGAAGGACATGACCAGCGAAGCCGCAGCAATACCGGCGGCACGGCTCACCCACCGCGACAGGATAGACATCGTGGGCCACGCTAGCCGGGTAAGGACGCGTTCCGGGTTCTAAGTGGTCTCTGATCGGTTGCGGGGATACACTTCCCGCAGACGAGAGGAAACCAAGGTGAAGATCGCAAAATACGCCGGGGCTGTCGCTGTTACGGCGCTCACACTCGGAATCGGCACGGTCACTGCCGCACCCGCGTCGGCGACCGACAACATCAAGATTTTCGGCGAGCAGATGCGGATCAACTACCGGCCCGCCGTTCCGATGATCGGCTACACGGTGACCAACTTCGGACCCAGCACCGCCCCGGTGGGGCATGCTGGCACGCTCTATGAAGCCACCTTGTCCGTGCAGGCGTTCGGAAGCGCAGTCAACCCCAACATCGACCGTTTCTACACCCGCGCCGAGAGCGGCGACGGCAACCCTGCGATCGTCTACGCGCCTGGCGGCATCAGCGCCGCGCAACTTGCCCCGGGTGGCCGCACGACCGGCATGCTCTACTTCGACGTGATCGGCGACGTACCCAACAGCGTGGTCTACAACGACGGCGTCCGCGACATCCTCGCCTGGGTGCCGGGAACCATTCCGCTACAGGGCAATCCGGTCGAGCCCACGGTCATCGGGCAGTCGGAAACGGAGGTCATCACCGCTCCGGCCGAGGCTTCCGGCGGGGCCATGCCGGCGGAGTCCAGTGGAGACGCCGGCGCATTTGTCCCGACCCCCGTCGAGGGCTTCAATGAGCCGATTACCCCGGCCGAGGCCGGCCTTCCCGGCTTCCGGGGCTAGGTCGCGCGCCCGGCGGCGAGTCCACCGGCAAGCGCTACAGCGTCGCGACGCTCTGGGTTGGATCTACAGCGTCGCGACGCTCTGGGTTGGATTCTGCGCGAAACCCCAATCCAGGAGCGTGCGCGCCTGATCCCAGTAGGTCGGACCGCCTTCACGGACCAGGCCGTACATCATCGCGATGACCAGGCGTCTGCCGTCGCGCTGAGCCGCGCCGACGAATGTCTTACGAGCCGCGTTGGTGAAGCCGGTCTTGCCCCCGATCGCGCCGGGATAGCGAGCGAGCAACTCGTTCTGGTTGAGCAGCGACCGGAGGCCGGTATCGGTGGGAAACACCGCGGTTGGCTGGCCGGTGATCTGGGCAAATACCGGGTTGGCCAGCGCGGCTCGGAAGATCACGGCCAGATCATGGGGGGTCGTCCAACCGGCGCCCTCAGGCCCGTCCAGTCCCGACGGGCTGGTGGCGTAGGTGTTGGTGGCGCCGACGGCGGCAGCTTTGGCGTTCATCTTGGCCACTGCCGGGCCGAACCCGCCCAGCATCGCCGCGAGGGCGTTGGCCGCGTCATTGCCGGACACCAGCAGGCTGGCCTCAAGGAGTTGGTGAGCCGTGTAGGACCGACCTGCCACGACGCCGGCGCAGTTGCACTCGACGTCTGCCTCGGCCGGGGTGGCGACCATCGTGGCGTCGAGGTTGATCTCATCGAGTGCGGTCAGCGCCAGCAGAGTCTTGATGGTGCTGGCGGGCGGGTGTGCCGTGTACATGTCTCGGCCGGCCAACACCTGACCGGAGTCGAGGTCGGCGATGATCCAGGCCGGCGCCGGCCCGTCGGGAATCGGCACCGTGCCCACCGGTTGGATGCTCGGATCGGCGGCCGCAGGGGGCGCCGATCCGATCGCGGTGGCGCCGATCGTCACGGCGCTGACGATGAGTGCGATGGACGCCGTCACCGCGGCATGGAGTCTGCCCATGGCCGCCTACCCTAACCGGTGCGCGGCGGTCCTGTCGGCCGGTGTTGAATCGACCCATGATGAGCCTGGCCGAAATCTCCGATCGTCTGGAGATCCAACAGTTGGTGATCAACTACGCAACCGCAATCGACCAGCGTCGATTCGATGACCTGGATGCGATCTTCACTGCGGATGCCTACATCGACTATCGGGCGATGGGTGGTATCGACGGCACGTTCGCCGCGGTGAAGGCCTGGCTTGCGGAAGTGCTGCCCAACTTTCCCGCCTACTACCACCTGGTGGGCAACTTCGATATCCGGGTGTCCGGCGACACCGCTTCGGGCCGCACCATGTGCTTCAACCCGATGAAATTCGACGACGGCCCCAAAATCATGCTCTGCGCGCTGTGGTACGACGACGAGTTCATCCGGACCCCCGAGGGGTGGCGGATGACTCGCCGGGTCGAGACCAAATGCATGGACAAATTGATCTGAAACCAGGATTAACGCTGATCTGAAACCAGGATTAACTCTGGGACCCGGCGGTCTGGCACAATAGGCCGCTGGCCACCGGCTACTGCGCAGCGCGCATTCCGGGGCCGCCCACGCGAGGCAAAACCGGATTCCGGCAACCCGCCGGTGATCGCTGAATTGCAGCGTGAGACCACAGGAGATGTTCGCGTCATGGCTGTCAAGATCAAGCTCACCCGGCTTGGCAAGATCCGCAATCCCCAGTACCGAATCGCCGTCGCTGATGCACGCAACCGTCGCGACGGCCGTGCCATCGAGGTCATCGGGCGCTACCACCCCAAGGAAGAGCCCAGCCTGATCGAGGTCGATTCGGAGCGGGCCCAGTACTGGCTTTCCGTCGGCGCACAACCCACCGAGCCCGTTCTCAAGCTGCTCAAGGTCACCGGAGACTGGCAGAAGTTCAAGGGACTGCCCGGCGCCGAGGGCACGCTGAAGGTCAAGGAACCCAAACCCAGCAAGCTCGAGTTGTTCAACGCCGCACTCGCCGCGGGCGATGGGGCACCGACCGGTGAGGCGACCCAGCTCAAGAAGAGGAAGGCACCGGTCAAGAAGGCCGAGCCAACCGTTGATGAGGCCGAGCCGGTCGCTGAGGCTGCTGAGCCGACCGCTGAGGCTGCCGAGCCGGTGGTTGAGGCTGCTGAGCCGACCGCTGAGGCTGCCGAGCCGGTCGCGGAGGCCGAGCCGGCCGCTGAAACCGCCGAACCCGCCGCCGAATGAGCGAGGTCGTCGTTGACGCCGTGGAACATCTGGTCCGCGGAATCGTCGACAATCCCGACGAGGTTCGCGTCGACATGGTGACCAATCGGCGCGGCCGCACCGTCGAGGTGCATGTGCATCCCGACGATCTCGGCAAGGTGATCGGCCGCAGCGGGCGTACCGCCACCGCGTTGCGGACGCTGGTGTCCGGCATCGGCGGCCGTGGCATCCGCGTCGACGTGGTGGACACCGACCGGTAGCTGATCCGCCCACATGGAGCTTGTCGTCGGGCGGGTCGTGAAGGCTCACGGCATCTCCGGAGAGCTCGTCGTCGACGTCCGGACCGATGATCCGCAGGGGCGATTTTTCGCCGGTAATCGTTTGCGGCTCAGGGGTTCCCGTACTGGGCCTAATTCAACTGCTGGCTCTAATTCACCTGCCGGGACTAATCCAAGCACTCGCGATGTCGAGGTGGAGTCGGCCCGGCCGCATGGCGCGCGCATGCTTGTTCGACTGGCCGGAGTGATCGACCGAGACGGCGCGGATGCCCTGCGCGGCAATCTGTTCATCGTCGATTCGGCGGATCTGCCCCCGATCGACGACCCCGACGAGTTCTACGATCATCAACTCGAGGGCCTCACCGTCCGCACCGTCGATAACGTTCCGGTCGGCCTCGTCGCCGAAGTGCTTCACACCCCCGCCGGCGAGCTGCTGTCGGTGCGCACCGCCGCGAACACCGAGGTGCTGGTGCCGTTCGTCGCCGCCATCGTGACATCCGTATCGCTGGACGCGGGCGTTATCGAGATCGACCCTCCGGACGGCTTGCTGGACCTGGAGACCTGACGTGCGCATTGACGTCGTCACGATCTTCCCCGATTACCTCAACCCGGTGCGGCAATCGTTGTCCGGCAGGGCAATCGAGGCGGGGATCGTCGATTTCGCGGTGCATGATCTGCGGCGCTGGACTCACGATGTGCACCGTTCGGTCGATGATGCGCCCTACGGGGGCGGGCCTGGAATGGTGATGAAGGCCCCGGTGTGGGGCGACGCACTCGATGATATCTGCACCGCCGAAACGCTTTTGGTGGTTCCGACGCCGGCGGGCCGACTCTTCACCCAGGCCGACGCCGCGCGCTGGACGGAGGAAACCCACCTGGTGTTCGCCTGTGGCCGGTATGAGGGAATCGACCAACGGGTCTGCGATGACGCGGCCCGGCGGATGCGGGTCGAAGAAGTCTCCATCGGCGATTACGTGCTGGCCGGGGGAGAGGCCGCCACGCTGGTGATGATCGAGGCGGTATTGCGACTCCTGCCAGACGTCATCGGCAATCCGCTGTCGCATCAGGATGACTCGCATTCGGCGCGGGTGGACGGACTGCTGGAGGGGCCCGGCTACACCCGGCCTCCGCACTGGCGGGGCCTAGCGGTGCCGGAGGTGCTGCTGTCCGGTGACCACGCGAAGATCGCGGCGTGGCACCGTCAGCAGTCCTTGCAGAGAACCAGACAGCGCCGGCCTGATCTCCTCAACGACGATCCCGGCTAGATCTGGCCGCCGGGGAACATGGTTTTGATCACCTGAGTAAGGGTCTGCCTGGCGGTGGCCTCATCCACCGGTTGCATCGATCCGATGGCGATCACGTAGCGCTGGTCGGCACCGACGACGCCGGTGGACATGTGCAACTGGTTCGGGCCGTTCCAGCAGCACATCCACCCCTGTTTGACCGCAACCGGTTCGGCGAACAACCCATCGGGAATGCCGAATCGTTGCGGGTACCCGTCGATACCTTTCGGCGTCGAGGTGGCCAGGTCCGAAAGGATCAGCGCGACCTGCTTGGGCGGCAGTCCGCCTGCACCGTCGAGCAACCTGTCGTAGTAACGAACCAGATCCTTGGTGGTGCTCATGGTGTTCCACCAGTTCCCGTCGTAGGGAACTGTGGTGCCGGTGAGGCCGTAACGGGCCACCACCCGGGCGATGATCGCATTGCCGCCGTCGCGGCCCCAAAACTCGTTGGCCGGAGAGTCGGCCGAGGAGCGCAGCATGACGTCAAGGTCGCTGCGGTCCTGCGAGGTCAGCGCCCGGCGGGATTTGACCTTGCCCATCAGCAGATCGTCGGCGATGAACAGCTTGGCCACCGAGGCGATCGGAAAGGGTGCGGTGTCGCCGCCGGAGATCGACTGTCCGGTTTGTCGGTCAAGCAGTGTGAACGTGATGTCCGCGCCCTTCTTGGCGGCATCGGTGGT
This sequence comes from Bifidobacterium breve, assembly GCA_945897705.1. Lineage (GTDB taxonomy): Bacteria > Actinomycetota > Actinomycetes > Mycobacteriales > Mycobacteriaceae > Mycobacterium > Mycobacterium aquicola. Next base: position 241 of record CAMDFY010000140.1, on the reverse strand, counting down.
GGCCTGACGGGCCCGAACGTTGAGTTGCGTCATCGGGTCCGGTGTTGCCGCGGACGCCGACGTACCCGGCCCTGCCGACGTACCCGACCCGGTGGTCAGCATCGCTATATGCACCGGCTCCGTGTCGTCGGAATCGGCGGTCAGCCGGGCTGAGGAGGCGCCGAGCAATAGGCCGACCGTGAGGGAGACGATGCTGGTCAGAGCCATCGGGAGGCGTCGGCGCATGAACCCCTCCTCAGCT
>CAMDFY010000139.1 GCA_945897705.1 Bifidobacterium breve | reverse complement strand
CGCTCCCCCAATCAGCAGAGGGATCTGCAGTCCCTGACGTTCCATCTCGACGGCGAAGTTGACCATCTCGTCCAGCGACGGGGTGATCAGCCCCGAGAGCCCAATGATGTCGGCGTCGTGCTCCTTAGCCGCATCGATGATCTTCTGCGCAGGTACCATCACGCCGAGGTCGATTACTTCAAAGTTGTTGCACTGCAACACGACTCCCACGATGTTTTTGCCGATATCGTGGACGTCACCCTTTACCGTCGCCATGATGATCGTGCCGTTGGTGTCCTTGCTCGCGGCCCGACCATCCCCCGACGCTGGGCTCGCTCCGGCGCCTAATGCTGTTTTCTCCGCCTCGATGTAGGGCAGCAGGTAAGCAACAGCCTTCTTCATCACCCGGGCCGACTTCACCACCTGGGGCAGGAACATCTTGCCGGCGCCGAAGAGGTCACCGACGACATTCATGCCGTCCATCAACGGGCCCTCGATCACCTCGATCGGTCGACCGCCCGCGGCGGCGATCTCAGCCCGCAACTCCTCGGTGTCGGCGTCGACGTTGGCGTCGATACCCTTGACCAAAGCGTGGGTGATCCGCTCGCGGACCGGAAGAGATCGCCACTCGGCAACTTCTGCCTCGGCGGGTCCTTCCTCGCTGTTGAACCGTTCGGCGATCTCCAGCAGTCGCTCGGCCGCATCCTCCCGACGGTTCAGGACGACGTCTTCGATGCGGTCCCGGAGTTCGGGGTCGATCGAGTCGTAGGGCACCAGCGCGCCGGCGTTGACGATGCCCATGTCCAGGCCGGCCTTGATGGCGTGGAACAGGAACACCGCGTGGATGGCCTCGCGGACCGGGTTGTTGCCGCGGAAGGAGAACGACACGTTCGAGATGCCGCCGGAGATGTGCACGCCGGGAAGGTTTTCCTTGATCCAGGCACACGCGGTGATGAAGTCGATCCCGTAACTCGCGTGCTCCTCGATACCGGTCGCCAGCGCAAAGCAGTTCGGGTCGAAGATGATGTCCTCGGCGGGGAAGCCGACCTCGTCGGTCAGGATCCGGTAGGCCCGCCCGAAGATCTCCTGGCGACGCTCGAGGTTGTCGGCCTGACCCTGCTCGTCGAAGGCCATCACGACGACGGCGGCACCGTACTTGCGGCACAGCCGCGCCTCGCGGACGAACTTCTCCTCGCCCTCCTTCAGTGAGATCGAGTTGACGATCGGCTTGCCCTGGACGTTCTTCAAGCCTGTTTCCATGACCTCCCACTTGGAGGAGTCGATCATCACCGGAACGCGGCTGATGTCCGGTTCAGCTGCGATCAGCTTGGTGAACCGGTCCATCGCGGCGACGCCGTCGATCATGCCCTCGTCCATGTTGATGTCGATGATCTGCGCACCGACCTCGACCTGTTGCAGAGCGACCGACAGCGCGGTGTCGTAGTCCCCGGCTTTGATCAGGTTGCGGAACCGGGCGGAGCCGGTAATGTTGGTGCGCTCACCGATGTTCACGAACAGGGAATCGTCGGTGATGTTGAGCGGCTCCAGGCCCGAGAGCCGGGTGGCGACGGCAATGCGCGGCACTTCTCTCGGTGGCACGCCCTCAACGACGTTCGCAATCTCGGCGATGTGCGGCGGCGCTGTTCCGCAGCAACCACCGACGAGGTTGACCAGACCGGCCTCGGCGAACTCAGCAAGGTAGCCGGCCTGATGCTCAGGTGACTCGTCGTATTCGCCGAAGGCGTTGGGCAGGCCGGCGTTGGGATAGCAGGAGACGAAGGTGTCGGCGATTCGCGCCAGCTCGGCGATGTAGGGCCGCATCTCGGGCGCGCCCAGGGCGCAGTTGAGGCCGACCGCGATCGGCTGTGCGTGGCGGATCGAGTTCCAGAACGCTTCGGTGACCTGACCGGACAACGTGCGCCCGGAGGCATCGGTGATGGTGCCCGAGATGATTACCGGCCACCGACGTCCACGTTCCTCGAACAGCGTCTCGACGGCGAACACCGCCGCCTTGGCATTCAGCGAGTCGAAGATCGTCTCGATGATCAGTAGATCGGAACCACCATCGACCAAGCCGTTGGCAGCTTCGAGGTAGGCGGCCACCAACTGGTCGTAGGAGACATTGCGAGCACCGGGGTCATTAACGTCCGGCGAGATCGACGCGGTCCTCGTCGTCGGCCCGATCGCACCGGCGACATAGCGTGGCTTGGCGCCGGTGCTGAACTCGTCGCAGACCTTGCGGGCCAAGGCGGCACCGGCGTAGTTCAACTCGTAGGCCAACTCGTGCATGTCGTAATCGGCGAGCGACACCGAGTTGGAGTTGAACGTGTTCGTCTCCAGGATGTCCGCACCGGCCTCGAGGTATTCGCGGTGGATCATCTCGATGATGTCCGGCTGGGTAATAGAGAGCAGATCGTTGTTGCCCTGCAGTGCCGTCGGCCACTCCGCAAACCGCTCGCCGCGATAGCCGGCCTCATCCGGCCGGTCCCGCTGGATCGCCGTGCCCATCGCACCGTCGATCACCATGATCCGGCTGCGCAGGGTTGCCGTCAGCGCGTCGGTGCAGTCGGGGCGAATGTCTGCCTCTAGGCGGCTAGTGTCCGGGGCCCTCAAACCAGGTTCCTTCCTTAGCGGAAGGCGTCCTTAACTCTGCCGAGCGTGGCGGATTTCGGAGATTCCCGAACCCGTTGCAACGCCTCTCGACGGCCAAAGTCTACGCGGTCGTCCTGGTCGATGTCTCCCCCGCCGTGGTGACACGCTGCCGGTCGGGAGGGCGGTGGACAACCCGTGATGGCGACGAGCCGGTCCTATCCGACTCATCGCGGCCGGGCAGGGCTTAGGCTGAAACGGTGACCTCGTGGAAGTGGGCCGATGGCACCCTGGCCGGAGGCAGTGGCGCTCAAGGCTCCAACCTGCCCGATCTCCAGAACACCGTGATCGTGGCGGCCTTCGAGGGCTGGAATGACGCCGGTGACGCCGCGAGCGACGCCCTGGAGCACCTCGACGCCATCTGGGAGGCTCAGCCGATCGTTGAGATCGACGACGAGGCCTACTACGACTACCAGGTGAATCGGCCGGTCATCCGACAGATCGACGGTGTCACCCGTGAGCTGGTGTGGCCGTCGATGCAGATCTCGCACTGCCGGCCGCCCGGCTCGGATCGCGACATCGTCCTCATGCACGGGGTCGAGCCCAACATGCGCTGGCGCAGCTTCTGCGCCGAGTTACTCGCGATCGCCGACAAGCTCAACGTCGACACCGTGGTCATCCTGGGTGCGCTGCTGGCCGACACCCCGCACACCCGCCCCGTGCCGGTCACCGGGGCGGCCTATTCGCCGGAGTCGGCGAAGTTCTTCGGCCTGGAGGAGTCTCGCTACGAGGGGCCTACCGGGATCGCGGGCGTCTTCCAGGACGCCTGCGTGGCCGCTGGCATCCCGGCGGTGACCTTCTGGGCAGCGGTGCCGCACTATGTCTCGCAGCCCCCGAACCCCAAGGCCACGGTGGCACTGCTGCGCCGGGTCGAGGAGGCACTGGACATCGAGGTGCCGCTGACCGACCTGCCGGCCCAGGCCGAGGAATGGGAACTGGCCGTGACGGAGATGACGGCCGATGACGAGGAGATCGCCGACTACGTGGCCGGTCTGGAAGCCCGCGGCGACGCCGAGGTTGACGTCAACGAGGCGATGTCCAAGGTCGACGGTGACACACTGGCCGCTGAGTTCGAGCGATATCTGCGTCGCCGGGGTCGCTAGTCCGAAGATTGCCCGACCACACCATGCGATACCGTGCTCGCAAACGAAAATTCGCTACTGAAATCGAGGTCTCATGAGGCTGGCCATGACCGAGGCCGACACGGCCTTCCGCGACGAGTTGCGCGAGTTCTTCACCACCGAAATCCCCGCGGAAATCCGCGAGCGCGCTCGCAACGACGCACTGAACCTTCCCGAGGACATGGTCGTCACCCAGCGGATCCTCAACAAAGCCGGCCTCGCGGTGCCGAACTGGCCGGTCGAATGCGGCGGCAAGGACTGGTCGCCGCTGCAGCACCAAATCTGGTCCGATGAGATGCAACTGGCCTATGTGCCGGGGCCGCTGAATTTCAACACCAGCATGGTGGGACCGGTGATCGCGCAGTTCGGATCACCGGAAGTCAAAGAGCGATTCCTGCCCGCGACGGCCAACCTCGACATCTGGTGGTGCCAGGGATTCTCTGAACCCGAGGCCGGGTCCGACCTCGCGTCGCTGCGCACGACGGCGGTACGCGACGGCGATTACTACATCATCAACGGCCAGAAGACCTGGACCACGCTCGGCCAGTACGCCGACTGGATATTCCTGCTGGTACGCACCAATCCCGACGCACCCAAGAAGCAAGCCGGCATCTCCTTCATTCTGGTCGAGATGAACACCCCGGGCATCACGCTGCGGCCGATCAAGCTCATCGACGGCAGCTATGAGGTCAACGAAGTGTTCTTCGAAGACGTCCGGGTGCCGGCGAACCAACTCGTCGGTGAGGAGAACGCCGGCTGGAGTTACGCGAAGTTCCTGCTCTCCAACGAGCGAACCGGGATCGCCCGGATCGGCACCACCAAGGCCTGGCTCGCCGAGGTCAAGGAGCGCGCCACCAAGACACCGCAGGGCCACGGCACGCTGCTGGACGATCCGCTGTTCGCCGCCCGAGTCGCCGAGGTGGAGGGCGAGTTGCTGGCGCTGGAACTCACCCAGATGCGCGTCAGCGAGGACGAGGCCAGCGGAAAGCCGAACCCGGCCTCGTCGATCCTGAAACTGCGGGGCAGCCAACTGCAGCAGGCCGTCACCGAACTATTGGTGGAGGTGGCCGGGTCGGATGGCCTTCAGGTTGAGTCCGGCGGGCACAACGCCGCGGCCAAGTACCTCAACTACCGAAAGACATCGATCTACGGCGGCAGCAACGAAGTTCAGCGCAGCATCATCTCCGCCACGATCCTGGGTCTTTGAGATCCGGGGACTCTAGAGAAACACCGGGACACGACGATGAACTTTGACCTGACCGAAGAACAGCAGATGCTGGCCGACACCGCTCGCGAGGTGTTCACCCGCAGCTACGACACCGAAAGCCGGAACAAGGCCGTCGACTCCGACCTTGGCTGGAACCGGGAAGTCTGGCAGCAACTTGCCGATATCGGCATCCTGGGACTGGGTTTCGACCCTGACGAGGCCGGACCGATCGAGGTAATGGCGGTGATGACCGAAATCGGTCGCCGACTGGCGCCGGAACCCGTCGCTGCGGCGGCCCTGATCCCCGGTGCGGTGATCGCCGCCCACGGTTCCGACGAACAACGCGCAATGCTCGACGATGTTGCTGCCGGCGAGCGACTGCTGGCCTTTGCCCACACCGAGTCGGGTGGGCGTGGTTCGCCCGAATTGACCACGCGCGCAACCGAACAGGGTGGGTCGTGGACGCTGACCGGGCGCAAGAACCCGGTGCTCGCCGGCGACCGCGCTGACGTCCTCGTGGTCACCGCCGCGCTATCCGGCGGCGGCTCCGGACTGTTTCTCGTTGACGGCGACGCGACATCCCGGCAACCGTTCCGCACCTTCGACGGCCAGCGCGGTGCCGATGTTGAATTCGACGGCGCCGCCGCCACACCGCTTGGCACGGGAGGTGACGCCACGGCTCACATCGAGGCCGCGGTGATCCGGTTCCAATCGGCGCTGTGCGCCGAAGCCGTCGGCGCGATGGACGAGTCGTTGCGGTTGACCACCGACTACCTCAAGGCGCGAAAGCAATTCGGCGTACCGCTCAAGACCTTTCAAACCCTCACCCAGCGAGCGTCCGACATGTACGTCTCATTGGAACTGGCCCGCAGCATGAACTTCTATGCCGCGATGTGTGTGGCCGATGGGCGCTTCGACCCCGTGGTGGCCGCGCGGGCCAAATTGCAGATCGGCCGGTCCGGCCGCCATATCGCGCAGGAGTCCATCCAGTTGCACGGCGGCATCGGCGTGACGGCCGAGTACCCGATCGCGCATTACGCCGCCCGATTGACCGCCATCGACCAGACCTTCGGCTCATCAACCGATCAATTGCGCTATCTGAGCGACCAGGTCGGCAACTACGGGGTTGCCGTTCTCTAGCGGGCCAAGCCCTCTAGAGGACCAAGCCCTCAGCTCACCTTGACGATCTTCGGTGGCTGCCACGCGCCGTCGAGTGCCTCGGGCTTCGGTGAGTAGAGGCGCATATAGAGGGTGAAGGGTCCGGCCGGTGACGGCAGCCAGTTGGGCTCCTTCTCCGGTC
>CAMDFY010000138.1 GCA_945897705.1 Bifidobacterium breve | reverse complement strand
CACCCGCGCGGAAGGTGCCCGCCAAAAAGTAGAACGTGTTACAAAAACGTTCGAAATTTCGGCTCAGAGCACCCGTCTACCTTGTTACGGTGAACCGCGACAAGGGAAGAGAGCCGATGTGATCCTGGACAGATTCCGCCTGGACGGACGAGTGGCCGTAGTCACAGGTGCTGGGCGTGGGCTTGGCGCCGCGATCGCTGTGGCGTTCGCCGAAGTCGGCGCCGACGTCCTCATCGCCGCGCGGACGAAGTCTGAACTGGAGTCGGTGGCAGCCCAGGTCGAGGCACTCGGCCGCCGAGCGCACATCGTCGTCGCCGATCTGGCCCAACCCGAAGCCACCGCCGAATTGGCCGGGCAGGCCGTTGAGTCGTTCGGCAAACTCGACATCGTCGTCAACAACGTCGGCGGCAGCATGCCCAACACGCTGTTGACCACCAGCGTCAAGCAGATGCGAGACGCGTTCACGTTCAACGTGCTGACCGCCCACGCGCTGACCGTTGCGGCGGTGCCACTGATGCTCGAACACTCCGGGGGCGGAAACATCATCAACATCACCTCGACGATGGGCCGTACCGCGGGCCGTGGATTCGCGGCCTACAGCACCGCGAAAGCCGCACTGGCGCAATACACCCGGCTGACAGCCCTGGATCTGTGCCCGCGCGTCCGGGTCAACGCGATCGCGCCGGGTTCGATCATGACCTCTGCACTGGACGTGGTGGCCTCCAACGACGCCCTGCGCGAACCGATGGAGAAGGCCACCCCGATGCGACGCCTCGGCGACCCCCTCGATATCGCCGCCGCGGCCGTCTATCTTGCCTCTCCCGCTGCGGACTACCTGACCGGCAAGATGATCGAAGTCGACGGCGGCCTGATGGTGCCCAACCTCGACCTGCCCATCCCGGATCTGTAGTTTCCCCGAATCCCTATCGAAGGAGCCCCCATGCCCATCCGCGTCGCACAGATTGGCACCGGAAACGTCGGCGGTCACGCACTGAGGTCGCTGATCGCCAATCCCGATTACGAGCTGACAGCGGTGTGGGTGTCCTCGGCGGCCAAGGCCGGCATGGACGCCGCCGAACTCGCCGGACTCGACACGCCGACCGGTATCAAAGCCACCACCGACCTCGACGAGGTGCTGGCCACCAAGCCAGAATGCGCGGTGTACAACGCGATGGCCGACAACCGACTGGTCGAAGCCCTCGAGGATTACCGCCGCATCCTGGCCGCCGGCGTCAATGTGGTGGGCAGCGGGCCGGTGTTTTTGCAGTGGCCCTGGAAGGTTATTCCCGACGAGATGATCACACCGCTGGAAAATGCCGCGCGCGAAGGCAATTCGAGTCTTTTCGTCAACGGCATAGACCCGGGCTTCGCCAACGATCTGTTCCCGATGGCTCTGGCCGGTACCTGCCAGAGCGTCGAGCAGGTGCGGTGCATCGAGATCGTCAACTACGCCACCTACGACAGCGCGACGGTCATGTTCGATGTGATGGGCTTCGGCAAGCCGATAGACGAGATCCCGATGCTGCTGCAACCCGGAGTGCTCAGTATCGGATGGGGTTCGGTGGTGCGGCAGATCGCCGCCGGACTCGACGTGGAACTCGACGAACTGAAAGAGACCTGCGTTCGCGTGCCCGCACCGGACGCCTTCGACATCGCGTCCGGGCACATCCCGGCGGGCACCGCGGCCGCATTGCGGTTCGAGGTGCTCGGCATGGTGAACGGAGCGCCGGTGGTGGTGCTCGAGCACATCACCCGCTTGCGCGACGACATGTGCCCGGACTGGCCGCAGCCGGCACAGGAGGGCGGCAACTACCGCATCGAGATCACCGGCGAACCGTGCTACGCGATGGACATCTGCCTGAGCAGCCCCAACGGCGACCACAACTACGCCGGCGTGTTGGCCACCGCCACCCGGATCGTTAATGCGATCCCCGCCGTGATCGCCGCGGAACCGGGCATCCGCACCACGCTTGACCTGCCCTTGATCACCGGCAGAGGGTTGTACGCTGGCCGCAAAGACTAGGACACCCAGGCCAGGCTGGGCCCTGCTCGGCCCGGCCTTCGTCGCCGCAATCGCCTACGTCGACCCGGGCAACATCGCGGCCAACGTCAGCGCAGGGGCGCAGTTCGGCTTTTTGCTGGTGTGGGTGATCGTCGCGGCTAACGTGATGGCGGGCTTGGTGCAGTACCTCAGCGCCAAGCTGGGCCTGGTCACCGGTGCCACGCTGCCGGAAGCGGTGCGCGACCGGACCCGGACATCGACCCGCATCGCCTACTGGGCACAGGCTGAACTGGTCGCCATCGCCACCGACGTTGCCGAGATCATCGGCGGCGCGATCGCCCTGCATCTGCTGTTCGGGCTCCCGTTGATCCTCGGCGGCATCATCACCGGTGCGGTGTCGCTGCTCCTGCTGCTCATCGGCGACCGCAATGGCCCGCGGGTCTTCGAGCGGGTCATCGTCGGACTGCTGCTGATCATCACCATCGGTTTCATGGCCTCTCTGGTGGTAAACCCGCCACCGGCCGCAGCGGTGATTGGTGGTCTGGTTCCCCGTTTCGACGGGGTTCAGAGCGTGCTGCTGGCCACTGCCATGCTCGGAGCGACGGTGATGCCGCACGCGGTGTACATGCACTCCGGACTGGCCCGCGAACGGCATGGCCACCCGGCGCCGGGTCCCGGGCGGGCGATGCTGCTGCGGGCAACTCGCTGGGACGTCGGCATCGCGATGCTCGTTGCCGGCGCGGTGAACCTGGCACTGCTGCTGGTAGCGGCGACCAACCTGCGCGGCCGCGACGGCACCGACACCATCGAGGGCGCGCATGCCGCGGTAGCGCAGACCCTCGGCCCTACGGTCGCGCTGTTATTCGCCGTCGGGCTCCTTGCCTCGGGCCTGGCGTCAGCGTCGGTGGGGGCCTATGCCGGAGCAATGATCATGCAGGGCCTGTTGCGCAGATCATTCCCAGCACTGGTGCGCCGACTGGTCACCCTGCTTCCGGCGCTGGCCGTGCTGGCCAGCGGAGTGGATCCGACCCGCGCCCTGGTGCTCTCCCAGGTGGTGCTGTCATTCGGTATTCCGTTTGCGCTGGTGCCCCTGATACGGCTGACGGCCGACAGAGACCTCATGGGAGATGACGCGAATTCAACGCTGACCTCGGTGCTGGGTTGGTCGGTGGCCGGGGTCATCACGCTGCTCAACGCGGCGCTGATCTATCTCACTGTTACCTGACCGTCCGGGACGGGTACCTGACCGTCCGGTGATAGGCGTCACATCCCACCCATCCACCCGGCGGACCGCTCCGAATGACGAGCATGGCAATCGCGACGAGCACCGCGCTCTACCCCACCAGGGTCACCCACCTGCACCGGTCGCCGGTTCAGCACTACGCCGAGCACCGCAGCTATACCTGGTACGTCGATCTCGACGAACTCCCCCAACTGCCGCGCTGGCTGCGGCCGTTTGCCCGGTTCGAGGGTGCTGATCACTTCGACGGCCACGCCGGCGACACCATCCGCCAGCGGGTCGACGCCGTCCTCGCCGAGCACGGGGTGTTCCTTCCCGGCGGCCGGATCACCGCCATGCTGATGCCCCGGGTGCTCGGGCGGGCGTTCAACCCACTGAGCCTGTTCTGGTGCCACGACGCCGGCGGCGCGCTGCGGTGCGTCGTCGCCGAAGTGCAGAACGTTCGCGGTGAGCGAACCGCGTACCTGGTACCGCCGGGCGAGGACGGGCCGGTGCCGGTCGTCGGCACACCCCGTAACTCGGGATTGCAGGACGGCTACTTCCTGGTGCGGGTGCCCGAGCCCGGGGAACAGCTCGATCTCACGGTGTCGCAGCACCGCGACAGTCATGCCGCGATGGTCGCCACCTGGCGCGGCGCCCGACGTCCCGCGACCGTCGGCCAGATTCTGCTGATGCAGCTCACCAATCCGCTGGCGCCACAGATGGCCGCACTCGGTCTGCGCTTCCAAGCCATCGTGATGCGCCTTCGGGGTATCCCGGTGACGCCGCGGACCGGCACCCGGACCGTCCACACCCCGGCGGTTCAGGGCGCCGGATGGACCACCGGTGGCCGCTCGCTGGCGCCGCTGTGACGCAAGTCCTTGACCGCGTCACCGACGGTGCGGTTACGCTTCCGGGCAATGGCTCCGATATCGAGCGGCCCCGGCCGGTGACGACTGTTGACCTCGACGTGCTGCTGCGCCGCGTCGGAAGCCGAGACGCCGAGGCGTTCGCCGCGCTCTACGACGCCACCCGATCGAGGGTCTACGGCATGGTTACCCGGGTGCTGCGCGACCGCGGATACAGCGAAGAGACCACCCAGGACGTTTATCTCCAGGTGTGGCGAACGGCGGAGGCCTACGACCCCGCATCAGGAAGCGCGCTGGCCTGGCTGCTCACCCTGGCTCACCGCCGCGCGGTGGACCGCGTCCGGGCGGAACACGCCGCCGGCCAACGCGATGCACGCTACGGAGCAGTGACATCGGACCGGCCCACCGACCACGTCAGCGACGAGGTGATCGCCGGCGAGGAGCGCCAACGGGTCGCCGCGTGCATGGAGGGCCTGACCGATCTGCAGCGCGAATGCCTCGAACTCGCCTACTACCAGGGCCTGACCTATGTGCAAGTCTCGGAGCGGCTGTCGGCGAACCTGGCCACGGTGAAGTCGCGGATGCGTGACGGGCTGCGCGGCCTGCGCAACTGCCTGGGTGTGGGATGAGGGAGCAGCGATGAGTCAGCCCCACTCCCCCAGTGCAGACCTGCTGGAACTGGCGGTGCCCTACGCACTGCACGCGCTCTCCGACGACGAACGGGACACTCTGGAGGGCCGGGTGGTCGCGGCCGGGTCGGCCGTGGCCGATGCCTTCTACGACGAGGTGCGAGCGGTTCGCGAGACCATGGCCGTGGTGTCGGGGGCCGACGCCACGGAACCTCCCGCCGACTTACGCCGCCGACTGCTTGCGGCAATCGCCGACGACAACGTGCGGGTGCTGCCGTCGAAGCCGCGCCGCCGCACCGCGTGGATGTCGGCGGCGGCCGCGTTGGCGATCGGTATCACCGCCGCGGGAATCGGTCTGTGGATTCGGCCTCCCGCACCGCAGCCGTCGACCGCGCAGCAGGTGTTCGCCGCTGCCGACGTCCACACCATCTCCGGCGCCATCCCCGCCGGCGGCACTGCGACCGTGGTGTTCTCCCGGGATCGCAACGCCGGCGTGCTGGTGATGAACGACGTGCCGCCGCCCGCACCCGGCACCGTGTACCAGATGTGGCTGATCAGCGACGGAGCCACTACCTCCGCCGGGACCATGGATGCTGAGGCGGTGGCTCCGTCGACGACAGCCGTGCTCGACAACCTCGGCGACTCGACAAAACTGGCGTTCACCGTCGAGCCCGGGTCGGGTTCGACCCGGCCCACCGGCCCGCTCATCGCCGAACTGCCGTTGCTCTGATTCGCCGATGACAAAGGATTTCCGTTTTGGTATCGGACTGCGGTCAATCAAATCGGCGGATCGCCTGCGCGAGAAGGTACGTAAGTTCGAGGGTCTCGGATTCGATGTTGTTCACTTCCCCGATCACATCGGGGCGCCCGCGCCCTTTCCCGCGATGGTGGCTGCCGCCGAAGCGGCACGCACCATCCGGGTGGGCACCTTCGTTCTCAACGCCGCGTTCTATTCGCCCGCATTGCTTGCCCGCGACGCGGTCGACACCGATCTACTCTCCGATGGCCGACTCGAACTCGGTCTGGGAACCGGGTATGTGCGGGAGGAATTCGAGGCCGCCGAAATTCCGTATCCCAGCGCGGGGGAACGGGTTGCGCACCTGCGTCATGTGACGACCTATCTCCACGGCGTCGCACCGACTATTCCGCTGCTGATCGCCGGCAACGGCGACAAGGTACTCACGATCGCCGCGCAGCACGCCGACATCATCGGCTTCACCGGCGGCGGACTACCCGACGGCTCCGGCACCGACCCGATGGCTGAACGCGTAGACTTCGTTCGCGGCGCCGCCGGAGACAGGTTCGCCGACCTCGAACTCAACCTCGCGATCACCGCGGTGCCGACCGATTCCTCGGGTATTCCGGATCTCACGCTGACCCGGGCCTACTTTCCCGACGCCAGCGATGAGCAACTGATGGCGATGCCCACCGTGCTGAGCGGAAGCCCGACCGACATCGTCGACACGCTCCGCAGGCTGCGCGACAGTTACGGCGTCACCTACTTCACCGTGCAGGATTATCACGGCCCGTACTTCGCGGAAGCGATCAGTGCACTGCGATGAGCGCAGCGGCTGAGTGATCGGACGCTGAGTGATCGGACGCTG
>CAMDFY010000137.1 GCA_945897705.1 Bifidobacterium breve | reverse complement strand
TTCGATGTGACGGTGTCGGCCGATGTCTATGAGGTCAAACTCGATGACGATCATCTGATGTCAAGCCTGTTCACCGTCGCCGAGAGGGAACTGGCCCGCCTTGGATTGGCCCGCACACCGGGAACAGACCTGGATGTGATCATCGGGGGCCTGGGCCTTGGCTATACGGCACAGGAAGCGCTGTGCTGCAATCGGGTTCGGACTGTGACCGTCATCGAAAACTGCGGTGCGGTGATCGACTGGCATCAGCGCGATCTGCTTCCAGACACGGCCGGGCTGTCGGCCGACGACCGCGTCGCGCTGGTCTGCGCGGATTTCTTCGGCGCCGCAACGGACGCGGTGGGATTCGATCCGCACTGTCCGGGGCGGACCTACGACGCGATTCTGCTCGACATCGACCACTCGCCCCGGCACGTCCTGCACGATTCGCACGCGGACTTCTACACCCGCGAAGGCCTGCGATCGGCGTCATTGCGTCTCGTGCCGGGCGGCGTGTTCGCCATGTGGTCCGACGATCCGCCCGATGACGACGTCCTGATGATGCTCGAATCGGTCTTCATCGACGTCGATGCCCAGTCGGTTTGGTTTGACAACCCGCTCACCCGTGGCCGCTCAGCGGCAACCATCTACCTCGCGGCCCGACGGTAACCTCGGGCGGTCAGGCGACCGTGACGTGGATGTGATCGAAGTGGGCCGGCACCCGCCACATCGTGTAGACGACTCCGAAGCGGGCCCCCTGACTGTGAATGTCGGCGAGGATGACGTCGCCGAGGCCCATGTCGTCGAGCATGATGTCGATCGCGCGACCACTCGGGTGATCAGGAAGCGGATCCGCGCGAACACCGCCAATGGACCGCACACCGGGGTAGGTGGCCATGATGTACGCGGCGAGGCCCCGCGCGTTGGGCACCAGACCGCCCATCCCCACAGTGGGGATCGGCCTGATCGGGCCCAGTGCCGCCACGACCGACGCCGGCATGACCGTCAGCACGGCCTGTTCGGAGGGGGGAAGCAAAGCGAACTCTGCCTTGGCTGCGGTCACCTCGGTCTGCAACTGGGACTGCTTGCTCTGCAGGTCCGCGCGGATGGCGGCGGCCGCGTCGACGGCCACCCTGGCATCGGCCGTGGACTTCGCCGATGCCGCCGCCATGGCCCGGGCCTCGCTGTCGAGGCGCCGGAAGACTCGCATCTGCTCGGACATATGACTGGCCATCGTCCGCTGGATGGCCAGGTTGTCGATCAGGGTCTGCGGCGACGCGGCGGTCAGGATCGCGTTCACTTCATCGGCACGTCCGCCCATGTAGGCGGCGGCGGCGATTCGATCGGCGTTGCCCTGGTACCCGGCCAACTGCGCCCTGGCCGCGTCCAGTCGGGCCAGATCGTCGACTTGGCGCTGCTCGGCCTCGCTGAGAAGTTGCATCTTCCGGTCGAGGTCCTGCTGGGCTGAGTTCATCGTCTCGGCCAGCCGTTCAGCTTGCTGGGAGAGCTCTGTGAACCTCGCCATGGCGTCCTGCCCGGATTCGGCGAACGCGGCGCCTCCCCATCCCGCGCTGAGGGTCACGACTCCGACGATTACGCCCGCCACCTGCTTGATCACGGCGGATTTGGTCACGGTAGGAAAAAACTTCAAGACTTCGCATCCTTTGACTGCTGTCGACGTCGTCCGCGTCGAACTGCCTGTCCCCAGTGCCTAAGACCATCTCGGAAGAGGTCTCGATCAGGCTACGAAATGGCAACGGCTTTGTCTAACCGGCGAACCGGGCCAAGCGGCTGATCGCCCGGTATTAGGCCAGGTCAAATCCGTAAACTCGGAAATCGGGGCAATTTTTACAGCCGCTTGATCCGGCCCCGATACCGGGCGATGTGTGCGGCGTTGCCGCGCTCGTCTGCCTCGCCATTGGCGCTGTGCCACACCGGCGCGGAGTGGCCCCGACGCTGCAATTCAGCCACCGTGGCTGCCGCAAGTGCCTGCAGCAACGCACCGCCCACCACGGTGGACGTGGCCGACACCGCGGTGGGACAGCCGGGAATCTGCACCGCGGCGTCGCCGTCGGCGCCGTAGTTGTCGAAGACCACGTCGGCGCAATCGAGCAGCTTTTTCCCGCTGGAGTGCCGCGAACTGACGCTGCGGGAGAACTGCACCGAGGTCAGCGCCAGCACCGTAGCGCCGCGCGCCTTGGCGGCGAGGGCGACGTCGATCGGGACGGCATTGCGGCCGGAATTGGAGATCACCAGGACGACATCACCGGCCTGCACTGGTTCGTCCGCCAGCACCTGGTCGCCATAGCCGGGAACCCGTTCCAGCCAGGTGGAGCGCCGTGCGTTCACCATCACCGAGAGCGGCAGATCCAAGATGGCATTCACCGGCACGAGTCCGCCGGCCCGGTAGAACAGTTCGGCCGCCAACAGTTGCGAGTGCCCGGTGCCGAACACATGCCAGAGGCCGCCGCTGATG
The DNA here is from genome assembly GCA_945897705.1 of Bifidobacterium breve. Lineage (GTDB taxonomy): Bacteria > Actinomycetota > Actinomycetes > Mycobacteriales > Mycobacteriaceae > Mycobacterium > Mycobacterium aquicola. The sequence continues at coordinate 3,884 of CAMDFY010000137.1, read as the reverse complement.
ATGCAATCGGCAATCCGCGCGGCGGCGGCGTTGAGCGTGGGCAGTTGCTCGTCGTGCACGCGCCGCAGCAGCGAACTGACGGTGTTGAGGTATTCGGCGGCGAAGGGACTCATCAGCTGCCGCCGCTGAGTGGAGTTGCGTTGCCGAAGAACACCGGGTTTACCGTCTTGAACGAAGGAGCAGGGGCGTCGCGCGAATGGCTTCCAGGGCGAGTCGTGGCGAGTCACTCGTGCGCATGACCGTGAGGTCGTCAGCGAGCGTGCCGGTATCGGAGAGGAAGCGAGCAAGCACCGCCGGAGGCACCCGCTCGAACAGCCGGTAGAACGTCTCCGGTCCGCGCTCCGGGCGGCTGCGCAGGTACGACAGGAAGATGGCGTCGAGTGCGACGGTGCGCGGATTCCGCACGGCGGGCGGCTCGGCGACTCCCCCGGTGCGCAACGCGGCAACCACGCGCGGCGCGAAGTCGCGGACGAAGCGCTGCACGGCGAGAAAGGCATACCCGCTCGACGGTTTGACGTGGCCTCCCGCGGTGCCGATGCGCACGATTCGTGGGCTCGGCCATGCGTCGAAGGGCTCCGTCGTCATCGGGATCATGCCACTTTCGTGCGAGATCGTCTGGAACGCGACGCCGGGGTGGCTGCGCGCGAGCCAGGCCTCGATCGCTTCCTCATAGACGTCCTCCGGCAGTGGATGCTCGGTGAAAAACGTGCTCTCGACCAGCGCTGTGTGCGCATCGAAGGGCAGTACGTACACGAAGTGGATCCCGTGGGCCTGTGAGACATCGAAGTCCATGAGCGTTGCCGTATCGACGTCGAATACCGGCTCCGCACTACGGACGACGCGGCCGCGGAAGTGCTGCAACAGGTTGACGTCTGCGTCGTCAGCGGGAGCGCGCGTCAACAACGGCGGCCGCGAGTCCATCGCGAGGCGCGCGCGCAGCACGCCCGCGCTGGTGTGGGCCTCGACGTAGGAGCCGCGATCATCGAGGTGCTCAACCGTCACACCGAGAGCGAACTCCACGCGCTGGACGGCGAGTCGTTCGAGAGCGAGCTCGTAAAAACGCTCGCCGGGAATTCTGCAGTAGGTGATCGGCGACGCGGAGCGCAACACCTCGGCAGTCCCGTTGCGGACACGCCATCGACTCCAGCGGTGGGTTACCGCGGCCTCGAACGCGTGCGGCACGAGGTCGTAGAAACACCACGTACGGTCTGCTCCGCTCAGCGTCTCGCGGGGATCGATGAGCAGGATCCTCGCGGTGTCCGGCAGGCCTGCGTCCAGCAGTGCCACCGCGAGCGAGAGCCCCGAGAGCCCCGCACCCGCGATGAGCACGTCGGCATCGAGGGCGGGCTCCTGGTGAGGCTGAGTCACGCGAAACTCCTCACTGATGGACACCAACGGGCCAATCCTACGGAACGGAGACGTTCGGACGTGGCCAGCGCGGGCTACCCCGTTAACAGCAGTCCCATTGTTAACATCAGCCGGTGCGGGACACGTCGGGGACTAGCCCTGTGCCGAGACCACGCCCGGTTTCCCGGCGGGACGCCATCCGCTACGCCACCGCCGTATCGGCAGTGGCCGGACTGGGCACTGCAGCAGCACACATCGGCGTTCCGGAGGCGGCAGCGGCCGCTCCCATGCTGATCGACTACGCCATGCGCCAGATTCCTGCGGCGGACATCCGCGCGGCCGGTTACGCCGGGGTCATCAACTACGTCTCGCTGTCGCGTCCCGGATCCAACTTCGGGGCTAAACCAATCACCCGGCCGTACGCCGAATCGCTGACCGCCGCAGGCCTTGTCATCGTCAGCAACTATCAGTACGGCAAGCCGGGTGGGACAGCGCCCTCGGACTTCACCCGCGGATACGCCGGCGGCGTCGCCGACGCTAAAGCCGGCTGGCAATTGCATACCGCCGCCGGGGGTGGCCAGAGTGCACCGATCTTCTTCTCCGTCGACGACGACATCAGCCGCGAAACCTGGAATACCCTTGCGCTGCCGTGGTTTCGCGGCATCAACTCAGTACTTGGCGTGCAACGCACCGGCGTCTACGGCGGAATCGATGTGTGCCAATGGGCCGCCGCCGATGGCGTGATCGGCAATTCGGGCACGCCCGGACGCCGGTGGGCGTGGCAGACCCGGGCTTGGTCGGGCAATCGGGTGCATCCCGCGGCGGTTCTCTACCAGCGCATCGTGAGCACCGCGTCGAATCCCGGCCCGCTGGTCGGCGGGATAGAAGTCGACGTGAACGACGTCCTGGCCGGCGATTGCGGCCAGTGGAACCTGCATCCGTGAGCCTAGGCGCGTAGCGCCTTCGCCAGTTCGCCGAAGGCATCCACCCATTTGCCCATGTCGGCGTCGGTGTGTGCCAGCGACACCAGCCATTGATCGTCCATGCCCGGCGGCGTCAAGATGCCCCGGTTGATACCCCACAGCCACCCCAACTCGGCGACGTCGAAGTCGGTGCTCAGTTTGTAGTCGCGGTAGTTGCGGATCGGCGTCGGCGACCACGTCACAGCACCTTTGACGCCGAAGCCGACGGTGTGGGCCGGCAGTTCGTACTCGCGAATAATGGCGTCCATGGCTTCCATGGCGTTGTCGTTGACTTGTTCAGCCGCAGCCAGCGCCTGCGGGGTGGCAACCTCGTCGACTGCCAGGGCCGCAGCCATGCACAGCGGGTTGCCGTTATAGGTGCCGAAGTGTGCCATGCGGTTGTCGACGACGACCTGCATGACTTCTTCGGTACCCCCGAAGGCAGCCAGTGGCAGTCCGCCGCCGATCGACTTGGCCAACGTGATCAGGTCGGGTTTGACGCCCAGTCGCGCGGCGGCACCATGGGCACCCGCGGTCAGGCCGGTCTTGACCTCGTCGAAGATCAGCAGCACGTTGTGGGCGTCGCACAGCGCACGAACGTCGGCAAGATAGCCGGCATCGGGCAGCACGATGCCGAGATTCTCGATGACCGGCTCCATGACCACGCAGGCAACGTCCTTGCCGTGTGCGGACAGCACCCGCTGCATCTGGCCGATGTCGTTATAGGCCACCACGTGCACGACGCCCGGCTCGACGTCGAAGGGCACCTGCGGGATCGGGTTATCCGCGGGGCCAATCTCGTTGATGGCCGGCTTGACCGACACCGACAGCCCGTCGTAGCCGCCGTGGTAGCCACCCTCGATCTTGACGATCGCTTTGCGGCCGGTGTACGCGCGCGCCGCACGCACCGCGTACCCGGTGGACTCGGTGCCGGAGTTGGTGAACCGCAACATGTCCAGGCCGAAGCGTTCTTTGAACCGTTCGGCAACCTCGGTCGAGATCGGCGACGGCGTCACGAACAGCGTGCCGATGTCGTCAAGGAACTCTTTGACCTTGGCGACCACTGCGGGGTTGAGGTGGCCGACGAGCATCGCGCCGAAACCCATCGACAGGTCCAGCACCTGGCGGTCGTCGCAGTCCGTCACGTAGGCGCCGCGCGCGGACTTCACGGCCATCGGATACGGATCCCAGTACTGGAAACTGCTCGTGACACCGAGTGGCAGCGTCTTTGTCGACCGCGCGGCGTGGTCAGCCGAACCGGGGGTGGTCTTGGCGTACCGTTCCCACTCCTTGGCCATCAGGGCTGAGACTCGCGCGGGGTCGACCGGGGTGTAGGAAACGGGCACTTGTCGCCAACCCGCCGGGTCGTGGGCGGGAATCGTCCTCGGCACATCTGTCGTCAGGCTCATCGAGATCCCCTCAACTGTAGGAATGACCTCCTCAGAGCCTAACCCGCCCGCCCCGCTTAGGCCTCAGAAAGTCCCACGCTCACGGGGATCCTTGCCCCCCCCCGCTTGGCCAGTCAGACGATCCGCAACCCAGCGGGGATACGCGCGGGGTCACGCCAGAACGCGT
>CAMDFY010000136.1 GCA_945897705.1 Bifidobacterium breve | reverse complement strand
CGGCTAGTCGAACAGTTCGAGCGCGGCTTGGACGCGCCGATCTGCCTCACCTGGGAACTCACCTACGCGTGCAACCTGGCCTGCGTGCACTGCCTGTCCTCGTCGGGCAAGCGCGACCCCCGCGAACTGTCGACGGCCCAGTGCAAGGCCGTCATCGATGAACTCGAGCGCATGGGGGTGTTCTACGTCAACATCGGCGGCGGCGAACCCACCATCCGGCCGGACTTCTGGGAACTCGTCGACTACGCCACCGAACACCACGTCGGGGTGAAGTTCTCCACCAATGGAGTTCGGATCACTCCCGAGGTGGCCGACCGCCTGGCCGCCAGTGACTACGTCGACGTGCAGATCTCGCTGGACGGTGCCACCGCCGAGGTCAACGATGCGGTGCGCGGTCCCGGGTCGTTCGACATGGCGATCCGCGCACTGGAGAACCTTGCCAACGCGGGCTTCGCGGACGCCAAAATCTCCGTGGTCGTCACCCGCCACAATGTCGGTCAACTCGATGACTTCACAGCCTTGGCCGACCGCTACGGCGCGACCCTGCGGATCACCCGGCTGCGTCCGTCGGGCCGCGGCGCTGACGTGTGGGATGAGTTGCACCCCACCGCCGCCCAACAGGTTGAGCTGTACAACTGGCTCGTCGCCAAGGGCGATCGGGTCCTCACTGGCGACTCCTTTTTCCACCTTGCCGGCCTGGGCGCACCCGGGGCGTTGGCCGGGCTGAACATGTGCGGAGCCGGCCGGGTGGTGTGCCTCATCGACCCGGTCGGTGATGTCTACGCCTGCCCGTTCGCCATCCATGACCGCTTCCTGGCGGGAAACATCGTGTCCGACGGAAGCTTTGACAACGTCTGGAAGAACTCGGCCCTGTTCACGCAGTTGCGCCAGCCGCAATCGGCTGGCGCGTGCGGCAGCTGCGGGCACTACGACGCCTGCCGCGGCGGGTGCATGGCGGCGAAGTTCTTCACGGGTCTGCCGCTGGACGGCCCCGACCCGGAATGCGTGGAAGGTTATGGCGCTCCGGCATTGGCGGCGGCGCGCGACAAGCCCCGCCCCGGCGCCGACCATTCCCGCGGTACGCCGGTCATGCTGACGCTCCAGCGCCCGCCCGCCAAGCCCTGCAACGAAAGCCCGGTCTAGTCATGGCACGTGATGTGTGGTTCGAGACCGTCGCCGCTGCCCAGGAGCGCGCGAAGAAGAGGTTGCCCAAGGCGGTCTACTCTGCGCTGCTGGCCGGCAGCGAGAAAGGCCTGACCTACTCCGACAACGTCGAGGCCTTCACCGAACTCGGCTTTGCGCCGCATGTCATCGGGGCCACCGAGAAGCGCGACCTGGCCACCACCGTGATGGGCCAGGACATCGCCTTGCCGGTGGTGATCTCACCGACCGGTGTACAGGCGGTCGACCCCGACGGCGAGGTGGCCGTCGCCCGCGCCGCCGCCGCGCGCGGCACGGCAATGGGTCTGTCGTCCTTCGCCAGCAAGCCCATCGAGGACGTCATCGCCGTCAACCCCAAAACCTTCTTCCAGATCTACTGGCTTGGTGGCCGGGACGCGATCGCCGAGCGTGCGGATCGGGCCCGGGCCGCCGGGGCGGTCGGCCTGATCGCGACCACCGACTGGAGTTTCTCGCACGGCCGGGACTGGGGCAGCCCGAAGATCCCGGAGAAGATGGACATCCTCACCGCGATCAAGATGTCGCCGCAGGGTCTTGTGCGCCCGGCGTGGTTCCTGGACTGGGCCAAGACTTTTCGCCCGCCGTCGCTGACCGCCCCGAACCAGGGTCGCCGCGGTGAGGCCGGGCCGGCGTTCTTCGCCGCCTACGGGGAGTGGATGGGCACCCCGCCACCGACCTGGGAGGACATCGCCTGGCTGCGCGAGTACTGGGGCGGGCCGTTCATGCTCAAGGGCGTGATGCGCGTCGATGATGCCAAACGCGCCGTGGATGCCGGGGTGACCGCCATCTCGGTGTCCAACCATGGCGGCAACAACCTCGACGGCACGCCCGGCACCATCCGGGCACTGCCCGCGGTGGCGAACGCCGTCGGCGATCAGGTGGAGGTGTTGCTCGACGGCGGTATCCGCCGGGGCAGCGACGTCGTCAAGGCGCTGGCACTGGGCGCCCGCGCCGTCATGATCGGCCGCGCCTACCTGTGGGGTCTGGGCGCCGCCGGACAGGCCGGCGTGGAGAACGTCCTCGACATTCTGCAGAGCGGCGTCGACTCCGCACTGCGCGGTCTGGGGAAGTCCTCCGTGCACGACCTCACCGCCGACGACGTGCTGGTGCCACCGGGCTTCACCCGCGACCTCGGCGTACCCGGAACTACCGGCCACTGAGCGGTGAATCCCGCAGGCGCGCTGGGTGATTGCACTTCCGGACAGCTTCGCGAGAACCGCACGCTTACCGTCGTGGTGCCGGTGGGATCCATCGAACAGCACGGCCCGCACCTGCCACTGGACACCGACACCCGCATTGCCGCGGCGGTGGCCGCCGAGGTGGCCGCGCGCCGGTACCTGCTCGCACCCGCCGTCTACTACGGGGCTTCCGGGGAGCATCAGGACTTCGCCGGCACCATCTCGATCGGGACCGCGGCGCTGACGACACTTCTCGTCGAGTACGGCCGTTCGGCCTGTGACTGGGCGAACAGGGTGGTGTTCGTCAACGGCCACGGCGGCAATCGTGACGCCCTTGTCGGTGCGGCAACCCTGCTGCGCGCTGAGGGCCGCGATGTGGCGTGGTGGAGTTGCTCCGTGGCCGGCGCGGACGCCCACGCCGGTAATACCGAAACCGCACTGCTGCTGCACCTTTCACCCGAGATGGTCCGGATGGGCGAGATCGCGCCGGGCAATACCGAGCCGCTGGCCGACCTGATGCCCCGGATACGCGACGGCGGCGTCGTGGCGGTCAGCGCTTCGGGCGTGCTCGGTGATCCGACGACGGCGACGCCGGCGGCGGGGGAGAGGATCTTCGCGGCCATGGTCTCCGATTGCGCGGCCCAGGTTCGGCGGTGGCAACCGGGTGCAGATGGGCTGCTGGCGTGAGCGATGTGCTGATCGTCGGTGCGGGCAGTGCCGGAAGCGTGCTGGCCGAACGCCTCACCTCCGATCCGGATTGCCAGGTGACGGTGATCGAGGCCGGGCCGGCACTGACTGACCCGGCCGTCCGCACGCTGACCGGCGACGCGGCGGCGCTGCCGATTGAGGCGGGCAGTCCGGTCGCCGTCAGGTATCGCACCACTTTGACCGAGGATCCGGTGCGCGACGCCGACATTGTGCGCGGTGCCTGTGTCGGAGGTTCGGGAGCGGTCAACGGCGGCTACTTCTGCCGTGCGCTGCCCGCCGACTTCGACGGTCCCGCGATACCGGGGTGGTCGTGGGCGCAGGTCGATGAGCACTACCGAGCCATCGAGACCGACCTCGACTTTCCGGACCCGCGCGGCGGTGGGCCGATCGTCATCAGCCGAGTGGCTGCGATGCGCGGGCCTACGTCGGCATTCGTCACCGCCGCCGGCGCCGCAGGTTTGCCGTGGCTGCCCAACCTCAACGCCGAACCAGTCGGCGACAACGCTCCGCCCGGCGTCGGCGCGGTGCCCCTGAACATCGTCGCCGGACAACGGAACGGACCGGGGACGGCCGTTCTGCAACCGGCGTTGGATCGCCCCAACCTGCGCGTGCTCACCGGCGTTCGCGTCACCCGGGTGGTGGTCGTCGCCGGCCGAGTGGTGGGGGTGGCGGGCATCGGACCGGACGGGCCGATCTCGCTGGACGCCGACCGGGTGGTGCTCTCGGCCGGCGCCATCGAGTCGGCGCATCTGTTGATGGTGTCCGGGATCGGGCCGTCGGCGAGACTGCGGGAACTCGGTATCCCGGTGGTGTCCGATCTTCCGGTGGGCCAGCGGTGCTGGGATCATCCGGAATGGGTGATGTCCACCGATTGGGTACCCGCGTTGCGGCGGCCGGTGCTGGAGGTGGTGCTGCTCACCGACGATATCGAGGTGCGTCCCTATACAACGGGGTTCGGATCGCCGACGGCGAGCATCGGGGTCGGATTGATGCGACCCCGTGCCCACGGCCGGGTCTCGCTGACCTCGGCCGATCCACTGGTTCCCCCCCGCATCGAACACCGCTACGACAGTGAACCCGCCGATCTCGCCGCCCTGCAGGCAGGTTGTGATCTCGTAGCGCAGATAGTCAGTGGGACAACGGAACTGGGCGAGCCGACCTGGTCCACCAGCCAGCACCTGTGCGGCACCGCACCAATGGGAGTCGACGGCGACCAGTGGGCCGTCGTCGACCCGCAGTGCCGGGTGCTGGGAGTGCCGGGCCTGTGGGTCGTCGACGGATCGGTGCTGCCGGTCCCGCTTGGCCGCGGCCCGCACGCCACCGTCGCGATGATCGGGCACCGCGCGGCAGAATTTGTGCGCTGACTGCCTCGCGAGGGTGCGCAAACCGCACGCCCCGGGCGGCGTGTCGGCGTGCCGACACGCACGCTCGCGACTAGTTCTTCAGCGTGACCCGGATCGGCAGGTGCTTGAGGCCGCCGACGAAGGTGGTCGCCACGAGTTCGGGCTCACCGGCCAGTTCGATCGTGGAGATCCGGGGGATCAACTCGGTGAAGAAACTGTTCATCTCCATCCGGGCCAGGGCGGCACCCAGACAGAAGTGCACGCCGTAGCCGAACGACAGGTGCTTGTTGGGATCGCGGCCGACGTCGAATCGCATCGGATCGGTGAAGACGTCCGCGTCGCGGTTGGCCGAGACGTAACTCAGCAGCACCGCCTCGCCCTTGGCGATCTTCACTCCGCGTACCTCGGTGTCGGCCTGCGCGGTGCGCATGAACTCCTTGACCGGGGTCACCCAGCGGATCATCTCCTCGACCGCGGTCCCCATCAGCGACGGGTCGGCCTGCAGACGTGCCAACTCGGCGGGGTTCTGCAACAGAGCCAGCAGGCCGCCGGCGATCCCGGCGCTGGTGGTGTCGTGTCCGGCGCTGGCCACGATCACGTAGTAGGACAGCGTGTCCATGTCGCTGATCGGTTCGCCGTTGACCTTCGCGTTGGCGATCGCCGAAGCCAGGTCATCGGTCGGGTGCTCCCGGCGCGAGGCGGTCAGCGCCGAAAAGTAGTTGAAGAAGTCCAGCAGCACGGCCAGCATGTCGTCGACACCCCCGCCGCGCTGCAACTCAGCGTCGTTGCCGCCGAACATCTCCTGGGTGAGTTTGAGCATGCGGGGAAAGTCCGACTCCGGTAGGCCCAGCAGCGTCAGGATCATGTACAGCGGGTAGTTGACCGAGATCGCCTGAGCGAAGTCCAACTCCGGGCCCTTCTCGGCCATCGTGTCGACCCAGATCTTGGCCAGTTCGTCGGAGCGGGCCTTCAAGGCCTTCAACACCTTCGGGCGGAACCAGTCCGCGCCGATCTTGCGGATGTCGCGGTGGTGCGGATCATCCATGTGGATTAGCGTCCGCAGGCCGGTACCGGCCTCGATATCGCGCAACAGGGCGTCGTCCGCCTCGGCGATCGCGAGAAGCGGCCGCGGGAAGTTGGTGAAGAGGGCATTGTCCCGCTCGATATCCATGATGTCGGCGTGTTTGGTGATCGCCCAGAACGGCCGATAGTCGCCGGTCTCGACCCAGGACACCGGCGCATGCTTCCGCAGGTGCGCGAGCGACTCCTGCAATCTGGTCTCATCGGCATAGGCCGCAGGCTCGGCCAACACCCGCCCGGCGGGGTCGCTGATCCGGTGGTCGGTGCCTGCGCTCATTGCATCTCCTGGGCCGAAGTTGACGGGTGTCAGATTTCCAGTGTGTCGCACCGGCAGGTCAAAGCTAGAGCATTAGGTCAAAATCTCCCCCGGCCGGTCCGCGCCGTGCCCGCGTAGGGTTGGCAACCGTGCCAGCCGGTCTCGTTCGCGCCGCGGCCGCACTGCTGGCGGCGGTACTCGTCGCCACCGGTTGCGGCCGCCCCGCCCCGGCCGAGCCGGCGGTCGTCGTCACCTCGGCCGGACCGGTACGCGGCAGCGTCGCCCCCGACGTGCGGATCTTCCAGGGCATTCCCTACGCCGCCGCGCCGGCCGGTCCGCTGCGCTGGCAGCCGCCGGTGGCACCGGTGCGTTGGAACGCGGTCCGAGATGCCACCAAACCCGGCCTACGCTGCATCCAGGACACCCGGGTCGACCCCGACTACGGCCTGGCGACCAGCGAGGACTGCCTGAACCTGACGGTCTGGAGCCCGAGTGGGGCCACCGCGGAGGAGCCGCGGCCGGTGATGGTGTGGATCCACGGCGGCGGCTTCCTCAATGGCAGTTCCGACATCTATAACTCGGCCTGGCTGGCAACCCGC
>CAMDFY010000135.1 GCA_945897705.1 Bifidobacterium breve | reverse complement strand
CAGGCCCTGACCGCGGTGCGGGAACTGCGGCCCGATCTGGTGCTGCTCGATTTGATGTTGCCCGGCATGAACGGCATCGACGTCTGTCGGGTGCTGCGGTCGGACTCCGGCGTGCCGATCGTCATGCTCACCGCCAAGACCGACACCGTGGACGTGGTGCTGGGCCTGGAGTCCGGTGCCGACGACTACATCATGAAGCCGTTCAAACCCAAGGAGCTCGTCGCCCGGGTCCGCGCGCGCCTGCGGCGCAACGAGGACGAGCCTGCCGAGATGCTGTCCATCGCCGACATCGAGATCGATGTGCCGGCCCACAAGGTCACCCGCGAGGGCGTCCAGGTGTCGCTCACACCGCTGGAGTTCGACCTGCTGGTGGCGTTGGCGCGGAAACCGCGACAGGTGTTTACTCGAGAGGTGCTGCTCGAACAGGTTTGGGGTTACCGCCATCCTGCCGACACCCGTCTGGTGAACGTGCATGTCCAGCGGTTGCGGGCCAAAGTCGAGAAGGACCCGGAGAACCCGCAGGTGGTCCTGACTGTTCGAGGAGTGGGGTACAAGGCCGGCCCGCCGTGATCTTCAGCTCGAGGCGGCGTTCCGGCCCACTGCTTCGGGGTACGGGTGCGCTGAGTCGGGCACTGGCGACCATCTGGCGCCGCTCGCTGCAACTGCGCGTGGTGGTCCTCACCCTCGGCCTGTCGGCCGTGGTCATTCTCGCGCTGGGCTTCGTGTTGACCAGCCAGATCACCAACCGGGTGCTCGACGTCAAAGTGCGTGCCGCCACCGAGGAGGTGGACCGGGCGCGCACCACCGTCAGCGGCATCGTCAGCGGCGAAGAGGAGCGGTCGCTGGACAGTAGCCTTCAGTTGGCTCGGACCACCCTGATATCCAAGACCGGACAGACCTCCGGTGCGGGCCTGGCGGGCACCTTCGACGCGGTGCTGGTGGTGCCGGGCGACGGACCCCGTGAGGCGACGGCCGCCGGCCCGGTGGATCAGATTCCGCGCTCACTGCGCGACTTCGTCAAAGCCGGGCAGGTCAGCTACCAGTACGCCACGGTGCGCACCGAGGGGTTCTCCGGTCCGGCCCTGCTGATCGGCACGCCGGCGCCGTCCCGCATCACCAACCTCGAGCTTTACCTGATCTTCCCGCTCACCGCCGAGGAGAACACCATCACGCTGGTGCGCGGAACGATCGCCACCGGCGGCCTGGTGTTGCTGCTGTTGTTGGCCGGCATCGCGCTGCTGGTGTCCCGGCAGGTGGTCTTGCCGGTCCGGTCGGCCTCCCGGATCGCCGAGAGTTTCGCCGAGGGCGACCTGTCTGAGCGGATGCCGGTGCGCGGCGAGGACGACATGGCGCGGCTCGCGGTGTCGTTCAACGACATGGCCGAAAGCCTGCAGCGTCAGATCACTACCCTCGAAGAGTTCGGCAATCTGCAGCGGCGCTTCACCTCCGACGTCAGCCACGAGCTGCGCACCCCGCTGACCACGGTGCGGATGGCCGCGGACCTGATTTATGAGAACAGCGAGGATCTCGACCCGGCGTTGCGCCGCTCCACCGAGTTGCTCGTCGGCGAGTTGGACCGGTTCGAGACGCTGCTCAATGATCTCCTGGAGATCTCCCGCCACGACGCCGGTGTGGCCGAACTGTCGGTCGAGGCGGTCGATCTGCGCACGACGGTCAACCGTGCGCTGAGCAATGTCGGGCACCTCGCGGACGAGGCGGGTGTCGAAATGCTCGTCGAGATGCCGACCGAGGCGGTCATCGCCGAGGTTGATCCGCGCCGGGTCGAACGCATCCTGCGCAACCTCATCGCCAACGCCATCGACCACGCCGAACACAAACCGGTTCTGATCACCATGGCCGCCGATGCCGACACCGTCGCGGTCACGGTCCGTGACCGCGGTGTCGGGCTCCGGCCGGGTGAGGAGAAGCTGGTGTTCAGCCGGTTCTGGCGGTCCGATCCGTCCCGGGTGCGCCGTTCCGGGGGAACCGGCTTGGGTCTGGCGATCAGTATCGAGGACGCCCGTCTGCACCAGGGTCGGCTGGAAGCCTGGGGTGAGCCGGGTAAGGGCGCCTGCTTCCGTCTGACGCTGCCACTGATTCGCGGGCACAAGGTCACCACCAGTCCGCTGCCCATGAAACCCGTTGCCGCGCAGCGTCAGCGCGAACAGGAGCTCACCGGGGAGCGCGTGTGAGGGGCAGGTTGCTGACCGCACTGCTGGCCGCCGTGATCGTGGTGGCCTCCGGATGCGCCGGCGTGCCCACGTCCTCGGCGCCCCAGGCGATCGGAACCGTCGAGCGTCCGGCGCCCAAGCAGTTGCCCGAACCCAACTCCAGCATGAATCCCGATCAGACGCTGCGGGAGTTCCTCAAGGCCACCGCCGACCCCGCTGACCGGCACGCCGCGGCACGTCAGTTCCTCACCGAGTCGGCGTCGAAGGCGTGGGACGACGCGGGCAGTGCGCTGCTGATCGACAAGGTGGTGTTCACCGAAACCCCGTCCCTGGACAAGGTTTCGGTGACCATGAAGGCCGACATCCTCGGCTCGCTGTCCGATATCGGCGTCTTCGAGACCGGTGAGGGTCAGCTTCCCGACCCGGGGCCGATCGAACTGCTCCGGACCGCCAACGGCTGGCGGATCGACCGGCTGCCCAATGGGGTCTTTCTGGACTGGCAGCAGTTCCAGTCGGCCTACAAGCGCAGCACGCTGTACTTCGTTGATCCCACCGGCAAGACGGTCGTTCCCGACCCGCGCTATCTCGCGGTGTCCGACCCGGACCAGTTGCCGACCGAACTCGTTGCGAAACTGATCGCCGGCCCTCGGCCGGAGATGGCCAAAGCGGTGCGCAACCTGCTGGGTCCGCCGTTGAAACTCCGCGGCCCGGTGAGTCGGGCCGACGGTGGTAAGAGCGGTGTGGGTCGCGGCTACGGCGGCGCGCGGATCGATCTGGAGAATCTGACCACCACCGACCCAGCCAGCCGATTATTGCTTGCCGCCCAACTGATTTGGACGCTCGCCCGCGCCGACATCACGGGCCCGTACCTGATCGACGTGGATGGTGCTGCCCTCGACGACCGGTTCGTCGACGGGTGGAAGACCACCGATGTCGCCGCCACCGACCCCGGTGCCGCCGATGGCGCGACGGCCGGTGTGCATGCGCTGATCGATGGCTCCCTGGTGGCACTGGATGGGCAGGGCCCGGCCAAGGTGCCCGGATCTTTCGGGACGATGGTCGACCAGCGTGCCGCCGCGCTCTCCCGGACCGGCCGTGATGTGGCCTCGGTGGTCGTCGCGCCGGAGGCGGGGGCATCGCTGTGGATCGGACCCTCCGGCGGGCAGGCGGTGCGTGCCGTCGACTCCAAGACGTTGTCGCGGCCGTCCTGGGCGCTCGATGACGCGGTGTGGGTGACGGTGGACGGCAACAGCGTGGTGCGGGTGATCCGCGAGGCGGCATCCGGCGAACCCGCCCGCATCCCGGTCGACGCGGCCGCGGTCACCTCCCGGTTCCCCGGGGCCATCGCCGAACTGCAACTGTCCCGGGACGGAACCCGGGTGGCCATGGTCATCGAGGGCGAGGTGGTGCTCGCCGGGGTGGAGCAGACCCCCGGCGGGGAGTTCGCCCTGACCTTTCCGCGTCGGATCGGCTTCGGCCTCGGGGACTCGGTGGTGGCGCTGTCGTGGCGTACCGGCGACGACATCGTGGTCACCCGCGGGGATCCCGTCCACCCGGTGTCCTACGTCAACCTCGACGGCGTCAACTCCGACGGACCCAGCACCAATCTGGTGATGCCGGTGTCCGCGGTGGCGGCCAACCCCTCGGCGGTCTACGTCTCCGATGCGCGCGGCATCCTGCAGTTGTCCACCAGTGGCAGTGACGGTCAGGCATGGTCGGATCTGCGCGGCTTCATGGTCCCCGGCGCGGTGCCGGTGCTGCCCGGCTGAACTGGTCGGACCGTGCGCTTGGTGTCAGACCGAGCTTGGTGTCGGATCGAAACCGGACACTGGCGGCGTGCTGGATTTCGTTCTTCCGCTGGCGTGCGGTGGCTGCGGTGCGCCGTCGAGGCGTTGGTGTGCGGCCTGTGCGGCCGCCCTGGCAGTGTGTGCCGACCAACCCCACGTCATCACCCCGCGGGCCGATCCGGGCGTACCTGTCTTCGCCCTGGGTCGCTACGCGGGCGCACGCCGCCACGCCATCGTCGCGGTGAAGGAACACGGCCGCCGCGACTTGGTCGTCCCACTGGCTCGGCCGTTGGCGCTGGGCATCCACCACCTCATCGAGTGGGGCGTCGCGGCAGTGCCGCTGACGGTGGTGCCGGCTCCGACGCGCCGTTCGGCGGCCCGTCGCCGGGGCGGTGACCCGATCACCCGGATCGCCGCCGCAGCGACCGCGGCGCACCCGGGCATCGCCGTCGTCAACGCCGTCCGAATCGTGGGGCCGGTTCACGATTCGGTGGGGCTGAGCCCCGCTGCCCGGGAGCGCAACATCGCCGGCCGGGTGCGGCTCAGCGCACAACCGCCGGGGGAGGTTTTGCTGGTTGACGACGTCGTGACCACCGGCGCGACCGCCCGCGAGACGGTGCGGGTGCTGCGCGCCGGCGGCGTTCGGGTCACGGCCGTGCTGGCGTTGGCGCACGCGTGAGGGGTGGTCCAGCGACGTCTGGATCATGTCGGGATAACAGTGGCGGCGTCGCGGGACTGCGACTACCGTCGGGACAACCACGCCGTTCCGTGAAGAATCGAGTTGCCGACAATGTCAACCCAATCCGTGAATTCACCCGCCCCCGATTCCACCCCCGCCGCGACGGCTGACGTCCAGGTGACCGGCCGTAACGTCGAGATTCCCGATCACTTCCGCGTCTACGTCGGCACCAAGCTTGCCCGTGCCGAACGGATCGATCACTCGATCCACCGGTTCGACGTTGAACTCGCCCACGAGAACAATCGCCGTCAGCGCAAGAACTGCCAGCACGTCGAGATCACCGCGCATGCCGGACGCGGCCCGGTAGTGCGCGGCGAGGGACGCGCCGAAACCTTCTATGCAGCCTTTGAGGCCGCCGCCCACAAACTCGAGAGCCGGCTGCGCCGCGGCAAGGATCGCCAGAAGGTGCACTACGGCGACAAGACCCCGGTCTCGGTGCGGGAGGCCACCGCGGCGGCGCCGGATCTGGAGACCGCATTTGACCCCGCTGGATCCGTCGCGGGAGCCGAGGCCGCGGCCAGCGCCCCGGCGGAGGACCATGAACCCGGCCGGATCGTGCGGGTCAAGGAGCACCCGGCCCAGCCCATGGCGGTCGATGACGCCCTCTATGAGATGGAGCTGGTAGGCCACGACTTCTTCCTGTTCCACGACAGCGAGACCGACCGGCCCACGGTGGTCTACCGCCGGCATGCCTACGACTACGGATTGATCCGGCTGGCCTGAGGAGGCCATATCGGCGCGTCACCTAAGATGGGGGGCGCTCAAGCCTCCCGAAACGGGGACGCCGCCAAATCATCGTTCAGGGGAAAACGTGCTGTCGAAGTTGTTGCGTATCGGTGAAGGCCGCATGGTCAAACGCCTGCGGGGGGTGGCCGACTACGTCAACACCCTCTCCGATGACGTAGAGAAGCTCACCGACGCCGAACTGCGGGCCAAGACCGACGAGTTCCGGGCCCGGGTGGCCGGCGGCGAGAAACTCGACGACCTCCTGCCGGAGTCCTTCGCGGTCGCGCGCGAGGCGGCCTGGCGGGTGCTGTCCCAACGCCACTTCGACGTCCAGGTCATGGGGGGTGCGGCGCTGCACTTCGGCAACGTCGCCGAGATGAAGACCGGCGAGGGCAAAACGCTGACCTGTGTTCTGCCGGCCTACCTCAATGCATTGTCCGGCGACGGCGTGCACGTCGTGACGGTCAACGACTACCTGGCCAGACGCGACAGCGAGTGGATGGGCCGGGTGCACCGCTTCCTGGGTCTGGACGTCGGGGTGATCCTTTCCGGGCTCACCCCCGATGAGCGCCGCGCGGCCTACGGCGCCGACATCACCTACGGCACCAACAACGAGTTCGGGTTCGACTACCTGCGCGACAACATGGCGCACTCGCTGGACGATCTGGTGCAGCGCGGCCACACCTTCGCGATCGTCGACGAAGTCGACTCGATCCTGATTGACGAGGCCCGCACGCCGCTGATCATTTCCGGACCGGCCGACGGCGCCTCGAACTGGTACTCCGAATTCGCCCGGCTGGCTCCGATGATGGACAAGGACGTCCACTACGAGGTCGACATCCGCAAGCGCACGGTGGGCGTGCACGAAGAGGGCGTGGAATTCGTCGAGGACCAACTCGGTATCGAGAATCTCTACGCCCCGGCCAACTC
>CAMDFY010000134.1 GCA_945897705.1 Bifidobacterium breve | reverse complement strand
TGTCGACTTGGAAGACATCCCCGGTGTCTTCCGTGAGCCGTTGCCGCGAATCGGCCTGGATTCGTTGCCGGAACACGGGGCATGGCTTGCGCCATTCCGGCCGCTGTCCGCGCTACTGAATTCACGACTGTAGGGCTGCCGAACCGGTCAGCAGAGGTTCGGTCGTCAGTGAGGAGATTGAGTGTTCGCCTGGTGGGGTCGGACCGTGTACCGGTATCGCTACATCGTCATCGGTCTCATGGTCGCGCTGTGCGTGGGCGGCGGCATCTACGGCATGGACCTCGGCAAGTACGTCACCCAGAGCGGTTTCTACGACGAGGGCAGCCAGTCGGTACAGGCCTCGCTGCTGGCCGATGGCGCCTACGGCCGGGACCGCACCAGCCACGTCGTGGCCATCCTGACTCCACCGGGCGATACAAAGGTCGACGATCCGCAGTGGTCGAAGCGGACCGTTGAGGAACTCGACGCCTTCGTCGCCAAGCACGACGACAAGGTGGCCGGCTGGGCGGGCTGGCTACGAGCCCCCGACAGCACCGACGCCACGGTCGCCCAGATGAGAACCCAGGACATGCGGCAGACGTTCGTCAGCATCCCCCTGGAGGGCGACAACGACGACGAGATCCTGAAGAACTACCAGGACGTCGCACCCGACCTGAAACAGATCAACGACGGCGACATCAAGCTGGCCGGGCTCAACCCACTGGCCAATGAGCTCACCGGGACCATCGGCGTCGACCAGAAGCGTGCCGAGATCGCCGCCATTCCCCTGGTGGCCGTGCTGTTGTTCTTCGTTTTCGGCGGAGTGGTGGCGGCCAGCCTGCCGGCCATCATCGGCGGTCTGACCATCCTCGGTGCGCTGGGCATCATGCGAATCGTGGCCAACTTCGCGCCCGTGCACTTCTTCGCCCAACCGGTCGTCACCCTGATCGGCCTCGGTATCGCGATCGACTACGGACTGTTCATCGTCAGCCGATTCCGAGAGGAGATCGCCGAGGGCTATGACACCGAAGCCGCGGTCCGGCGCACGGTGATGACCGCCGGACGAACTGTGGTCTTCTCCGCCGTCATCATCGTGGCGTCGTCGCTGCCCCTGCTGTTGTTCCCGCAGGGGTTCCTCAAGTCGATCACCTACGCAATCATCGCCTCGGTCATGCTGGCGGCGATGCTGTCGATCACCGTGCTCGCCGCCATCCTCGCCATCCTCGGGCCGAACGTCGATGCACTGGGGGTCCGAACCCTGCTGAGGGTGCCGTTCCTGCGGAACTGGTCGGTGTCCCGAAACATCATCGAGTGGGTGGCCGAGAGGACCCAGAAAACCAAGACCCGCGAAGAGGTCGAAAGCGGGTTCTGGGGCAAGTTGGTCAACCGGGTGATGAAGCGGCCCATCCTGTTCGCCGCCCCGATCGTGGTGCTCTTGGTCGTGATGATCATTCCGCTGGGGAACCTCGCACTCGGCGGCATCAGCGAGAAGTACCTGCCGCCGGATAATCCGGTCCGGGTGGCCCAAGAGGAATTCGACCGGACCTTCCCGGGGTTCCGCACCGAACCGCTGACGCTGGTGATCTCCAACGACGACGGCCAACCCGTCACCGACCAGCAGGTCGCGGAGATCCGCAGCCGGGCGATGGCCATCAGCGGCTTCACCGATCCGGACAACAACCCCGACGCCATGTGGAAGCCACGCCCGGGCACCTCGAACGACCCGTCGGTGCGGGTCATCCAGAACGGCTTGATCAACCGCAACGACGCCGCGGAAAAGATCGCGGAGTTGCGGGACATCTCCCCGCCGCGAGGGGTATCGGTCTATGTCGGCGGCACCCCGGCACTGGAACAGGACTCCATCCACAGCCTGTACTCGAGGCTGCCCCTGATGGTGCTGCTGTTGATCTCCACGACCACGGTCCTGATGTTCCTGGCGTTCGGTTCGCTGGTGCTGCCGATCAAAGCGGCGCTGATGAGCGCACTCACCCTCGGATCGACGATGGGCATCCTGACCTGGATGTTCGTTGACGGACACGGATCCGGGTTGATGAACTACACCCCGCAGCCGCTGATGGCCCCGATGATCGGGTTGATCATCGCGGTGATCTACGGCCTGTCGACCGACTACGAAGTGTTTCTGGTATCCCGGATGGTGGAGGCCCGCGATCGCGGCATGTCCACCACCGAATCAATCCGGGTCGGTACCGCCACCACCGGTCGGTTGATCACCGCAGCCGCGCTGGTGCTGGCCGTGGTGGCCGGCGCGTTCGTGTTCTCCGACCTGGTCATGATGAAGTATTTGGCGTTCGGTCTGCTGATCGCCCTCCTGCTCGACGCGACCATCGTGCGGATGTTCCTGGTTCCGGCGATCATGAAACTGCTCGGTGATGACTGTTGGTGGGCGCCGAAATGGATGAAACGCCTGCAGCACAAGATCGGTCTCGGCGAGACCACCCTTCCCGACGAACTCAAGCGGCCCGCCGTTCGCCAGCCCGCGGGCGCGCTCGTCAGCGCGGTCGCTGCCCCGGCTCAACCGGTGGGCAGCCCGGGACAATCCACCGATGAAGCACCCACCACGCGATTCGGCACGGCTCAATCCCCCGAAGGTAAGTCCCCAGTAGGTAAATCCCCTGAAGGAAAGCCCCCAGAAGGTAAATCCTCAGAAGGTAAATCCTCTGGGGGCCGGGACATCGGGTCCTGGCTCAGCGAGATTCGCGGCAAGGTGCTCCCGCGGCCGGACCGCATCGAGCCCTCGAGCGCGAGCGAACCGACGTCGGTGATCGTCGAGCCGACCCCGGCCGAGGAGCCGCCGACGACCGCAATACCGACCCAGTCCGCGCCGGACTACGCAGAGGAAACCCGCGCCATCCCGGTGAGCCGGCCGATTTCGGGCGACTCCGACGTGGCCACCGAGCAACTCAATGCTCGCGCCAAATCCAACGGGGTCAGTGCGCAGGATCTGCTGCGGCGGGAAGGTCGGCTCTAAACCCTCCGTCGTCGGCGGCGTCGGGTTCCCTGGGAGCCACCAGCACGCGGATGGCGCTGTTCAGGAACGCCAGGAGCGGAACCGACAACAGCGCACCGATGATCCCGGCGAGCACCGCGCCGGTGGCGATGGCAAGCACGATCGCCAGCGGGTGGATCGACACCGCCCGGCCCATCAGCAACGGCTGAAGCACATGGGACTCGACCTGCTGCACCGCGACGATGAGGCCCAGAGTGATCAGGGCATAGATGAATCCCTTGGCCAGCAGGGCAACCACGACGGCGACAAACCCGGTGAGCACCGCCCCGATCAGCGGCACGAAGGCGCCGAGAAACACCAGCGACGCCAGTGGAAGTGCCAGCGGAATGCCCAGGATCGCCAAACCGGAACCGATACCGACGGCATCGACGAGCGCCACCAGAAACGTCGCCCTGACATATCCGATCAGCGATCCGAACCCGGCCCGGCCGGCGGCACGGACCCGATCCCGGGAGCCGGCCGGAACGATCTTCGTCAGGTAGACGTAGATGCCGCGGCCACCGGAGAGCAGGAAGATCAAGGTGAACAGCGTCAACAGGGCGCCGGTCACGATCTCGGTCAAGGTAGCCGCGGTAGACAGCGCTCCGCTGGTCAGCTTCTCCTGGTTGTCGCGCAACGCCGCAACGGCCGTATCGCCGGCCTTGTCGATCTGTTCCCGGCTCAGATGGGCGGGACCATCGATCAACCAGTTCGTGGCGTTGTCGATGCTGCGGGTCACCTCCGTGACGAGGCCCGGTAGTCCGGAAACGAATTGGCTGACAACGAAAGTCAGGATGCCGCCGAACAGTCCGAGTCCACCGAGTAACACCAGTGCCACCGCGCCGCCGCGGGGCATTCCGCGCTGATCGAGCCGGTCGACCGCGGGCAGCAGCAACGCCGTCAGGATGACGGCGATAAAAACCGGAACCACAATCACCCGTAGCTGCCACATCACCAACAGCAATGCCACGACTGCCGCGAGAAGGATCAACAGGTGCCAGGCCCAAGCCGTCGCCTTGCGAACCAGGGGCGCGACAGCGTCGTTATCGGGACCTCGACCGGCCGTCACCGAGCCAGCCTAACCGGCCTGAGCACCGCTACCCTGAAACCCGTGGCCCACACCACCTCGGTCCGGGGGAAGTACTGGTGGGTGCGCTGGGTATTGATCGGCGTGGCGGTGATCGTCCTCGCGGTGGAGGCCACCCTGGTGTGGGATCAACTAGCCAAGGCCTGGCAGAGCCTGCTGTCGGCGAACCTGTGGTGGGTGCTGGCGGCGATCGCGGCAGCCATGGCCTCGATGCACAGCTTTGCCCAGATTCAACGGACACTGCTGCGATCGGCGGGAGTGACGGTGAGCCAATGGCGTTCGGAAGCCGCGTTCTACGCAGGCAACGCCTTAAGTACGACACTTCCCGGCGGCCCGGTGCTCTCGGCCACCTTCGTCTACCGGCAACAACGGCTCTGGGGCGCCTCACCGGTGGTGGCTTCCTGGCAGTTGGTGATGTCGGGCGCACTTCAAGTCGTGGGACTGGCCCTGTTGGGCCTGGGCGGCGCATTTCTGTTGGGGGCCAAGGACAATCCATTCTCCTTGCTGTTCACCCTCGGTGGGTTCATCGCACTACTGCTCCTCGCCCAGGCGGTGGCGACCCGCCCGGAACTCATCGACGGCATCGGCGTCAGAGTGCTGGGCTGGCTGAACTCGTTACGCAGCAAGCCCGCCGATACCGGACTACGAAGGTGGCGAGAGACGCTCACCCAACTGGAATCGGTGAGCCTCGGCCGGCGCGCACTCTCGGAGGCGTTCGGCTGGTCGCTGTTCAATTGGATTGCCGACGTCGCCTGCCTGGCCTTTGCGGCCTACGCCGCGGGCGGGCATCCGTCGCTGGCGGGACTGACCGTGGCCTATGCGGCCGCCCGCGCGATGGGCGCGATCCCGCTGATGCCGGGTGGGTTGCTGGTCGTGGAGGCCATCCTGGTTCCCGGCCTGGTCTCCAGTGGAATGGCGCTGGCGGACGCGATCTCGGCAATGCTGATCTACCGCCTGGTCAGCTGGATCTTCATCTCCGCGATCGGGTGGGTGGTGTTCTTCTTCATGTTCCGGACCGACGGCGCACTGGATCCCGACGTCGCGATCGATGAGCTCGCGACCCCCGAGCACGACACCGACGGGCCGTCCTGAAATACCCGGCCAGGAATATCCTTCGATGATTATGGAGAACCTCAAGGCAAGGTCGCCGGTGCTGCCGGCGTTGGTCGCCGATGTCGCCTGCGTGGTGTTCTTCGTCGCGCTCGGCAGAAGGAACCATGCCGAAGGGGTGAGCGTCGTGGGCGTCGCCGAGACGGCCTGGCCATTCCTGACCGGGACGGCGATCGGCTGGTTGCTCTCCCGGGGTTGGCATCGCCCCACCGCGTTGGCACCGACCGGTGTCGTCGTATGGGTGTGCACCGTGGTGGTGGGAATGCTGTTGCGGCACGCCACGTCCGAGGGAACCGCGGTGAGTTTCATCGTGGTGGCCACCGTGGTGACCGCGCTACTCATCCTGGGCTGGCGGGGCATCCTGGGCTGGCGGAAAATAGCCCACCGGTGGAGGGCCCGCGCCCGCTAGGGATTCGGGGCGTCGAGGTCGTCGGAGCTCCCGCAGCGCGCCTTCAAATCCACCAACGGCTGGCGGATCCCGGCGAGTTCAGCCTGCACCTGGGGGTTGGCGTCGAAATACTGCCGCACCGAATCCCGAAGGGTGTCGCGGGGCGTGCCCTCCAACCCGGTGAAGAAAGCGTTGACGTCGGGGTGGGTGAACAGGTACGCCGAGGTGGCCGCGGAGACGCCCGAGGCAACCCCGGCGAGGTCCGCAGCGGTGCAGTTGGGCGGGGCGGCGTGCGCCGACGGGGCCACGCCGAGGACCAGCGCACCGACAACCACGCCCGCACCGATCGCGGCACCGACCCCACGCGTGTAAGTGCTGCTGATCATCGGCACAACTCCTTCACAGTCAGCGAGAAGATCATCGTAAGGCAGTCGCGCTGCCCGGTGCTGTCCGGGCCGGATCTTGTCACCGTGGTGCGCCGACGGTGCTGCGGTAGGCTCGCAACCACGCGATTCGCTGCAATTTCGGGGAGAATAGCCATCCAGCAGTTCATGATGCGTCTGAGCGGCACGCTGCGCAGACACCGATGGCTGGTTTTTGGCTGCTGGGTGTTCGCGTTGCTGCCGTCGATCTATCTTGCGCTGACCCAGTCCAACCAACTGACCGGCGGCGGCTTCGAGGTGGCGGACTCGCAGTCGTTGCACGTCCAGAACGCGATCGAAAACCAGTATGCGCAGCAGGGCGCGTCCGCGTTGGCACTGGTGGCCGCGCCCCGGGCGGACGCGACGTACGACGATATGGCCGCCGCCGTGGCCGAACTCGAGCAGGCGGCGCAGCAGGTGCCCAGCGTTGAGGTGCGCCCGAACCCCGCACAGCCGGAACCGGCACCGGACCGCCCCTACGTGGTGTCCCTGCGCCTGGGCTTCGACAACTCCGGCGCGGTGGACATCGCACGGCAGTTGCGGGCGAAAATCGGCGT
>CAMDFY010000133.1 GCA_945897705.1 Bifidobacterium breve | reverse complement strand
GGCCCGAAGTAGCTGCCCTCGTTCCAGAACACCGGGCAACTGGTCGTGCAGCAGGCACACAGGATGCACTTGGTGGTGTCGTCGTAGCGGGCCCGGTCGGTCGGGCTCTGGATGCGTTCGCGGGTGGGTGAGTTTCCGCTGGTGATCAGGTAGGGCTTGATCGCGCGATAGGCGTCGAAGAAGGGCTCCATATCCACCACGAGATCCTTCTCGACGGCCAGGCCCCGAATCGGTTCGACGGTGATGGTCAGCGGTTTGGCCTCCGACGCGGAGCCTGCGGAGCGGCCACGGGCAGGAGCCTTGGGAAGAAGATCGCGCATCAGCACCTTGCAGGCCAACCGGTTGACGCCATTGATGCGCATCGCATCCGATCCGCAAACGCCATGCGCGCAGGACCGGCGCATCGTCAGCGTTCCGTCCAGGTAACTCTTCACGTAGATCAGCAGGTTCAGCAGCCGGTCGGTGGGCAGACACGGCACCCGGAAGCTCTGCCAGCCACCGGAATCGGTGTAAGCCTCGGGGTCTTCGGGATTGAAGCGCGCGATCTTCAGCGTCACCATGACCGCGCCGGGGGGAACCGGCGGCAGCGGTGGGTCGCCGGCTTCGGCTTTCTCGATGACGGTTGTCACTGTTTATCCATTGCAGTGCTTCTTTGGCATCTCAGTACTTCCGCTCCATCGGCTCGTAGCGGGTCTGCACCACCGGCTTGTAATCCAAGCGGATATCGCTGAGCAGGTCCCGGCCCTCCTTGTAGGCCATGGTGTGCCGCATGTAATTGGTGTCATCCCGGTTGGGGTAGTCCTCACGGGCATGGCCGCCGCGGGTCTCCTTGCGATTGAGCGCACTGGCCACGGTAACCTCGGCGAGCTCGAGCAGGAATCCCAACTCGATGGCCTCCAGCAGGTCGCTGTTGTAACGCTTGCCCTTGTCGTGCACCGTGATCCGCGAGTAACGCTCTTTGAGCCCGTGAATGTCGGTCATGGCCTGCTTGAGAGTCTCCTCGGTACGGAATACCGCGGCGTTGTTGTCCATGGACTGCTGCAAGTCCGTGCGGATGTCGGCGACCCGTTCGTTGCCGTGCTCGGAGAGGATGCTCGCCACCCAGTCGCCGACCATGGCGGCCGGATCCGCCGGCAGTTCGACGCGGGGGTTCCCGGCCGCGTAGTAGGCGGCCGCGAGCCCGGCCCGGCGCCCGAACACGTTGATGTCCAGCAGCGAGTTGGTGCCCAACCGATTGGCGCCGTGCACCGACACGCAGGCGCATTCGCCGGCCGCGTACAAGCCCGGCACCACGTGGGTGTTGTCGCGCAACACCTCGCCGATCACCGTGGTCGGAATACCGCCCATCAGGTAGTGACAGGTCGGGTAGACCGGCACCAGTTCGGTAACCGGGTCGACGCCGAGATAGGTACGGGCGAACTCGGTGATGTCCGGCAGCTTGGCTTCGAGTACATCGGCACCCAGGTGGCGGACATCGATGTAGACGTAGTCCTTGTGCGGGCCGGCGCCGCGGCCCTCGAGTACCTCGAGCACCATCGACCGCGCGACGATGTCGCGCGGGGCCAGGTCGACGATCGTCGGCGCATAGCGCTCCATGAAACGCTCGCCCTCCCCGTTGAGCAGCCGGCCGCCTTCGCCGCGGACCGCCTCTGAGATCAGGATTCCCAGGCCCGCCAAGCCGGTCGGATGGAACTGGTGAAACTCCATGTCCTCCAACGGCAGTCCTTTGCGGAACACGATGCCCAGGCCGTCGCCGGTGAGGGTGTGCGCGTTGGAGGTGGTCTTGAACATCCGGCCCGATCCGCCGGTCGCCAACACGATCGCCTTGGCATGGAAAACGTGAATGTCGCCGGTGGCCAGTTCGTAGGCCACCACGCCGGTGGCCACCGGGCCCCGCGCGGTCTCGGTGAGCACCAGATCCAACGCGTAGAACTCGTTGAAGAACTCGACGTCGTGCTTGACGCAGTTTTGGTACAGCGTCTGCAGGATCATGTGGCCGGTCCGGTCGGCCGCGTAGCAGGCCCGGCGCACCGGGGCTTTGCCGTGATCGCGGGTATGGCCACCGAAGCGGCGCTGGTCGATGCGCCCCTCCGGCGTCCGGTTGAACGGCATGCCCATCTTCTCAAGGTCCAGTACCGCGTCGATGGCTTCCTTACACATGATCTCGACGGCGTCCTGATCGGCGAGATAGTCCCCGCCCTTGACGGTGTCGAAGGTGTGCCACTCCCAGTTGTCCTCTTCGACATTCGCCAGGGCCGCGCACATGCCGCCCTGGGCGGCGCCGGTGTGGCTGCGAGTCGGGTACAGCTTGGTCAGTACCGCCGTGCGGACGCGCGGGCCGGCCTCCACGGCGGCGCGCATTCCGGCACCGCCGGCGCCGACGATGACGACGTCGTACTTGTGCTCGATGATCATCAACCAATCCTTTCGGCGGTCATGTGATGTTCGGATCAAAGGTCAGCAAAACGTAGGTGCCGACCACCAGGATCAGGGCCATCGACACGGCCAGCATTCCGTTGAGCCAGAACCGGGTGGAGTCCTTGCGGGCGTAGTCGGCGATGATCGTTCGCATGCCATTGCCGCCGTGCAACTGAGCCAGCCACAGCATCGACAGGTCCCAGATCTGCCAGAACGGCGAAGCCCAGCGCTGAGCCACGTAGTTGAAGTCCACGCGGTACACCCCGTTCTCCATGATCAACCCGATGAACAGGTGGCCGAGAACCAGGAAGATCAGCACTACCCCGGAGAACCGCATGAACAGCCAGGCGTACTTCTCGAAGTTGGGCATGGCGTTGCGTCGTCGCGGCGCGCGCGGACTGTCCAGACTGGCCGGACGGTCGTGGTCGCGTTCGAGGACGGGTGCGGGCGGGCCGAGGCGGCCCTCGGCGGCGGTGGTCACAGGAAACGCTCCGCCATGTGCATGCCGATGACGACGGTGGCCGGAACCATGATGAGCAACCAGGCACCGGCCACTGCCCACAGCATCTGCCGCTGGTAGCGCGGTCCCTGCTCCCAGAAGTCGACCAGGATCACCCGGACGCCGTTGAGCGCGTGATAGAGCACTGCGGCCACCAGGCCTAGCTCCATCAGGCCGATGATCGGGGTCTTGTAGGTCTCGACTACTTCGTTGTAGGCCTGCGGGCTGACCCGTACCAGCGCGGTATCGAGGACGTGGACGAACAGGAAGAAGAAAATGGTCGCGCCGGTGATGCGGTGCAGCACCCACGACCACATGCCGGGGTCGCCGCGGTAATAGGTGCGTCGTCGCGGCGGCTTGACCCGGGTGGCGGGAGCCGGCACTGCCGTCGTCGTCATCGTGGCCTCCGTGCGGTGAGTTACTGCTGTGACTCTATCTCCGGCGGTGCGGTCAGGAGAATGACGTGGACATTACGTTGGGTGTGGAGTAGCTCTCACTCCGATGGACGCTCGAGGTGTGGCCCGGGGGCAGAATGGTTCCAGTGACCACACCGTTGACCCTTGAGATGATCGGGCAGGCCCCGAAGGCGCTGCTGCATGACCATCTCGACGGTGGACTGCGGCCGGCGACCGTGATTGAACTCGCTGGCGAGGCCGGGTACGACGACCTGCCGAGCACCGATCCGGCCGAGTTGACGTCGTGGTTTCGCACGGCGGCGCATAGCGGTTCACTGGTGCGCTATCTCGAGCCGTTCGCCCACACGGTCGCGGTCATGCAGACGCCCGAGGCGCTGCACCGGGTCGCCCTCGAGTGTGTGGCCGACCTCGCCGCCGACCACGTCGTCTACGCCGAGGTGCGCTTTGCGCCCGAGTTGCACACCGCGGGCGGGCTTTCGCTGGACGAAGTGGTAATGGCGGTGCTGGCCGGATTCGCCGCGGGGGAGCGGGCCGCGGCCGCCGCCGGCCGGACGATCGTGGTGCGGTGTCTGGTGACCGCGATGCGCCATGCCGCACGGTCCCGCGCGATCGCCGAGTTGGCGATCCGGCACCGCGACGCGGGCGTGGTCGGCTTCGACATCGCCGGCGCCGAGGCCGGCTTTCCGCCGTCGCGCCACCTCGACGCCTTCGAGTACATGCGTGCCAACAACGCCCGCTTCACGATTCACGCCGGGGAAGCCTTCGGCCTGCCGTCGATCCACGAGGCGATCGCGTTCTGCGGGGCCGACCGCCTCGGGCACGGGGTGCGCATCGTCGATGACATCGAAATCGGGCCCGCCGGCGAGGCCGTGCTGGGACGAGTCGCGGGGATCGTCCGGGATAAACGGATTCCGCTCGAGATGTGCCCGAGTTCCAACGTGCAGACTGGGGCGGTGGACAGCATTGAGGACCACCCGTTCGACCTGCTGGCGCGGTTGCGGTTCCGGGTCACGGTCAACACCGACAACCGGTTGATGAGCGACACCAGCATGAGTAAGGAGATGTTCCGCCTCGCCGAGGCGTTCGGCTACGGCTGGAGCGACTTGGAGCGGTTCACCGTCAACGCGATGAAGTCGGCGTTCATCCACTTCGACGAGCGCCTTGCGATCATCGATGAGGTGATCAAACCGCGGTTCGCGGTGTTGATGGGCTGACAACCTGATGCGCTAGCATCAGATGCATGCGCACCACGCTGTCGCTGGACGACGACATATTGCTCGCGGTGAAGGAACGCGCTCGCCGCGAGAACCGCACCGCCGGCGAGGTGCTGTCCGACCTTGCCCGGCAGGCGCTGACGCAGCAGCAGAAGTCCGATCTGCGCGAGGGTCCCGAAAGCTTCTATGGGTTTGAACCCTTCGAGCATCGGGGGCCTGCTGTATCGAACGCTCTCGTTGACCGGCTCCGTGACGAAGAAGCGGTGTGACGCGCGCGCTGCTGGACGTCAATGTCCTGATTGCGCTGCTGGACAGCGATCACGTCGACCACGAGCGCGTTCGTCGTTGGGTCGACGCCGAGATCGGGCACGGCTGGGCGTCTTGTGCAATAACTCAGAACGGCTTCGTTCGAATCATCAGCCAGCCCCGATACCCCAGCCCGGTGCCCCCTGCGCAGGCGATCGGAAAGCTGGCCCGCGCCGCGGCAACCGACTATCACGAGTTTTGGCCGTGTTCGGTGAGCCTGCTCGACGAGGACCTCATCGACTACGGACGCCTCCATGGCCATCGACAGGTCACCGACGCCTATCTCCTTGCGCTGGCCACCGCGAACGGCGGCCGGTTCGCAACACTGGACCAGTCGATACCCCTTAGCGCTGTTCGTCACGCAACCGCCCACAACCTGACGGTGATCTGAGCCGAAGTTCGCTGACGGCTGAAGTTCGCTGACAAAAGAATGACGTACGGGGCTATGTCCTGGACATGCTTTTTCGGTGCGTCCGATCTTCGGGTAGGGTTTGCTGAAAGGCCGCGCTCGTGCGCCGACGGAAGGGTTTCCCGAAATGACGTCTTCTCATACTTGGTTAGGTTCCGGCGCGGTGCTGGCGGGCCTCGGTGCGGCCATGCTGTTCGGCGCGGGATCCGCAGCCGCCGATACCGATGCCGCAACGCCGGACGAGGCGCGTGTTACCGCCTCGACACCGGCGACGTCCACGGGCGTGGATCGCGTCGCGCGAACCAACCGCGGCAGCGATGCCCGGCGTCCCTTGGCGGGCGCCTCGGCGATCGCGGGTGGCTCGACCCTCGCTGGTTCCGCTGGTTCCGTTGGGGTCGCGGGGGTCCGGGACCTGCCGGTCGTGTCGGACGTGTCGGCGGCAGCGGTGCGAGCCACCGCCGCGGTGCCGACGGGGCGCACCCCGGCAGTGGCACGGCGGGCCCAACCCCCGGTTCCGGCTCCGGTGGTGCCGCCGATCCCCGCGGTGCCCTCCTCGGATCCGGTAGACCCGGCCCAGTTCGCCGGCACCTACTACGAGCAGGGCAGCGTCAAGCAGTTCTTCTCGATCGGCTTGGTGAACACCCAGGCGACCTACAGCGTGAACCCCGACGGCACGATCAAGGTGCAGAACTCGGGCAACTACTTCTTCAATCGGGGCCCCCGATCGTCGATCACCGGATCCGCCGTGCCGGTGAACGAGACCAACACCGCGCTGAACGTGGGCTTCGGTGGAACCCCGTCGGCGAATCCGCCGGGCAACTACACGATCCTGGCCAAGGCGCCGGACTACAGCTGGATCATCGTCAGCGACCCGTCCGGCCAGAGCGGCTACATCCTGACGCGGGAGAAGAACATCTCGCCCCAGCAGTACCAGGAGTTGCTCACCCAGGCCCGCGCGCTAGGTGTGCGGGGGAACATCACGCCAACGACCCAATACCGCTCACGACCCACTACCGCTAACGACTCCAATACCGCTGACCGACTCGCGCTGAAGTGTTGCGCCGCTACTCGCGGCGGAGCCGGGATTCCACGAACCCCTCCAGTTCCTCCCACTGCCGCGCCGCGGTGGCGTAGGGAGGGGCGGGGCGGGCCACGGAGTCCGGGTCGAGGACGTGGTTGACCAAGGCCCCGCGGGTGGTGTCGTCGGCCAGCAGCACGTCGACCGCGTCGTCCTCCGAGTAGAAGCCAACGTCCCGAACGAACTCGATGGCCAGTGCCAGTTGGTCGCGGTCGATC